>JBIKZT010000096.1:0-4997 GCA_044354565.1 Ilumatobacteraceae bacterium
TTACTCGCATGGGTCGCTACTCGCAGAGAAGCAGGGTGTTCAGTGGTTGATTGCTGACTCGGCTATGGAGTTGTACCAGTGCAAACTTATGATTCTTCACGCAGCATCAAAGATTGATGCCGGTACGGACTTCCGTCAAGAAGTTTCAATGGCCAAGCACTTTGTTGCTAATAGTTTGAACCGCATTATCGACCGCGCGATTCAAGTGCACGGAGCATTGGGGTACTCAACTGATACGCCTCTTGCTGGCATGGCGCAAAACGCGCGTTGGGCTCGCTTTGCTGATGGTGCAGACGAAATTCATCAAATGCGCATCGCTGAAATCACTATCAAAGCGTTTACTGATACCGGTAGTACTCGTACTGCTACTGGCGATCTCCCGATCTAAGCGTTCTGATTATTTGGCAGCATCGAGGGCGGTTTGTTTCGCCCATCGATAATCTGCTTTACCTGCTGGTGAACGAACAATGGCGGGTACAAATACGAATGCTTTCGGCAATTTGTAGCGCGCAATGTGGTTCTCAGCTTCTGCGAGTAGTGACTGTTCGTTAGGTTGAGCGCCTTCTTTTAGACGCACTACAGCTACGACTTCGTTTCCCCAGCGTTCGCTCGGGCGACCCGCTACGACACAGTCATATACATCGGGATGTGCTTTGACGGCGGCTTCCACTTCCTCGGCGAAAATCTTCTCTCCACCGGAGTTGATGGTGACAGAGTCGCGCCCGTGTACTTCAATCATGTTGTCTGCTGTGAGTCGTGCGCGATCACCAGGAACTACATAGCGAACTCCATTAACAACTGGGTATGTCTTTTTGGTCTTTGCTTCGTCATGCAAATAGCCCAGGGCTAAGCGTCCGCTTTTGGCCAACCATCCAAGGTCTTCGTGACCAGCTTCAAGTTCACGAGTGAGGTCTTCAGACAAGATGTGATTTTGTGGTGCTAATGGAAATGCGCCAGTAGTTGATGATTCGCCTGTTGCAACTTGCGACAGTTGGCCGCCTGCTTCAGATGACCCAAGTCCATCTACGACCATGACGTTCGGTAGGTACGAGTGGAATTCAACTTTCAGGTTCGCCGAGAGGGGTGCGCCGCCCGACAATATGGAGAGCAGTGACGACAAGTCATGATTTGAGGTCGCGAGACCATCAAGGAGAGGTCGCGCAAAGGCGTCACCGACAATCAGCAGGAAGTTTGCACGCTCGGCTTCAATGATTCCCCAGATGTCATCAGCGTCAAGGCGGTCTGGCTGCGACTGAACGATGATGGTGCCACCTGACAACCATGTACGCATGGCGATCCAGTGTGCAGCGCCATGCATGAACGGCGGACTAGGAACAGCACGCAGCGCGCCCGTTGCCTCTGCAACGAATTCTTCAACAGTGGCGGCTGTCTTCGATCCGCCAAAACATTCAACAACTGCGTCAGCATTTCGCCAGAGAACACCCTTCGGCATTCCGGTGGTACCGCCCGTGTACAGGATGTATAAATCATCGCCGTGATAACCAGCAGCAGGTTTTGAGCTGGGTGATTGAGCGAGCGCATCTTCGTACCAAACCGCACCATCGAGCAATGGGTTGCCAGAGGAGTCCGGCACCTGAATTACAACGCGAAGATTCGGCAGCATTGGACGAACTGCTGCTAGCAGTGGTGCAAACCGCGAGTGCACGATGCAAGCTGAGGCGTTCGAATCCTTCAGCAGATATTCAAGCTCTTCGGCTACGTAGCGATAGTTCACGTTGAATGGCGCAACGCGTGCTTTCCAAGAACCGAGCATTGCCTCGAGGTATTCATTGCCATTGTGAAGATAGATAGCTAGATGATCCTGTCCAGACTCCCAATTCAACAATGAATCTCGTTCGGTCTGGCAGCCAAGACCTTGCGATGCCAGGTAGTTAGCTAGTTGGCGAGTGCGAAGTGTGATGTCATTCCATGTGAAACGCTTCTCACGAAATATGAGGCACTCTTCATCTGGTCGAGTGGCGGCGATCGCCTCGTGTATTTCGGCGATGCTGAGAACTGCGGGTGGGAAGAGCGACATAGATGAACGATAACCTCGATGTGCAAGGAGGGACTATGTCGAACAATTCCCACAATCCAATTTTCGGAGTATTCATTCCACAAGGCTGGAAGATGGAACTTGCTGGCATTGAGGGTGCTCAAGCCCAGTGGCAGACATCTGTAGATGTCGCAGTTCTCGCTGAAAAACTTGGGTATGACTCAATTTGGGTCTATGACCACTTCCACAATGTTCCAAAGCCGGCACAAGAAGCAGTTTTTGAATGTTGGACCACCATTGCTGCAATCAGTCAGCGCACGAGCCGCATCAGGCTTGGACAGATGGTGGGTTGCAACAGTTACCGAAACCCAGGTCTGTTAGCAAAGATCACATCCACCGTCGACGTCATTTCTGGCGGTCGCCTCGACTGGGGCATCGGCGCTGGTTGGTACGAAAGTGAATACAAGGGCTACGGCTACGAATTTGCAAAGCCTTCTGACCGCATAGGAATGCTGCGCGAGACTGTCGAAATCGTGAAGTCAATGTGGACAAACGCAGAGACAAACTACGACGGCAAGTACTACAAGATGTCTCGCGCAAATTGTGACCCCAAGCCATTGCAGCAACCAACTCCGCCCGTATGGATCGGCGGCGGTGGAGAGCAGTTGACCCTGCGCGTTGTTGCCGAACATGCCGACGTGTCGAACTTCGGAAGCTCGCTAGAAGAGTTCACAAAGAAGCGTGCAATCTTGCAAGATCATTGCCGCATCATCGGTCGAGACGAGGACACCATTCGTAAGACCATCTCTAGCGAAGTATTCATTCGTGAAACTGAGAAAGAAATCATTGAGGCTGGCTCTAAGAATCTTTGGGGCGAACCCGCTGAGTCTTGGCGAGCCAAGGCCTTGGTGGGCACGCCAGAGCAAGTGAGCGAAAAGATTCAGAAGTATCTAGACGCGGGATGCACCGGGTTCATTCCGTGGTGTGCTGATTACCCATCAACTAAGACTCTTGAACTGTTTGCGACGAAAGTAATTCCCAACTTTCGCTAAAAGAGTTAGTTAGCCGGCGAAGTACTGGTAGATAACTTCCGCAACGCACGAAGGCTTTGAAGCGCCTTCGCACTCGAAGGTGGCCTCGAGGGTGACGCGTGCGCCACCAGCTGTGTCTTCAACTGTAAGAAGCTTGAAGCCAGCACGAATCTGAGAGCCCACTTTTACTGGAGCGATGAAACGAACCTTGTTTGCGCCGTAGTTCACTCCCATTGCAATACCACCAACGGTGAATGCCTGAGGCAGAAGTACAGGTCCGAGGGACAAAGTGAGGTAACCGTGTGCGATTGGGCCGCCAAAAGGGCCAGCGTTTGCTTTTTCAACATCGATGTGAATCCACTGAAAGTCTCCGGTCGCTTCTGCGAACTCGTTGACGCGCTCTTGCGAGACATCCATGTACTCGGAGTACCCGAGGTGTTCGCCGATAAGGCCTTTTAGTGCTTCGATGGATTCAATATGTCGTGGTGCCATGTACTCAGTGTGTCACAGCGCAAGGGTTGAGGGATTAACGGAGCCATCTTTTGACGTATTGCTGGGTCATGGAATGGAGTAAGAGAGCAACCAATGCCGCGTCGAACAGGAACCCGATGGTGTCGCCACCGGTGAGGACCCAGGTTGTATCTCCGTAGTTCGTACTCAGGGTGATCAACTGACGTGCAATAAAGGGCGAGAAGGATGCGGCTACGGCAATGATCCACCCAAGACGCTTGCCGTTGGCCATAAGGAATGCGCCCCCGATGTATGCGACCACCATGCATAAGGCAAAGAGCAGGTTTAGGCCACCGAGAAGGCGCAGGAAGCCGATCTCTCCCGACTGGTCGAGAAGTGCGACAACCGCAAAAGCCCCATCGATGTAGAGAAGGAACATTGCGATGGCAAGCGTTTGGGGGTGCATGCGGTCGAACCACTTTTTCGGATCCAAGTTTTTGAATGCATAAGAAAACATGTCTTCAGTGTGTCAGGTGTGTTGGGTTGAAGTCATGCACCCTCGCTCATCTCAAGTCATCAAAAGAGTGAAGATTCATTATTTTGCACACTGCAGTGTAAAAGTCACTACATTGTTGATGTGCGCAGTGGATTCGTGACCTTTGTTGGTCGACCAAATGTTGGGAAGTCAACATTGGTGAACGCAATTTGTGGAGTCAAGATCTCCATCGTCTCCAACAAGCCGCAAACGACTCGCACTCGTATTCGTGGCGTGTACCACGGAGGCGAAACTCAGATTGTTTTTGTCGATACTCCTGGTCTTCACAAGCCTGTCACGCCACTAGGTGAGCGAGTGAATGCAACTGCTCTCGACAGTGTGAAAGATGTAGACATCGTGTGTCTCATTATTGATGCATGTAAACCGTTCGGTAAGGGTGACCAATGGGTTGCAGATCGCATCGACATCAAGAACGCATTTGTGATTGTGAATAAATCCGACAAAGCAACGCGAGAGCAATTGATGTCGCAATTGCAGGCTGTTTCTGCGCTTGAAGCTGCTGAGTATTTCCCAGTGTCTGCACGAACTGGCGAAGGTGTTCCTGAACTTCTCGCTGCGCTTGCTGCACGCATGCCTGAGGGTCCGGAGTATTACCCAGCCGACATGGTTACAGACACTGATGATTCCCAGTGGGTGGCAGAACTAGTGCGCGAGCAACTTCTTGCAGTGTTGAAAGATGAACTGCCGTATTCAGTTGCTACGAAAGTGACCGAGTGGGAATGGCCACGAGTGCGTTGCGAGATTTATGTTGAGCGCGAGAGTCAAAAGGGAATGGTCATCGGCAAGGGTGGTGAACTCCTGAAGCAAGTAGGGATACAGGTTCGTGCTCAGATGCCTGAAGGTGCCTTCATCGAGTTGCATGTGGTTGTCGACAAAGACTGGCAACAGAATCTGGACCGCCTGGAGCGACTCGGCTACTAATCCTGACGGTCGTCAGTGATGTCTTGAAGGAACTTTTCGATCT
>JBIKZT010000030.1:0-13656 GCA_044354565.1 Ilumatobacteraceae bacterium
TTGCCAAACATCATCGCTGCTATCGACAAGATCTCTCCATCGTTAGTAGTTATCGACTCCATTCAAACTGTTGTCGATCCTGAACTTGGTTCGTCGCCAGGTTCTGTTGTTCAAGTTCGTGGTTGCGCACATCGGTTAGTGCAAGAAGCAAAACGCAGAAACATTTCAGTTGTCATAGTTGGCCATATCACCAAAGAGGGCGGGCTCGCTGGACCACGCGTGCTCGAACATGTGGTCGACACTGTTCTCTCGTTTGAAGGTGAACGTCACAATGCATTGCGCCTCATGCGTGCATCGAAACATCGTTTCGGTCCCACAAATGAACTCGGACTTTTTGAAATGACCGAAACTGGTCTCACTGGTGTTCCCGATGCAAGTCAGTTGTTCCTCACCGATCGTCGCACTGGTGTTCCTGGTTCAGTTGTTGTTCCCACTATTGAAGGTCAACGACCCTTGCTTGTGGAATTGCAAGCACTCACAAACCCAATGAACTCTGCTGTGCCTGCGCGTCGCAGTGCACAAGGTGTCGACCAAGGTCGTTTATCTATGTTGCTTGCGGTACTCGAACGTCGCGCACGCGTCAGCCTTGCAGGCCACGAGGTGTACGCGTCTGTAGTTGGTGGCGTGAAACTCACAGAGCCTGGTGCAGATCTTGGTTTGTGCCTCGCACTTGTTTCGGCGGTGTCCAACATTCCGTTACCAGCAGACTTAGTTGTCATGGGAGAAGTTGGTCTTGCCGGCGAAGTACGTCAAGTGGGTCACCTCTCGCGCAGGCTCAACGAAGCTGCTCGCCTCGGGTTCACTCAGGCCATTGTTCCTGCCAGTGCTCCAGACAAGGCTGAAGGCATCACGCTTCGCCGAGCCAGCACCATCAATGAAGCCCTCGCTCTTGCGGGCTTCACCACCAACGGCTAAACCAATTTCATAGTCTTCGCCAGTTTTAGGGAGTCGCGACTCGCTGAATCGCTCTGGCTGCACCAGTGCCCTGCACTACCCACATCTCAAGACCTGCTCCTACTGGCGGGCCGTGTAGATACTTCCAATTAAGAGTTGAACGGAAAGTCGTACTGGCACTTTTTTGTAGTCCGGCGAGTTCAGACACCATGCCAACAGCTATCCCGTTGTACACCAATACCCCTTCGGCATCTGGGCCAAACGTTTGTTGTGCAGTCAGGTCACCCCTTACTTGAGCTGGTACAAATCCAAATTCACCGTCTTCAAAGAATGACGATTCAGAAATTGCATTGAAATCCTCTGGATGACGCAATGACCACGACAGATCTGTCATGTCAGGGCCAGTTGGTGTCATTACTGCACCGTTGATGATGTCACCGTGTTGACCAGCGCGAATGATGTCTTCGGCATTGCCTTCGGCATCAATCCATTCGTCATATCGCACAGCGCGCTTTACGGTGTCAGTAAATGTCGTAGACAACAAGTGAGATCCCGTAGGCCACACAATTTTTCGAGACTCACGAACTGGGCACGACGTTTTTAGATCTACACCGTCAAAAGTCCAGCCTGCGTCAATGCCAGTGGCGGCCACAACAGTCGGGAAAATATCAATGGAAGAAGTTGCACAGTCGTTCACCTCACCAACAGATTGGTCCGGGTATTTGATGAAAAGTGGAACTCTGTAAATATCTTCAAGTGCTGCCGAACTCTTCACGTTGATCTTCGAACGCTTACTTTCTCCCGGCTCAAATGTCAATCCATGATCAGCAGTAACAATCACCATCGTTCGATTCCAATTTGCCGAACGTTTCAAATCTGTCACCAGTTTGGCAATCATGTTGTCAGTTGCAACATATTGCAGCAGATGCGCTTGGTATTGATCTCGTACATTGTCAATTATTGTGTTGCTTCGTTTATCAGTGTTTAATGCCCGTGAACGGCGCATGTCAGGCGTGAGCATCCACGGGCGATGAGGTGTGAGCATATGCGCAAAATGCAATGTGGGGCGATCTGCGCGCGCAGCACGGTTGATCACTTCATCTAACACCGGCACTTGCGACATCGGGCCGCCACTTTCCCATTCCTGCACCGTGGTGGAGTTTGCGCTTTGCTTCTTTTCTTCAGTGAGAGAAAGTGTCGTCGTAGGCCCAGGAACTGTGGTGGACGTTGCTATGTCATTGTCAATTTCGCCATTGTCCATTGCCCCAAAACCACCCCAGCCTTCATCGATCGCGGGCAGTCGACTACGCAATTCTTTCGGCAATATTTTGTGGCCCACAACTACCAGTGCATCTTTCAAGAAAGAGGTGAACGGGGTTCGCCGTGATACCACTACTTCTTCCTCTATAGGAACTGTCGTGTCTGTGACAGTCGTGCTCGTGCCACCAGGGAACGCAATGTGGTCACCACCTGTAACAGAAACTTTGTTACATACTTTTTTTGGACACAAAGCAGTAGCAACTTCGTGTGCGTCCATCGCCATGTGACCGTTCATCAGTGTGAACAGGTTTTTGGGATGCTTCACCAATACTGGCGAAGTATTCGACACAGGCCATTTTCCAGTCAGCATTGCAGGCACAGCATCTGTTGTTGTTTGTGATGTTGCTAGCACGTTTCTGTACCAAGTAGACGAAGATGCAAGGGCTGCAAAACCTGGGTATCGATTTGCATTGATCTCGCCAGTTGTTGTCATGAGGGGCCAGAGTGGCGCTTCATCAAGAACAATCCATACAACACTTACTTGATCACGCGGTGTCCCACTGCTTACCTGAGGAATCGAATCCTTCTCAATCGCAAGCACTTCTGCTTGTGGTGGCGAGATCACAGACATTGCCGACACTACAAAAGACACAGCAACCACTATTGAAAGCGGCGACAAATACGTCACCCAACTTCGCACCGCAGAACGTTGATCAATCAGCCATGTCAACGCAGCAGCAATCATGCATGTCCACAACAAGTCGACACCCCACGGGCCAAAACTGAGATTACGCAGCACAACAAGTGCTACTGCCCACGACGCCACCATGACGAGTAGTCGATGCACCCACATCCCAAGTGTTGGATGCAGTGAGGTAACTACAACGTCTATGGCGGTAAAGGCTGCGGTCGGTACAAGCACCACGACGAGACCAAACATCACAACAATGGCGCCCTCGTAATTAGCTGAAGCGAAAACAGCGACACTCGTGCCGTACAACTGCAACAACGGTTGGGCGACAGCAACAGTCAAGAGGGCTAGATACACAGCCCCTCTACGAGCCACGGCTTTCTTCCCTAGCCGCCCGTCCCCTTTGTCCATAGGGGAAAACTCTACGGCGAGCGCCCTGTGTCGCAGGGGGCTGGCCTCTTGTTAGAGTCTCTAACCATGCCGACCTTGGCCGTTTCCCTTACCCGCACAAGGACATTGGTCCCTGGCGTGCTGTTTGCAGCAGTTGCGGTGTTCTGTGGGTTCAACATCAATTGGTTGTGGAGCAGCGTCTCGCCTCTCACGGCATCACTACTCATCGGTGCTGTCTTAGGAAACATTGGTGTCATTCCCTCTCAGTGTGATGAAGGTCTGAAATTCTCATCGCGTCACATCCTGCGAGCAGGCATCGTTTTACTCGGTCTGCAGTTGTCATTCAATGAAGTTGCCAAACTCGGTAGTCGTGGCTTTGTCGCTGTGATCGCAGTTGTCGCAATCACATTCTTCGGCACACAATTTTTTGCACGTCTGCTCAACGTGTCACCTGGCCTTGGCTTACTCACGGCTACTGGTTATTCCATCTGTGGTGTTTCTGCTGTGAGTGCAATGGTGGGTGCAGTCGACGGTGATGAAGAAGATGCCACCTATGCAATTGCACTCGTCACACTCTTCGGCAGCATTTCCATCTTTGCGCTTCCAGCCCTTGGTCATTTGTTCAATATGGGCAACGTGCGTTTCGGTATGTGGGCAGGTTCTTCAGTGCACGACGTTGCGCAAGTAGTTGCAGGAGCCACCGCATATTCACCACAGTCACTCTCACCTGCCGTCATCGTAAAACTCACGCGCGTTGTATTGCTCGCACCGCTTGTTGCCATCATGGCCTACCGCCACAGTCACATCTCGCAACGCAAATCAGAAACACGAAGCACTGCGAAAGTCTCACCACTTCCTATGTTCATTGTTCTGTTTCTTCTTGCAGTAGCAGTTCGCACCACCGGCGTATTGTCGGACGACATCATCACAAACTCAAAACACATTGAGAAGACATTGTTAGCAATGGCACTGGTAGGGCTCGGGGCCGGAGTCAATATAAAGAAGCTGCGTCTTCTCGGAATGCGACCACTAATGCTCGGTGTTTTCTCCTGGGTCCTTGTTATCGCTATTTCCTATTTCACTATTCGCCTTATTCCCTTAGATCTGTAATCACACACCAGAAAGACACCACCATGATTGAAATGAATTGGTTTTTACCCACCGGCGGCGATTCACGCGACGTATTGCCAGATGAAACATCTGTGAACCGTTCCCCTAGCCATCATTACCTCGCGCAAGTTGCTCGCGCATGCGAAGACCTAGGGTTCGAAGCACTTCTCACACCGTGTGGTACGGGCTGTGAAGATGCGTGGCTGGCAACTTCGTCTCTCATTGCGCTCACATCACGTATCAAATTTCTTGTTGCATTTCGTCCTGCTTTGCTTACCCCAACGTTGGCTGCACAAATGGCAAGCACCATGCAGCGCATGTCTGGCGGGCGTTGCATTGTGAACATCGTGACTGGTGCAGAACAAGCAGAGCTCGCTCGATTTGGAATTACCGAAGACAAAGAGACGCGCTACGAACGCACCGGAGAATTTGTGCAAGTCATGCGCGGAGCATGGTCTGGTGAGCCGTTTAGTTTCAAAGGCAAGTTCTTTGAAGTTACAGATGCCACCACACGCGAAGTCCCCTCGCCTATTCCACCCATCTACTTTGGTGGTGCAAGCGATGCGGCGGAAAACGTCGCAGCGGAAAACGTTGACTTGTATTTGTCTTGGGGTGAAACACCAGAAGCAATCAAAGAACGACACGAGCGTGTAGCTGCCAAAGCCGCTGCTCATGGTCGCTCCGTTCGTTTTGGTATTCGCTTTCACACCATCGCTCGACCAACAAGTGAAGAAGCGTGGGCCGTTGCCGACAACATCTTGAACTCAATGTCACCCGATGCAATTGCTGTTGCCCGTGAAGATTTCTTGAAGACACAATCTGTTGGTCAACGCAGGCAGTTTGATTTACACGGTGGCGATCTTTCGAAACTAGAAATTCACCCGAACGTGTGGGCAGGCATTGGCCTGGTCCGCGGTGGCGTTGGCACTGCGCTTGTTGGTAGTTACGAAGAAGTTGCAGACAGAATCGTTGAGTATCACAAGCTTGGTATCGACGCTTTCATCATGTCTGGCTATCCACATTTGGAAGAGGCCTACTGGTTTGGAGAAGGTGTCATGCCTATCCTGCGCGAGCGTGGATACTTGCCAGCACTTGAAGGCGGTCCCACCAAGGTGTTCTCATTCCGATGAAGCGCATTGGTCTTTTGCTTGTTGGGCATATTGATGCCGGCAGTCTGCATGTAGGCGGCGACTATCCCGAGTTGTATGCAGAGTTGTTACAGCCACTCGGCATTGAACTCACCACATACAGATGCGACGACGGTCAACTACCTGATTCGTTAGATGAACAAGATGGCTGGATGTGTTCACCCAGTCGTCTCAGTGTGTACGACGACCACGCATGGTTGCGTGATGTTGAACAGTTGCTACGAGACATGGTGGCGAAAGAAACGCCTTATGTAGGCATTTGTTTTGGGCATCAACTTATGGGCCAGGCATTAGGTGCAACAGTGGCAAAGGCCGATTACGGCTGGGGCATTGGTGCAAAGTCGTACGAAATAGTTGAACAACCACCATGGATGGATTCATCTGAAGATATCGTGCTTGCCGCAAGCCACCAAGACCAAGTGATGAGCCTGCCTAACGGCGCACGCCTCTTTGCCCGTTCCGACTATTGCCCTATCGGCGGCATGTTGATTGGCGAGCGCGCATGGACACTGCAAGTGCACCCAGAGTTTTCGCCTGCCCTTGCAGACAGTTTGCTAGCCACGCGGCTTGCACTATTCGGCGAAGAGAAAGCCGAAGGCGCACGCAAAACATTGAAACAACCACTTCACCAACAGCGGATCTCTGGTTGGATCTCACGATTCTTTCATCAGTTCTGATGCCAATCCAGAAACAACGTCTCAACCGAGCCACGGTTATCGATAAGGCAATGCTGATTGCCGACGCTGAAGGCATTGATGCAGTCACGCTGAGTCGCATTGCATCTGATGCCGGCGTAAAACAACCTGCTTTGTATAAACACGTCACGGGTATTGAAGAGTTGTGGATGCTTCTCTCGTTGCGCGCCCGCGATTTATTGGTTGACGCGCTCAACACAGCAATAGCAGGCACTACTCGTGAACATGCCGTGTTGGCAGCTGCCCATGCATGGCGCACGTTTGTTCAAGAGCACCCAGGTTTGTATAGCGCAACAGATCGTGTGCCTTCGGTAGGTGATGCAGACATTGAGTTGTCGCTCACTCGCGTGGTGGCGACACTCACCACAGCATTAGATGGTTACCAACTCACACCTGCCCAGCGTGCACACTGCGCCCGTAGTCTGCGCAGCGCACTGCACGGATTCTGCGTTTTGGAAAAAGACAGCGGTCATCCAGAGCCATACGCTCTGGACAACAGCCTGACTCAGTTAGTAGAACTTTTCATTCGAGGTATTGAAACCCTCGAACCACGACTCACTTGAGTGTGATGAATGGTCCGTTCCAGACGGTCTTTTTCGAATTGGTACTGCTTGCAACTACAACCACGCGTACTCGTCCACTCTGAGCGGATTCAATTGTCGTAACAACAGTCGCTCCAGCTTTAGTCACAGAGAGTTTTTCATCAATCGTCTTGCCAGATTGATCTCGCAGTTCAATTGAATAGCGAACTACTTGTTGGCCCTTAACTTTTGACTTTGGCGTAACTACTCCCACCGATACGTTTCGATCCTTCACAAAAATTGCTACGTCTGTCGCGAAATTTGTGGCTGGTTTCTTTGCAATCGAAATTGTTCGACCAACGTTCGTAGCGAAGAACTTGGGTTGTACGTAGTTAGAAGCGATAGACGCTGAGCCCGTGGTATCACTGTTACGTGCAGCAACCGTAAATCGGTACTTCACGCCAGCTTGCAAGCCCTTGATCACGCAACTTGTTGTTGTAGTGGTGCAGAAGTCTGGACCTGGTACAGCTTTTACAACGTACGAGGTCAATGGCTTTCCGCCGTCGTCCTCAGGCTCTGCCCAAGAGACCTTGGCAGAATACTTCGAGAGGCTCGCAACCACATTCGTTGGGCGTGCTGGAGTTGTTGTGCTGCCCACGACTTTGTAGATGGCAGTTGTTCCACTCAATTCATGAGCCACGATGACCAATGGATCTCCGGTTGGACTTTCAGATGCTTTGACAAACAGGACACTTTCTGGCGATACGTCACCGGCTGGTGCACCAGCTGTTGCAAAGTTGGCTCCACCAACTCCAGTAAAAACTGATGAGTTTGTGTACGTCAGATACGTCGGGTTGGAAGGAGATGAAATGTCGAACGCCATCACGCCACCAATGCGCTCAAGGCCTACGAATGCAACGGTGCGGCCAAATACCTTTGCAACCGCCAAACCTTCAGGCTCTGGGCCTTTGTTGTCACTACGTGAATCCTTCGCGTTTGGTGTACCAGTGCGGGTGCTCCAATCACCATTGAAATATGTGGGCAGCAGTTCTGCAATCTTTTTCTCGATGGCATCACCGGTATCGCCCACGAGCGTTGCACCAGCAATTGAGTTTGTTCCGGTTGGGCTCTTCCAAATGCTCAGTGAACGAGCGCCCAATGTGTACAACGATGTGAAGTCTGTGGCTGAGGCAGCAGTAAGAGCAGTTCCTCCGTTTGTGTAGGTGGAAGGCTCGAAACGAGTTACTCCTAGACGACCAAGGTTGGAGGCAGTTGCCACTGTTGAAGCAAGAGCGGTTCCATCCACACCGACTGCAGAGACACGTTCATCTTCTGCTTGGGCCGAGCCCGAGCTAAGACCACCAAGAAGGCACTTGTACTCACGCGCGTCACCCTCGTTTGCAGTAGCGAAGTAGTGGTTGCCTGCATCGTCACTGAACGAAGCAATTGCATCTGGCTGATACATGCCCCTCACTGGCCAGTTTGCGATGTTGATTCCCGAGTTGCTGCTTGAGTCTTGGTCTGAAGGATCCAATCCCTTTCCAGTTGCATTAAAATCCTTGTAGCCAAGGCCCATGACTTTGGTGATCTTCTTAGTCGTCAAGTCGATTTCAGCAACAGAGTTGTTTTCTTGAAGCGTTACAAATGCCTTCTTGGAATCTGCTGTGATCGCGATGTACTCCGGTTCAATGTCTTGAGCAACCGTTGCGCCTGGACCATAGATTCTTCCACCAGCGGTACGAATATCTGCCGCGTTCGCATTAAAGCTTGAAAAGTCGATAGTCGTTGTCGCAAGAGTTGTTGACGTCACGTCAATAACTGATACTGAGCCGTTTGGGTCGGTCGTTGTTGGCAATACACCATCCGTGAGGCAATAGTCACGTGGTTCACCTTCGTTTGCGGAAAGTAGAAACTTCCCATTCGGTGAGAAATGAACTGAGTCGGGCAAACTTCCAACAACGATGCCTGTTGTTGCACGCTTGTCAATGTTTCCATCAACATCCATGAGAAATACTTTTCCAGCAGCCTGATTGTTTCCGCCTACAGAAGCAGCCGCTGCGACGTACCCAGCCTTTGAAGCAACACTCTGAATTCCAGTCACTCCGAGAGCACCCAGGTCCACATTCTTCAGAAGGGCTGGACTGCTTGGATTCGCAATATCAAAAATTTGGATGTTATTCGTGGCGCCGTTTGTAACGAAGAGACGTTTCGATTTCACATCGTATGCAGCAATCTCAGATCCCGCATTGCCTGAACCACTGTTGGCTCTGCCTAAAAACTCAAGTGATATGCCAGTTGCCGCTGATGCAGCCTTGGTCCCATATTGAGTAGGGGCAACAGAAACCACCGTTGCTATACCTAACGAAAGGCACAGTGAAACAACTGGTACAAATTTTTTATGTAAATGCATCTGCCGAATTTACGATGCAACAGTTAATTGCTCGTTAACACACGTGCACTGTTAGGTGTACAGAGACTTATCTCTTTACATAGTCATGTGTCATTGTGCAGAATCTTCGGGCACTAATTTCTGCCACAATTTTTCTTCGTCAGGAATATCACACTTCACTGAAGAACCGTCCGTGCCCGCGGTGTCTAGTTCGGTTCGAGCCAACTCACGCACAATAGTTAGTGAGTTCGATAATGCGGTACGACCGTCTTGTTGCATAGCAACTGCCTCAATGCCGCTTTGAACACCATCTTCTAAGAGCAATGTAGATCGTGTCCAGTTCAATGCGTTCTGCCACGTGTCAAGCATGGTTACAAATTTGTCAAGGCACTTGTTCGTGACGGTGGAAGAAACAAGGCCAGCCTTAGCGCTGGAGAACGCGATGTTCTGCCGGACTTTGAGATATTCCTTCTCTTTCGCCGTTTCATTTTCCATTGCTTCGTTCAAGATGACGCCTTGTTGTTCATATGCAGCACCAAATGCCCATAAGTCATTGGCACGTTGATCTAGCAATTCAATAGCGGCTGCCGCGTCAGCAATGGTGACCGACCATTCATCTACAAGTGCAGATACTCGTGCACCTCGTCGCGACTCTTCCAAGTTCTTGTCTGTAGTGGTGAGGGTTGCGTACATCGCTGTGACGGCAACAATGGAGGTGGTGAGTACCGCGACAGAGTTGCTTACTATGAGATCCCATTTGAGGAACTTAAATACACGGCGCCACGTACGCTTTTCCACTAGTTCAGACGGTGAATCGCTCGGTGAATCTTCAATAGGAAAATCTGGTGGCAGTGATGTATCGGACATGTCCCGATAGTACCGAAATCTTTTCAGACGAATCGAAAATCACGATAATGATTGCAATTGGCGCGCTCGGCAGGACTTGAACCTACAACCTTCTGATCCGTAGTCAGATGCTCTATCCATTAAGCTACGAGCGCTAGTTATGAGTAATGAATGTTACAGCCGTAATTACTCCCAAGCACCCCAGCCGTTTGATCGCTTATAGATAGCCAAACCAGCCTTGGCATTGACTCTGGCGTCAAGCAACTGTTGCGCCGAAGTGACCCCCATGCCCTTCAGCCACGATTTGTGGGAAGACCAGTTGATCTGGAACAGCCCCACGCAGCACCCATTCCACGCGGCTGCGTTCAACTTCGACTCTCGCTTCGCAATAGCGACTGCACGACCATCAAGATCGTCCGGCCAAATCTCGCGGATAATGGCTTCGGACTTCTTGGCCGAATACCTCTTTGCTGGGGGCTTCAGCTGAAGAGCACCACTACCAGTGTCCTGGGCCTTGGCCGATTTAGGAAGACAGATGACATCGCCGATCAACAAGAAGGTGTCGGTTGAGGCCTTATTTGCTGTCAATAACGCCTTCATAGTCACGTTGACTTTGTCGGAAATGCGACTCCACGAGTCGTTTGGTTTCACGGTGTAGGTCTTGGTACAGGTCGTCGCAGCAGAGGCCCAATTTGGGCCGGGCCCACTGAATGTCAGTGCGCCTGCAACCACAAGGGCTGCCAGAGACTTGCGGAGCAAACTCATATGGCGGAGAGGGTGGGATTTGAACCCACGGTCCGCTTTAAGACGGACAACGCCTTAGCAGGGCGCCCCATTCGGCCACTCTGGCACCTCTCCTGGGAAGACTTTGAGTGTACCTCTGGACTTCGGGCTACAACTCTCGGCCCCCAACCGCTCGCAGCAAATCGCGCCCAAACCCCCTATTTCGCCATTATTTAGGAGCGAATAGAACAGAGTAAGGTTTCCACATCGGCACTGTCAGAGGTGCCACAAACCAGGGAGACCCTAAACATGAAGAAATTCTGGAAGCTTGCAGCAGTTGCAGCTACAGCATCACTTCTCGTCGCAGCATGCGGTGGAAGCGATTCATCATCAGACACAACAAGTGCACCAGCAGAAGCAACCGACGTAAAAGTCGCAGTTGTATACCTCGGTGTACCTGACGACAAGGGCTGGACATACCAGCACGAGCAAGGCATCTTGCAGCTTGAAAAAGATCTTGGTATCGAAGTAAAGCGCGTTGAGAACATTGCAGACAACGCAGATTCTGAAAAGACTTTCGAACAACTCGCATCAGAAGGTTATGACGTCATCTATGCAACCTCATTCGGTTACGGATCACCAATGGCCAACGTTGCAGTGAAGTACCCAGATGTGTGCTTCCAGTGGGCAACAGGTGCAAAGTTCCTTCTTACTAAAGACGGCGGCGGCGCATTTGCTGACTTCGCAGCTTTGCCAGCAAACCTTGGTACATACTTCGGTGCTGCAGAAGAAGCTCGTTACCTCAGTGGTATGGCAGCAGGTAAGGCAACAAAGAACAACAAGCTTGGCTATGTTGCTGCATTCCCAATTCCAGAAGTTATTCGCGGAATCAACGCATTCACATTGGGCGCACAATCTGTGAACCCAGATGCAACAGTGCAAGTCACATGGACAAAGACATGGTTCGACCCAACCATCGAGAAGCAGGCTGCAGAGTCACTTCTTGACGCAGGCGTTGACGTTCTTGCTCAGCACCAAGACACCACTGCTGCCGGTGTTGCAGCAGAGGCAAAGGGTGCCAAGTGGGTTGGTTACAACAGTGATGTAAAAGAAGCAGCACCTGCTGCTTGGCTCACAGCTCCAACATGGAACTGGGGTCCTTACTACTCAAAGACATCGAAGGCAGTTGCCGACGGCACATGCCCAACCGATGAGTACTACGGCTCAATGGCAGACGGAATGGTCACACTTGCTTCTTTCGGTGATTCAGTTGATGCAGATACGCAATCAGCAATCACCACAAAGGGTGAGGAAATCATTGCTGGATCATTTGCTCCATTCACCGGACCAATCAGTGACCAAGACGGAAAAGAAGTTCTTGCAGCAGGAGAAAAAGCCGAACTCGGTGCGCTTCTCAGCATGAGCTATTTCGTTAAGGGTGTCATCGGTTCCGCAAAGGGCTGATTTCACAAATGACTAACACCTCTCACGAGGTGGCGAAGGGGCCGCATCACGAAAGTGGTGCGGCCCCTAGCGCACTCTCGGCTCATTCCATTGTTAAACGCTTTCCTGGCGTTCTTGCTAATGACTCTGTTGACTTCGACGTTCTCCCTGGCGAAGTACACACACTCCTTGGTGAGAACGGTGCAGGAAAAAGCACCCTCGCTGCAATGTTGTGCGGCCTGTACCAACCTGACTCTGGCCACATCACGCGTAATGGTGAGCGAATTGCATTGTCATCGCCGCGTGCAGGTTTACAACACGGCATTGCAATGGTGCATCAGCACTTCCGTTTGGTGGAACGTTTTACTGTTGCCGAGAATGTCATTCTCGGTAGTCGCGACTTATCGTTCCGACTGAATCGTTCTGAATTAGAAGACCGTGTGTCTGCTGTTGCCGAATCGTATGGTCTTCCCATTGAGCCTGGCGCAACAGTGGGAGACCTTTCTGTAGGTCAACGTCAACGCGTTGAAATTGTGAAGGCGTTGTATCAAGGTGCAGAGATTTTGCTTCTTGATGAACCCACTGCAGTACTTGTTCCTGCAGAAGTAGAAAAGCTTTTCGAAAATGTGCATGCCATGACGCAAGCTGGCAAGTCAATTGTTTTCATCAGTCACAAACTCGGTGAAGTCGTTGAGATTTCAGATCGCGTCACAGTTCTTCGCAACGGTCGCGTCACAGGCCATGTGTCTGGTCGCGGTACAACAGATACAAAAGAGTTAGCGCGCCTCATGGTTGGTCGAGACATTGAACTCACCACTCAGCGTGCATCACACGCAACGGGTCATGAAGTGCTGCAGATTCGCGACTTGTCGTTGAATGTTGGCGGTGTCAGTGTGTTGTCAGACATCTCTTTCAACGTGCACGCCGGCGAAATGGTGGGCATCGCAGGTGTTGCGGGGAATGGCCAGCGAGAACTCGCCGACACAATTGCCGGACTGATATCTCCTACCAGTGGTTCGGTAGCAATCACAGGCTCGATGTCTACAGACCGCGGTCCAATTCACGCACGTGAACTTGGTTTGGCATACGTACCAGAAGACCGTTTAGGTATGGGATTAGTTCCATCTATGTCTATTCTCGACAACTTGTTGCTCACTCGTGATCGTCACATCGTTGTTGATCGCGCATCTGTTCAACCAGAAGCCGTACGACTCATTGATCAATTCGAGATTAAGGCCAATGGCCCCGAACACATCGCGCGCAAACTCTCTGGTGGTAATGCTCAAAAAGTATTGCTGGCACGTGAGCTTTCGGGTGGCAGGTCCGCCACAAAGTTGCTTGTGGTGTGTTCACCTACGCGTGGCTTAGACGTGGGAGCAATTGAAACCGTACGAGCCTTGCTCGACGATGCTCGCAGCGCCGGACAAGCAATCTTGCTTATCTCTGAAGATCTTGATGAGGTGATGTCATTGTCCGACCGAATCTTGGTTCTGTATCGAGGCAGCATCGTTCATGAAACTCCTGGCGAAAGCGCACAACTGGCAAC
>JBIKZT010000097.1:0-4946 GCA_044354565.1 Ilumatobacteraceae bacterium
GAGCCCAGCGACGCGGTTCCACGGCCTTCTCAAGCAGTGCTCCATCAATCTCGCGCGTGATGGCGGCAGTTCGGGCGATGTAACCGTCACGAAGAGCTGCGTAGTCGTTGTCATCGATGTCACCCGCTGCTCTTTCTTTTTCCAGATCACGAAGAGACGACAACAAGAACCGTTGTTCATCGCGAAGGTCGTCAGACATCAGACATTTTCCTCGTCTGTGGGGTCTTCAACCAACAACTTTTCGACCATTGCAACATCTTCATCTGTTGCACCCAAAACATTTTGTGCGCGCCAACGGCGAAACGCCACCCACAGCCCGGCGACTGCACAAATAAGAACCGCGATGGGCAATACCCAAACGAGCGAATCGAATCCGGTTGCTCGAGGAACAAGAAGAACCTGCGCTTTGAAAGTGCGAGCAATAGAAGCAACGATCTCATCGTCCGACAACTCACCGGCAGCAACATCACGAGCCACTTGTTTACGAATATTCTCTGCGGCTGTTGCGCGAGATACATACACGCTTTCCCCGTCACATGTTGGGCATGCGATGTGTTTGGTAATGGAATCAATGCGATCGCTTTGTGTCATTGGGCCAGAGTCGCGAGTAGAACCAATTGCCAACAGAGCAACGACAAGGAAGCCCATCAACATCCATACCGGCCACGACTTCAACTTCTTCATGCTCCACCTGCGAACTGTGTCTTCAATTCAGTGAGTCGCTGCGTGAGGAATCCTTCAGTGAGGGCACCCAAGATGCGAAGTCGTACGAAACCATTCGGGTCAATCACCCAAGACTCCGGCACTTTTGCAACACCGAATGCAACCGCGATGGATCCATCGTCGTCTCGCACAACTGGCCAATCACCACCGTTGGTTTGAAAGAATGCTTTAACTGCTCCATCAGAGTCATCGTTTACCACGGTGTACAACTCAACAGGATCTTCTGATGTCAATTGTTCTTTCGCAAATGAAACAAGTAACGGATGCTCTTGTCGGCACGGCACGCATGTTGAGTTAAAGAAATTGAGCACGACCCAACTGCCTTTGCGACGAGCTAAATCAAAAGGTTCATTGTTGGTTGTAGTGGACTTCACCACTGGCGCTGGTTCACCAAGCAATGGAGATGAAGCTGAGTCTGATTTACCTGGCTTGGCAATCGCTAGGACCACGAGAAATAGAACCAACAACGTTCCCACCGCACCAGCGATGTATGGCGCAACTGGCCGCGACTTAGGCGATTCACTCATGCCGAAACACCAACCGGAGCCGACGTTGGATCTGTGGGGCGACGGCGACTTCCAGGGAATGCTGACAGCAAGGTGCCGATACCCATGAGACCGCCACCAATCCACAACCACATAATCATCGGCTTGATGAACACTTTTATCTTTGCTGAATTGCTCGTTGGTTTTACAGGTGGCTCAAGCGTGATGTAAATGTCTTTTGTAAAAGTTGACTTCACTGAAGGCGTCCCAATGTTGGTACCCATAGAGGTGAACTTACTAATAGCTGGCGCATAACTCTTGCCGCCATCTACTTTCACAACTGCAGACATGACCGAACGACGATCATCAGATGATTGTTCAAACCCCATTAGTTCGAAAGTGTGTCCACCAAATGTTGCAACGACACCTTTCTTCAACATGAGTTCCTGGCTGTGTGTGTAACTGTTTGATGCGGCCAACGCCACAGCAATCAGGATCACACCAATGTGCACCACCATGCCGCCATTGGCTCGACCAACAAGTCCGCGCAGTCCTTGACGACGTGTGGCCAAAACCAATTGCCGCAGCGCAGCACCACCAGCGAAACCACCGAGAGTAAATGTAAGCAATGGTTCAAGACCAGTAGCGCCCAACACAACACTGAGTGCCAGTGCAGCAATACCCGCCCATGCTGGCCAGAACAAACGTTGCGACAACAACTCACCCGACGCCTTACGCCATGGCAACACAGGCGCGATACACATAAGGAATAACAGTGTGAGACCTGCTGGAACTGCCAACGTGTCGAAGAAGGGCTCACCTACTACTAATTGACGATCTTGTAATGCTTCGACAATGAGTGGGAACACTGTTCCCAACAGAACAATGAATGCGAACACACTGAAGATGACGTTGTTGGCGAGGAACGCACCCTCACGAGACAAAGGCGAGTCAATTGTGCCTGGTGCGCGCAGTTTGTCGCCACGCCAACCAATGAGAGCAACTGAAACAACAACGATGATTGCAAAGAAGGTCAACAAGAAGGGTCCAATGTCGGAATCACTAAATGCGTGGACGCTGTTCAGGATTCCGGAACGCGTGAGGAAGGTTCCAAGAATTGTGAGACTGAAAGTGGAAATCAATAGCGACAAGTTCCATACACGCAACATGCCACGTCGTTCTTGCACGAGCACCGAGTGAATGTACGCAGTAGCTGTTAGCCACGGAATGAACGATGCGTTCTCCACTGGGTCCCACGCCCATACGCCACTCCAGCCCAATACTTCGTAACTCCACCACGAACCCAAGATGATGCCGAACGTGAGAAAGCCCCACGAAAACAAAGCCCATCGACGAGTTTCTACGAGCCAACCTTCTCCAACACGACCAGTGATGAGTGCACCAATTGCAAAAGCGAATGGCACGGTCATACCTACATAGCCCAAATACAAGATGGGCGGATGAAACACCACCAAGATGTGGTTTTGCAACAACGGGTTTGGCCCTGGTCCATCAAGCACGCCAGGCGTGCCTGTTTTGAATGGGTTCGCTGGTCCCAGTGTGAGCACAAAGAATAACAACATGACAACGTTCATGGTTGCCAATGCCCAACCCACCATCGGATCGTTCAGCCGGGTGCGGTACTTCACCACGATGCCCACCGTGAGGCACGTGAGCACAAGAAGCCACAACAAGATTGAACCTTCTAGTGCACTCCACACTGCGGTGAAGTTGTACAACGCGGGCGTACTGTACGAGCCCACTTTTTGTACATATGCAAGTGAGAAATCACGCGTGATCATTCCCCATTCCATTGCTGCGAACGCAGCGATTGCTGCTGCACACGATAGGAAAGCAAAGCGTGGAACGAGACGCATGACTTTTGCGTCAGATTGTCGGGTGCCTGACACTGCAGCAAACAGTCCGAAGAATGCGCCGATGATGCCAACTAACAAACAAGCGCGACCAATTGGGCCGCTTAGCCCTCCGACACTGAGCATGCTGCTGCCTCTTTGTTAGCCGTATCTAAACGCGTCTTGTTCTTTTCCACATAACTATTGGAATGTTTCACTTCGATGCGGTCGCTTTCAAGCGTGCCGTCTACAACACGACCATGAGCGACAACAGGAATGCATTCTTGGAATACGCCGCCGGGGTCACCCGCGTATACAACTTTGATTTTCTCGAGGTTAAACACCATGACGAAGGACGTACCGCCGTCTTGTTGTTTCACTGAGCCTTCTTCCACAATTCCTTGCACCCGCAAGCGACGTTCACCTTCGCACCCGGAGCGTGATCCCACCTCGTCAACATTGCAGTAATAGTCGATTGCGCTGGTCAAAAACTTTGTCACCACTACTCCGCCAGCACTCATTGCGGCAACAACGATGACTATTGGCATCCAACGACGTTTCTTCCTAGACGGAGCTGAACTCTCATCGTTTGTGCGCGGCGTTAGGTCCACGGTTTTTCCTCAGTACTTGCGTGCTTAGAGAGAGCGCGACCACGACGCAACACCCATGCTGCGTATGCAATTACTGCAACAGCAGTGCCAATCCAAGAACCCAGAATAAATGCTGCATGATCCATGACTATTGCGCTCCTGCTTCATTTCGACGTTCGGCGATTGCAACGTCGAGCCCACGGTCGGCAAATGAATCTTCCAACAACATGGTGCGCTGACGATGAAGAACCAGCCAAACAAACAGCAACGTAAACGTGACAAGACCAAGGAACAATGAGAACAACATGAGGCCATCAAGTTTGACTTTTGCATTCGGGTCGGCAACTGATGCGTCTTGATGCAACGACCGCCACAAGTTCACACTGAAATGCACCAGTGGAATTTCAAGAATCGCAAGAAGTGCCATCACGGAAGATCTGCGTGCGCGTTGACGATGCGTACCATCGAGGCGGCGAACTGCCAAATAGCCAACATACGTAATGAAGAGGAATGCAGTGCTGGTGAGACGCGCATCCCAGACCCAATACGTTCCCCATGTCAATCTGCCCCACAAGCTGCCTGTCACCAATGAAACGGCAACAAACAACACACCAATTTCGGCCGAAGCGCCAGCAACACGATCCCATGCAAGTGAGCGTTGACGGCGCGACAGATACACACCAGAGCAGATGGCGGTGAGAATAAAAGCGATGTACGCAGTCCAGATGGAAGGTACATGTACGTACATGATGCGAACAGTGCTGCCCTGTACAACGTCTTCGGCAGAGAACTTCAGGCCAAACAGTGCGAGCGCAATCACAAGCACAATCACCAGCACGCCAAGTCGACGTGTGGCAGAAGTTCCGGTGCCCGAGTTCGGGGTCATGTTCACTTCCACTTCACTAAGTCTGACCGCCTACAGCGGATGAGAAAAATCGAACCTTATTCATCTACCAACGGTCCGAAAGCAACAGTTCCAGCAACAGCAAAAATCACCGCAAACACCGCGAGAAGACCAATCCATGGCCACCCCTCGGACACGGCGGTTCCGCCACTTCCAAACGCTGCCTCCGTGGCGCGGGTAGCACCAATGAGGACAGGCGCTACGACAGGCAACAAAAGAAGCGGAAGAAGTGTCTCTCGCCCTTTGGCACCAGCCGCAAGACCTCCGTACAGAGTACCTACGCAACCGAGTCCCGCAGTAGCCACCACCATGGTGACGAATGCCTCAAGGAGACCCACGGCGGTCATTTCAACCCCGTACAGCACGACGGCAGTTGCAAGTAAGAGCACCT
>JBIKZT010000098.1:0-4877 GCA_044354565.1 Ilumatobacteraceae bacterium
TCCACCAGTCCATCGCTTCGGTGGGCTAAACATTGTGTGTGGCAATTAGCGAAGTAGAGATGGCAGTTCCAGCCAAGAAAACAATTGCCCTTGTGGCGCACGACAACATGAAAGATGAATTGTTGCAATGGGTCGGAGCGCATCGTGACGAGTTATCTCGCCACACTCTCGTAGGCACAGGCACCACCGGACGCCTAGTGAACGAGCAAACAGGTCTTGCCGTGGAGCGACTTCGTAGTGGTCCGTTAGGTGGCGACCAACAAATCGGCGCGCGTATTTCTGAAGGCGAAGTTGATGTTCTTTTGTTTTTCTGGGACCCACTAGAACCACAACCGCATGATCCCGACATCAAGGCTCTCTTACGTATTGCAGTCGTCTGGAATATTCCGGTGGCTTGCAACAGGGCTTCAGCTGATTTCATTATGTCCTCCCCATTTATGGATCTCGATTATGTGCGTCGAGTTCCCTCACACGACCGCTAAGCCATGACCCAGTTCTTTCAGGTGTGGTGCATCGGGCTTGGCCTTGCGTTTATCTGGCCACAGGTATGGCGCGCGGTTCGCCACGACACCTCACACGGCATCTCACCATTCGGTCTCATTCACGGACTTGTTGGTTCAGCTCTGTGGCTTACATACGGCCTCTTGCAACAAGACATCGCAGTGTGGTTTGCGAACATCTCATTCATACTGGCGCAGACAATCATTATCTCCGTGGTGTACCGACACGGAAAGATTCCACGGCAAGTTATCTTTCGCATCGTTGCCGCTATGGCTGCGCTCGGATTACTACTCACACAAATTTCGGCTACGCCTGTTGGCTATGTAGCCATCGTGGTCAGCGGTAGTTCCATCATTCCGCAACTCATTCACGTTATTCGCACAGACAACCTGCACGGAATTTCCATTTCGAGTTACACAATCACCATTGTCAACTGCATGTCATGGCTGGTGTACGGATTTGTTGTAGACGACCTCATGATCTCTGCACAGAACTTTGTGACTGTTCCGGTGTTTATCTACATGACGCTGAAAGCAGCGAAATGGCGAGCAAATAATCCGAACTACGTCTCTGCATCTGCCTAACTAGCGCAAATACTTGCGAGTTGACGCAATCACATCAACTCGTGGCGCAACTTTTTCAAACATGATGAGTCGTGTCACGCCATCGGCAACAAGTTCCTGATGAAACGGATGCGAGGGGTCTGCATATTCAGGCTCAAACCACGACCACACCGACGTCTCAAAATCAGCTCGGTTCCCACTTGCTTCTCGCGCCGTGCGCAACAACTCGCCACGGTCAGGGTGATTGAAGCGTGTATTCACGCCATCAGTAGTTGCTCCGGCAATACGAGCCAACGCCGGACTGTTGATGCCCACAATGATGCGCGGCTGAACCGACGGCTTTGGAAATCCATTGAATTCTTTGTCTCTGTCGTCTGCCCAGATAGAACGCATCACGTCGACTACTTCAACGAGACGCGCATGCCTCTTTGCCATAGTGGGCAGCAGGTCAATTCCCAATGCGGCATGTTCAGCACCGTAAGGGCCACTTGGTGATGCGCCAGACCCAATACCGAGCGTGAATCTATTGCCCGAGATTTCTTGGATCGATGACACAGCATTTGCCAACAATCCAGGCACGCGATTATTTACATTTGCAACCAACGTTCCTAGACCAATCGCGCTCGTCGTTGCAGCCCATGCAGCAAGACTTGTAAAACACTCCATCATGGATTCAGCAGCAAACATCTCTCCAGAGAAGTGATCAAGATTCCACAGGTTTGAGAACCCCGCTTCTTCTGCAGCAAGTGCAGCATCACGCAATTGACTCCACGGGGCTGAACCTTGATTGAGTTGAATGTCAATAATCATCAGCGATTACTTTCCGTTACAGATGATGAGGACTGCACCCATTGCTGATTCACAAATGGAAGAACACGCTGAATGTTTGATGCCCATTCGCCATAACGCTCTTCTTGGCGCCATTGACACAATGTTCCTTGCACCCAATGACCATGAATGAGAGTGTCGGTGATTCGTGTGGGGTCTGCGTATTTACCTGCCCATGCAGGGATGTTCATCACGAGAGGCAAACCCTCGCCTTCATGATCTATTGCAGAAATCTGTCGTAGAGGTGCAAGGCATTCCACTTCTTCTATGCGCGGCGTGTGACCTACTTGCATCATTGCTGCCCACACGGATGCACCCGTGATGTCTGCAGCAACAACACCCGATGGATGCGTGCCCTTCACTAAGTCTCGTGCAGAACTGGCCGCGGCTCGCGCAATATTTGCGATCACCGTGTCATACGCAATTCGCTCAACGGGACTGTCGGCATATACCGGCGCAAAGCCTGTTGATGCATCGCCGTAGTCAATGACAGAACCATGTGGTGCTGTCATCAATACTTCAAGCATCTTCAACATTCCCAATAAGCGCAAGTTGTCGTCTACCGAATGGAATTCATCCATCGCAAATCCGTTGAGCGCAATTCGTGTTCGGTTCGCCGAGGCGTCCCAGTACAGACCTGTCAATCTGCCTTCAACAACAGATGCTCCATTCGTTTCTTCGCGCACGATGTCGGCAAGATCTGCAAGAGATGAACCAGTCCAACCAAGGTCAACCACCAGATGATGTCCGGGTACCAACAAACCACACGAACGCAGATGCTGCACCATACGCGTGCGCAATTCTGCTGAGGCTGCAACGATGGCATCTGCATTTTTCACCAATACGTTGCGCGCCTTCTCTGCGGAAAGTTTCACATTGCGCGCATGTTCCGACACCAATGCACAACCCACACGACGTTCAAGGCGTTCCACGGTTAGTTCCTCATCGTCACCAATAAAGCGAGCGATTGTTGATTCGTTCACTTCTGTCAGGCGTGCGCGCCACGCAACAGAACGCGAGAACGCCATATACGAAGCAGGCGGTAGTTGCGAGCCTGACGACTGCAATGAACCCCACACTTGATGCGCCAAATATCCATCACGGGCCACGAAATGAACGCCAGCAATTTCACGATGTTGCATCACGCTTTGAATGTCAAGAATTTGAGCGGCAACAACCATGGCTACGAGCCCACTGCCGATTAACGTAGCAACATCAACGATTCCGTTCGCAGCATTATCGCGTTGCCATGCCTCGATGCGTGAGAACGGCAATACTGCCGGCGTTGTGTTCTCCATGACGCGATGAGACGCCAACATAGAGAGATCCAGATGCGTACGAAATCCGTATTGCTGAGGTATAAAACCGTCTGCCAAGACATTGTCTCCAACATGCAGGCAGCGGCCATTCACGTTGGCCGATATCGGAGCAATGCCCCCCAAACCTTGTTTCGTTTGAATAGTGCGCGCCACTGTCTCCCACAACGTTGGCCCTTCCACACGAAGAGACCGAGACAGCGCTCCCGACTTCATAGCTCCATGTTCTGAACTAACAAACACCTGACCTGATTGCACCCATTGCAGCCCCACGGCATGCAACATGTTCACGATGTGCGCCGACGACATGTAGTTATCGCTTACGAAATACACGTCAAGCCCGCGAGCGCGAGCAAGTTCTGCAAGTGTGCATCCAAGCACCACCGGGCGTGCCAACTGAATTTCTTTGCTGTGCTCCAATTCATCCAGCATTGCCACTTCTTCACGGCTCAACACATGGGCGGCATCAGATGCCACGTTCTGAAGAATCTCACGCAATGTCACATCATGAGCTGGGTGCGAGATGGCCTTGAGCGCACGAGCTCTGTGCTCTCCTCGTACGCGACGCAATGCAAAACCTTTCCACACGCGGCCATGCGTAGACACCAAGTGTTCTTCCATGTGGGCAAAGACGTGTGTTGGTTGTGCAACGGCGCGCGTCACTACTGTGTCAAACACATCCAGAGTCAACACAGCGATTTGCGAGTGCTGCGCAAGAATCTCTTCAGCATTCAGGTTCATGCGCCACGCCTCACAATGCGTCGCACACGACGACTCACTGCCCAATACGTACGCACCGGATCTTTCGCCACAATCTTCACTAATGCAGCAACATTGCGACGTTTTTGTGGTTCATCTGCAACGTATGCAGCAATCACTTGCATGCCTTTATTCACGCCACCCACTTCAGGTTCAGCCAGCCAACGCGCATGTAGTTGTTCGCGAATCTTGTGATGAAGATCAATACCAACAGTGATGGAGTTGCCCGAGGCACTCTCGCTTTCTGGCGTTCGTGTGTGATAGTGCGCTAGACGTTCAGGGAGAAAGACAAACCCACCCGACAACACTGCGCGAAGATTGAACTCCCAATCACCGAGAACCGGCAAGGACGAATCGAAACCGCCAACATCAGCCAGAAGTCGACGACGAAAGACTGCAGCAATTGGTGGGAACGTGTTGTTGCCAATCATTCCGTCATACGTGAGACGTTCTTGAGTGAGATAAAACTCTTCAGACTTCACCGGCCACACTTTGCCGTTCTTATATGTCTCATGGATGCGAGTGACGCCCGTAACAACTGCTGCAGCAGAAATGTTTGCGCGCAATCCGCCGACTGCAACTTCAAGAAACTCGGCATCCCACGAATCATCATCATCATGAATCGCAAAGAACTCAGACTCTGTTGCAGCTAATCCCCTGTTCGAGGCCTCTTCCATTCCAAAACGGTCTTCAAGGTGCAACACGCTGATGTTGCCAGTGGGCGTGGAACTACGAGCCACATCTACAACAGCGTCTACTACGGCCCGATTACCACCATTGTTTACAACGACAAGGTTCCAGTCAGTAAATGTCTGGTTCTGCACACTTGCCAGAGCCCGAGCGAGCAAGATTGGACGTTCATACGTCCTCATCACGATGGATACTTGCTGCATGCCTAGACGAGCCTACT
>JBIKZT010000031.1:0-13198 GCA_044354565.1 Ilumatobacteraceae bacterium
TGGGTTCATGTGCGTCGAGTCCTTACAGCTGCTACCAGAGCAGGGGTAATCAGGTGGATTGTCCACCCGGGACGACGCTGGCCCGAGCAAGACCCAAGGCTACCCAGGCTGACGCCCTGATGCCAAGGGATTTAGAACCCTATTTGGGGTCGATGTAGGCAGGTGCGCGCTTCTCGAAGTCGCTCATCACAGCCTCACGCTGGTTGTGTCCACCAATGAGGCTTCCAATAATGCGACGTTCCGCAGCAAATTGGGCAGCAGCGAAATCCATGGTGAGACGGTTCAACAACTCTTTCGCACCACGCACCGCATCTGGGCTGCGCTTGCAGATCTCTTCGGCATAGGCAAATGCATCGTCACGAGGATTATCTGACAAGCGAGTGACGACACCAATTTCGTGCGCTTCGCGACCATCAAAGATACGAGCAGACAACACGATGTCTTTCATCACGTCGGGACGCACAAGACCCTGCAAGAGAACTGTGCCTGACATGTCGGGTACTAAGCCCCAATATGTTTCGCGAACACTGAACTTTGTATCTGGGTGCGCAATACGAATGTCGGCACCGAGAGCAATCTGGCAACCGCCGCCAAGAGCATGTCCATGCACTGCTGCAATCACTGGCACTGGCACTTCTTGCCATACCCATGCTGACTGCTGACCCAAGTGCGTGATGCGACCCTCTTGCATGTCACCAGCAGACGGTTGTTTTTGCGTCGTATCGCGTTCACCACCACCGGCCATGGCGCCCATGGACGCAAGGTCGAGGCCAGCACAGAAAGAAGCACCTTCGCCCGAGAGAACTACAACTCGAATTTTCTTGTTGGTCTTCAATGATTCACCGGCGTCCACAATCGCTTGGAACTGCTCACCATCAAGGGCATTGCGCTTGTCGGCACGGTTGAATCGCACATCTGCGATGCCGTCGGATATGGAGATAGTGACTCTGTCGCTCATATTCCTAGTTTGGCACGGTCCCACTCGTCAGTTGTCAGTGAAGCCGTGGCAGACTGCCCACTATGCATTTAAACCTTTCCGCCGATGAAGTACTCAAGACAACCCGCAGCGTTCGTAAGCGCCTCGATTTCGACAAGCCAGTAGAGCGCGAGATCGTCGAGGAATGCCTTGAAATCGCCTTGCAAGCACCCACAGGTTCAAACAGCCAAGGCTGGCACTGGATCATCGTGGAAGATGCTGCAAAGAAGAAGGCACTTGCCGACATCTATCGCAAGAACTGGGATCTGTACTCCAATGCACCTGCACGTCAATTCGCTGAAGGCGACACCCGCGGCGAGCGCATGCCACTCGTTCGCGACTCTGCAGCGTTTCTTGCGGAGAACTTTGAGAAGGCACCGTTGTTGTTGATTCCAGCGATCGATGGTCGTCTCGACAACCTTCCTTCATTTGCTACTGCTAGCCAGTGGGGTTCACTCTTGCCAGCAGTGTGGAGTTTCATGCTTGCACTGCGCGAACGCGGCATGGGTTCTGCATGGACAACCATTCACCTCATGAACGGCGGCGAAGAAGAAGCTGCCAACTTGCTCGGCATTCCACACGACCGCATTAGCCAAGCTGGCCTCTTCCCTATCGCTTACACAATCGGTACAGACTTCAAGCCTGCAAAACGAGAGCCACTCAGCAAAGTCCTTCACTGGGACAAGTGGTAATGACCGACCTCGTCACGTATGTGTTGACCGATGGCGTTGCTGTCATCACCATGGATGATGGCAAAGCCAACGCAATGTCGCTTGCACTGCAAGAAGCAATTCATGCAGCGCTCGACCAAGCAGAACGCGACGCAGCACCAGTAGTTCTTGCGGGACGTCCTGGCATTTTGTCTGCCGGGTTCGACCTCAAGACACTTGCAGCAAGCGGACAACCAGCAGTCGACATGTTGAATGGCGGACTTGAACTCGCTATTCGCTTGTTGTCATTCCCTCATCCCGTAGTTATTGCTTGTGGTGGTCACGCCATTGCAATGGGTGTTTTCATCTTGTTATGTGGCGATTACCGCATTGGCGTAAAAGGCAATTTCCGCTACACCGCGAACGAAGTTGCCATTGGCATGACAATGCCTTTTTCTACAATCGAAATTCTTCGCCAACGCGTGACGCCAGCTGCGCTCACGCGATCAGTTTTGCTTGCAGAGATTTTCACCCCGGACAATGCTGTGGAAACAGGATTCCTCGACCTTGTGGTTGATGAGTCAGAACTAATGACAACTGCAATTGAGTTTGCCAAGTCCACGTCCTCACTAAATGCAGATGCGCATACTCACAGCAAGAAGCGTTTGCGTGCAGATGTGATCACCGCCATTCGCGAAGGCCTCACCAAAGACTACGACGGCTGGAAGAAGCAGTTCCTCTAATCCACCAGGCGCAAGCCGCTTGGCGCAATCGACTGGTCAACAAACGGTAAGTCCACCACGAACTCAGTGCGATGCGCAGGGAAAACGTGGCGAGATACAAGAACTGTTTTGCCTTCAACACTTTGGGTCGTTCGTTCACATCGCAACACGGGTGAACCGACGGGCACCTTCAACAATGCAGCTTCATCTACCGAGGCGGCATCTGCGCCAATTGTCTGCGTTGCTCCTGCAAATGGAATATCAAGCAGTTCATAAAACGGAGAACGTTCAACATCTGCGCGAGACAGGTGTTGACCCAAGTCACCGGGACACCACACCGTGATAATTGCGAACGGCTCTCCATCAGCGAGATTCACGCGGCGCACTCTCAAGACTTGAGAAGTACCCAACGCCAGCGCAACATCTTTTGGTGCTTTCTCAAACGCAAACTCCAATACACGGCGTTCAGGCGTTGCTCCAGAGTTGCGCAGTTGATCTTCCAATGTGGCCAACCGCGCTAATGGTTGTCGCACTGTTTCGCCGGCAACAAACCATCCGAATCCCTGGCGCGAATCAACGAGGTCACCGTCTCGCAACAACTCAAGGGCTTTGCGAATAGTCACGCGGCTGACTTCAAACTCAGTAGACAAATCAGATTCACTCGGCAGTAGACGCCCAGCCGCATACGAACCCGAGAGAATTCGGCCTCGAAGTTCTTCGGCGATCTGGTGATAGCGAATGGTTCTCACTTGTATTATAGTTGTATACATCTGAACAAAACGCAAGTACTCATTGCTTGCCCACCGAAAGGTAACCACCATGGCTGTTTCTGCTGGCACTCCGATTGAACTTGTGCAAGGCGTGTACTCAACGCTTCCCTCTAATGCCGCACTAGGACGCAAGCGCCTTGGTCGTCCACTCACGTTGGCTGAAAAAATTCTTATCAACCATCTCTCAGACCCCGCTTCACAAGAGATGGAACGTGGTCGTAGCTACGCTGACTTCCATCCCGATCGCGTCGCCATGCAAGACGCAACCGCACAAATGGCGTTATTGCAGTTCATGACAGCAGGTCTTCCAACAACTGCAGTGCCATCCACAGTGCATTGTGACCACCTCATTCTTGCCAAGGTCGGTGCCAAACTCGACCTGCGTGACGCAAACGATGTGAACCGCGAGGTGTACGACTTCTTGCGCAGTGTCTCTGCAAAGTACGGCGTTGGTTTCTGGGGTCCAGGCAGCGGAATCATTCACCAAGTAGTTCTCGAGAACTATGCATTCCCTGGCGGAATGATGATTGGTACCGATAGCCACACACCAAACGCTGGTGGTCTTGGCATGGTGGCAATTGGTGTTGGTGGCGCAGATGCAGTCGACGTCATGACAGGCTTTCCGTTCAACGTGCGTTGGCCAAAAGTTATTGGCATCAAACTCACCGGAACACTGTCTGGTTGGGCCAGTCCGAAAGATGTCATCTTGGAAGTTGCACGCCAACTCACCGTTGAAGGCGGCACCGGAGCCATCGCTGAATACTTTGGCCCTGGCGCAGACAGCATTTCTGCAACAGGTAAGGCAACGATCTGCAACATGGGTGCAGAAATTGGTGCCACATGTTCAGTATTCGGATACGACAGCAACATGAGTGACTACCTGCGCGCAACTGGTCGTGAGGCAATCGCAGCTGCAGCAGATGCTGTAGCCGACGACCTTCGTCCAGACGATGGTGCACAATACGACCAGGTCATCGAGATTGATCTCACTTCATTGACACCGCTTATCAACGGCCCTCACTCCCCTGACCGTGCCCACAAAATTGGCGCACAAGGCGTAGGTGCAGCAGCACGCGAAAACGATTGGCCGCTGAACATTTCTGCAGCTCTTATTGGTTCTTGCACGAACTCGTCATATGAAGACATCACACGTGCAGCATCAATTGCGCGTCAAGCTAAAGCCAAAGGTCTCAAGGCCAAGGTTGAACTCCTCATCTCACCAGGAAGTGAACAAATTCGTGCGACCATTGAACGCGACGGACTTCTTGCAGACCTCGAAGCAATTGGCGCAACGGTGTTGGCCAATGCATGTGGTCCTTGTATCGGACAATGGGAACGCGCAGCCGATAAAACTGCAAAGCCCAACAGCATTGTGAACTCTTTCAACCGTAACTTTCCAAAGCGCGCAGACGGCTCAGCAAATACGTTGTCATTCGTAACAAGCCCCGACACCGTGATGGCAATTGCGCTCTCCGGTCGTCTCGACTTTGATCCGACTGTCGACACCATCACCAGTGCAGACGGTACCGAAGTAACACTCGATGCACCACGTGGCGACATTCTTCCCGCAAAGGGCTACGACCCCGGCGTTGATACCTTCACTGCCCCACCAGCAGATGGGAGCGGTGTTGTTGTGGAAGTAAGTCCTACCTCTGATCGTTTGCAACTTTTGCAACCGTTCAATGCATGGGATGGCAACGACTACATCGAACTGCCCATCTTGATGAAGGCACAAGGAAAGTGCACTACAGACCACATCTCTGCAGCTGGAAAGTGGCTTACGTACCGTGGCCACCTTGAGAACATCTCTGGCAACTTGTTCATTGGCGCCGTCAATGCATTCGGTGGCGCAGTGGGCGAAGGCCTCGACGTGATCGACGGTTCGCGTCGCAGTTACCCAGACATTGCCAAGCACTACGGCGAATCCGGTGTGCAGTGGTGCGCAATCGGAGACCAAAACTACGGCGAAGGTTCCTCACGTGAGCATGCAGCGATGGAGCCACGTTTCCGTGGCGGCGTCGTTATCTTCGCTCGGTCATTTGCTCGTATTCACGAGACAAACTTGAAGAAGCAAGGTCTAGTTCCACTTACTTTCGCCAATCCAGATACTTATAACCAGATCGAAGAGACCGACCGCATCAGCGTATTGAATCTTCCTCCTGTTCCCGACAAACCAATGCAGTGCCGCATCACCAAGGCAGATGGTTCCACCATTGACTTTGAGGCAAAGCACACATTTAGTCCTGAACAAGTGGAATGGTTCAAAGCCGGTTCTGCGCTCAACATTGTTCGCGCAAAAGTTGCCAGCCAGAAATAACTAATCGGTACCTGGGCGCCGATCATCTTCGGCGTTCGGGTCACCTTTGTAGTTCGACGGGTACGACCGTCGCAGTTCGTCTTCAGTGGGTTCGTAGTACTCGCGTCCCTCTGGCGGCAACAATGCACTAATTGCAGCCATGATCGCCGCAGTATCTGCATCTGCATCTGTGTACGACAACGCGACAGGCGCACCAACAACAATGATGACGTCTGGTGGCGACGTCACGTTTGTGATGTTGGGCAACTTTGCATTGCGTGGCCACACTTTTTCGGTTCCCCAGATACCAATCGGGATGACTGGCGCTTTTGTCTGTGCAGCCAATTTTGCTGCGCCCCAACGCCCCTTCAATACCGGATCAAAAAATGCACGACCACGAGGAATTGTGCCTTGTGGCATTAACGCAACAAGGTCACCAGCGACTAACGATTCTGTCGCTGCGCGCAATGGTTCATCACTGCCAGTTCCGCGTTCTACACGGATGCCGCCGAGTGCAGCCGCGAGTGGCCCAATCACTGGTGCATCAAAGACTTCTTTTTTACCGAGGAACCGCACTGCTCGGCCAGTTTTTGCTACCGCTAGTGAAACCGCAGCGATATCGAAATAGCTGCGATGATTGCCACAAATAATGGCTGCACCATCAGTAGGAATGTTTTCAGTTCCTGAAATTTTGAAGCGTGCATACGGGAATACTTCAGGACGGGCAAACTTCATCAATACTTGCTGTGCCTCAAGACCAACTACAGGAACCTTTGCAACACCTAGCGGTACATCAAGATGCATAACAGGCCAACGACGTGCTGCGGCCATGAGGCGTAAACGCCAATCTGGGTTCACACAAAATGGGTTTCCTACTGAGGCAAGTAATGGTTCATCAAAGACGCTGTCGCTATATGCGTACGAACCAGCAAGGTCTACACCGTGTTCTTCAGCCCAACGCTTTACAGCATCACGTTTGCCACGTGACCACACATATTGACCGTCTAACTCACCCGTGTAACAACCATCGGCGTCAACTGCATACATTGTTGCAATCACATCGTCAAAACCCATGAGCTCTGCAAATGGTTCAATGAGATCTCGTGGAGTTGTCGTTGCCAAAACAACTTTTCTTCCTTCAGCACGATGCCCGTCGATGACTTGTTTGGCATATGGCTGCACCATTGCAAGAATGTCGGGCGCTGCCGTTCGCGACGCTGTGCGCACTTCCTCACGTGAATGTCCACGCATTGCAATGACTGCCTGGCGACCCAACACCATGGACGGAAGATTCTCACCGAACGTTTCAAAGACTTGATACATGAGAGATTCGCCAGGAATGTTTCGATTCACCACACCTGTTTCGCGTAATACGCGACTCACAACATGGGCAGATGCACCCGAAAGAATCGTGCGATCAAGATCAAAAAAAGCTGCATGCTCCACGCGGGCACACTACGCCTGAATTGGGGCGTTGTATATGGGGAGAAATGGGAAAGGCCCCGCACTAGGCGGGACCTCTCAACCGAAACCCGATGGGGGGGGACCATCTGATGGGTTCTTTCGGCCGGACTAAAGGGGGGGATGTCCGGCGCGATTTGTTAGTGAAATTATGCACGTGAATGCGTGAACACTCAAGTCGAACGGCAAGATACTTGCTATCGTTTTTAGAGATAGGTCATTTCCGACCCAGAAAGGAGCCTAACCATGGAAATCAAGCAACTTCAGAGCCTCGTCGCCATCGCCGACCATGGGTCGTTCTCGGCTGCTGCCAAGTACCTCGATACGGTCCAGTCGAATGTATCTGCCCACATCGGGCGACTCGAGGCGGCACTTGGCACCGTACTCATCGACCGTTCCACCGGCGCTCTCACTGACGAAGGTGACCTTGTGCTCACGCGTGCACGGCGAATCTTGCACGAAGTGGAAGACATCGATGCAGATATTCATTCTTTGGGCGACACAGCCAAAGGAGATTGCCGAGTTGGCACTATCGGCACCACCGCACGCTGGCTAATGCCACCACTTCTTTCATCATTGTCGCGCCACCATCCAGATGTGCGCACAACCATTGTTGAAGGAGCCACTTCTTCATTGTTGCTTCGACTTGCGAACGGCGAGATTGATGCTGCGATTGTCCACCTTCCCATTGCAGATACCACGCTTGATGTTCGAGAGCTATTTGCAGAAGAGTTATTCCTTGTTGCGCCCACGCAACATGTCTTGGCCAAACACACTTCCATCACATTGGAAGAACTTGCAGAGCATCCCATCATGCTTGCCCCACGAGGAACTGCACAACGCCGCATTGTCGACCGAGCTGCAGCAAACCATGGAGTCGCTCTGCAATCATTGGCCGAGATCGATGGCGTTCGCCTTATGGCGTCACTTGTTTTCGAAGGATTCGGCGCTGCCATTGTTCCTGCAAGTGCCGTACCCGGTTGGCTCAAGGGCAACTTTGTTCGTATCCCTATTGAAGAGATGCCTCGTCGAGTTGTGGGATGGGTACAACGACCACGTCCACGACCCAACAGAGCCACATTGGCGGTACGCGAGCGAGCAATAGATACCGTGCAACGCCACGCCCCTCGACAACCAGGAATCACCCTAGAAATAGGCGTGAAACCTGCCAAAGGACCCCGCCCCTCGCTCAGTGTCTAGTCTGTAGTGAGTGAGCACTACTGACATCAATACTTTTGACGTTGTGGTTGAACTTCAGCACAGTGTTCCTGGTGCCGCTTCTGCCGCAGTCGTGCGCTTTTCACATGGCCGAGAAGCAGTCTGGCTGACCGTTGATGGTGAAGTTCATAAAGGCGCACTCTCTGCTGCTGCTTCACATGTGATTGCAACTGCAGCACAAACAGCACGTTCAAAGGGACTCCCCCTCGTCACGCAGATGGAATCGTCTGGCGCTGACATTCTTGAAGGAATCGCCGCACTGCACGGTTGGGGCACGGCAGCCAAAGCGTTAGCCGATTGCTCAGGAGTTGTTCCCACCATCAGCATTGTGACTGGTCCTGCAGTTTCTGGTCCAGCGTTACTCATCGGACTTTCTGATTTTGTTGTGATGACGGATGAGTCGTATGCATTTGTTAGTGGTCCAACAATGGTTGCTGAGTTCACTGGCATTGAAGTTTCAACTGATGAACTTGGTGGCGCAGGAACACATGCTCGCCATAGTGGTGCAAGTTCAGTTGTGGTTCCCGATATTGCGGGTGCCATTGCGTGGGTCGAAGAACTTCTGGAGTTTTTGCCCTCCAATGTTGACCAACTCGCACCCATCACAGAGACAGACGACGCAGACGATCGATTAACTCCTGAAGCTGGTGCACTCATTCCGGAACTTTCAACGGGAAGCTACGACGTTCGTGATGTCATCGCATCCATTGTGGACGATGGTCACTACATGGAGATTCGTGCACGATGGGCTGGCAACGTCATCACTGCTTTTGCAAACATGGCGGGCTATTCCATCGGCATTGTGGCCAACCAACCGATTTCACTTGCTGGCACTCTTGATATTCCTGCATCACAAAAAGCTGCACGCTTTGTTTCATTCTGTGACGCATTCAATATTCCAGTACTCACATTGGTCGACACACCAGGTTTTTATCCGGGGAAAGACTTGGAGTGGCGAGGCATGATTCGACATGGCGCTCAATTGGTATTTGCGTACGCTCGAGCAACAGTTCCGCGTATCTGTGTCATCTTGCGTAAGTCATACGGCGGCGCATACATCGTGATGGACTCGAAAGAGATGGGCAACGACCTATGCCTTGCATGGCCATGGGCTGAATTGGCAGTTATGGGCGCCGGACAAGCTGCCGCAATTCTTCAACGCCGTGCCACAGACGAAGAACGTGCTGCGTTTGAGGCCGACTATTCACAACGACTCTTGAATCCGTACATCGCCGCAGAGCGTGGCTACGTGGACGCCGTGATTGACCCCGCCGATACTCGGCGCGAAATATGTGCCGCTTTGCACATGTTGCGAGACAAACGCGAAAAGCTTGTCTCTCGTAAACATGACAACACGCCCCTGTAAGCAAATATCAAGCCACGTAAGTGGAATAGAGCACTCTGCTTCGCCTAATCTGTCTCCTGGGGGAGAAAGCCCCCACACACAATTCGTCACTGTCGAGGGGATCCCAAATGACTGACACAATCACTATTACTGATGACCGGACGGGAAAATCCGTCACAGTGCCCATCACAGGCGGGGTCTTCAACTCATCAGCACTGCGGGAACTCGATCCAAACCTCTTCATGTACGACCCTGCGTACCTCTCCACCGCAGCGTGCGCATCTTCCATCACATACCTCGACGGCGAAGCCGGCATCTTGCGTTACCGCGGCTACCCCATCGAACAACTCGCTGATAAATCCTCTTTCCTCGAAGTTGCCTACTTGCTTCTCAAAGGTGAACTCCCCACCACTGCCGAATTAGAAGATTGGCAGTTCAACGTGACTCGCCACACGATGATTCACGAAAACATGCGTAAACGATTTGTGGATGGTTTCCATTACGACGCACACCCAATGGGCATGTTCATTTCCGCCACTGCAGCACTCGGCACTTTCTATGTCGACGCGAAAGATATTTTCGATTCAGAATCATTTGACAAGCAAGTACTTCGTCTTGTTGCAAAAGTTCCCACCATTGCAGCCATGTGTTACCGATTCAGTCAAGGACTCCCCTTTGTGTCTCCAAACAATGCGTTGTCGTACGGTGAAAACTTCCTGAACATGATGTTCCGCATTGGCGATGACTACACCGTTAACCCAGTTTTGGCTCGTGCGATGGACATCTTGTTCATCCTGCACGCAGACCACGAACAGAACTGTGGCACCACAGCAATGCGCGTCGTCAGTTCAGCCAACTCAGATCCGTACACAGCTACTGCAGCAGCTGCCGCTGCCCTGTACGGCCCGCTTCATGGTGGGGCCAACGAGGCAGTAATCCGCATGCTCGCTGAAATCGGCGACGTCAAGAACGTCCCTGCATTTATTGAAAGCGTGAAGTCAGGCGAGGGTCGACTCATGGGATTCGGTCACCGCGTCTACAAGAACTTCGATCCACGTGCCACCATCATCAAGAAGACTGCATACGACGTCTTTGAAGTCACTGGCATGAACCCGCTTCTCGAAGTCGCTATCGCGCTTGAGAAGGCTGCACTCAGCGATGAATACTTCATCAAGCGCAAGCTCTACCCGAACGTGGACTTCTACTCTGGTCTCATCTACCAAGCACTCGGTTTCCCTGTCGACATGTTCACCGTGTTGTTCGCAATTCCACGCACAGTGGGCTGGTTGTCACACATGCAAGAACTACTTGCAGACAAAGATCAAAAGATCAGTCGCCCACGCCAGTGGTACACCGGCTCTGACGAGCGCAACTACACAGCAATCACTGCGCGATAAACAACGTGGCGTCTACGCCACTGAGATAACTATTTTGCCAACGTTGCCATTAGACGCCATATATTCCTGCGCTGCAGCAATGTCTGCAAAGTTGTAACGCGAATCAATAACTGGTCGTAACTGACTAGTAGAGAACAAAGGCAACATCTCGGCAGCGAATCGTTGAGAAATTGCAACTTTTTCTTCTAGTGGACGAGCGCGCAACACAGTGCCCGTGATGGTTGCTCGTTTTGCCAACAAAGCACCAACGTTGAATGGCACTGGCTTACCCGCCATCACTCCCACTTGAATAATGCGGCCCTTGATTGCAAGTGAAGCCACATTGCGTTCTACATAGTCGCCACCGATGACATCGAGAACGACATCAACGCCGAGTCCGTTTGTTGCTTTCTGTACTTCCTCTACGAAGTCCTGCGAACCGTAGTCAACAACCACATCTGCACCAAGATTGAGACATGATTGCACTTTGCCAGACGAACAGGTGACAATGATGCGCGCACCAATTGCTTTCACAATCTGGATTGCGGCTGTGCCAACGCCAGACGCACCAGCATGCACCATGGCCCACCGGCCAGACGTGAGTCCACCCTGCACAACAAGAGCATCCCAGGCAGTAATGAATACTTCTGGAATTGCAGCTGCATCGTGAAGTGACATGCCAGCAGGAACTGCCATTGCTTGTCTCTCGTGAGTGACAAGCTGTTCTGCATACGCACCGCCACTGGTGATTCCCATGACGTGGTCGCCCACTTTCCATGTGGTGACACGCTCGCCCACTGCCGCCACTGTTCCAGCAAACTCAAGACCTGGAATTTCAGGACCAGAAGGAAATGGGTTCGGATAAAAGCCCAAACGTTGAAGCAAGTCGGCACGGTTCAGCGCTGTTGCTGCAACTGTTACAAGAATTTCTTCGGCACCAAATACGGGCGTAGGAACATCTTCGAATTGCAGAACTTCTGGTCCGCCGTGGTCGCGAAGAACCACCGCTTTCATGTTTAGGCCATCTTTGCTTGTAGACGACGATCGATTGCAGCGAGGAAATCTTCAGTCGTGAGCCATGGTTGTTCTTTGGAGATGAGAAGCGAAAGGTCTTTTGTCATCTCGCCAGCCTCGATGCACTCAACACACACTTGCTCAAGCTTCTCTGCGAATTCACTGAGCTTTGCATTGTTGTCGAGCTTGCCACGGTGCTTGAGTCCGCCTGTCCATGCATAAATAGATGCAACAGGGTTCGTTGAAGTCTTGTTGCCCTTTTGATGCTCGCGGTAATGGCGCGTGACTGTGCCGTGAGCTGCTTCTGCTTCAACCGTGCGACCATCTGGTGTCATCAACACCGATGTCATCAGGCCAAGTGAGCCGAAACCTTGAGCGACGGTGTCTGACTGGACGTCGCCGTCATAGTTCTTACACGCCCATACGTAACCGCCCTCCCACTTCATTGCGCTTGCGACCATGTCGTCGATAAGGCGGTGTTCGTAGGTGAGTCCGGCTTTGTCAAAATCAGCTTTGAACTCAGCATTAAAGATTTCCTCGAACAGATCTTTGAACTGACCGTCGTAGGCCTTCAAGATGGTGTTCTTCGTGCTCATATACACGGGATAGTTGCGCGAGAGACCGTAACGGAACGATGCGCGTGCAAAATCACGAATGCTGTCGTTGAAGTTGTACATACCCATGGCCACTCCACCGTCGGCTCCGTACTGTGCAACCTTGAATTCCATTGGCGCGCTGCCATCTTCAGGCGTGAACGTCATTGTGACAGAACCAGCACCAGGAACTTTAAAGTCGGTTGCCTTGTACTGATCGCCGTGAGCATGACGACCAATCACGATGGGTTTGGTCCAACCAGGTACCAGTTTTGGAATATTGCTGCAGATGATTGGTTCACGAAACACAACGCCACCGAGAATGTTACGAATCGTGCCGTTTGGCGACTTCCACATTTTCTTCAAGCCGAACTCTTCAACGCGAGCTTCGTCAGGGGTAATGGTTGCGCATTTCACGCCGACACCGTGCTTCAAAATTGCGTTCGCAGAGTCAATCGTGACCTGGTCGTCTGTGGCATCACGGTGCTCCATACCAAGGTCGTAGTACTCAAGATTGATGTCGAGGTACGGCAAGATGAGGCGGTCTTTGATGAACTGCCAGATGATGCGAGTCATCTCATCTCCGTCGAGTTCAACTACTGGATTATCAACCTTGATCTTTGCCATGGGAAGCACCTTTTCTCTGAGCACCCCCTGGAGGGTGGCTACTTGTATCAGACTTGTACACAATAGCGTGATGGCCAAGGCTGCCCCCTACCATCTGTGTTGATGGATTTTGAGTGGAGCCCTGACCAAATAGCCCTTCGTGAAGAAGCT
>JBIKZT010000032.1:0-13197 GCA_044354565.1 Ilumatobacteraceae bacterium
TCACTTAGATGGTTGAGGAATTTTGAGAGTGATCTCTTGACCAAAGAAGTTGCAGGTTGCCTCGGGCATTTCCGCACTAATGCTTGTTGCCTCGGCCTGGACTTTGTTGGCGCAATCCACGATGGAATAGCGTTGCGAATACCCGGCTAGTGCAATAGCTACGAAAACCACAAGGGAAACAACCTTGCCCACAACGTTTGATACCACTTTCATCAGAACCAAGCCGATGATGAGTGAGGCACCCGAAATGCCTAATGCGGCCGTTTTGATGGTCTCAATGTCGAATCCGGTTGATGTTGCTGCCCATATTGCGCTCATGCCCCCACCATAGATGCCCAGAAGCCCTTAGCCTTGACACTATGCCTGGACAGGATTTCACTGTTGCCGTTCTCATTGGGGGAGACAGTTCTCGTATGGGAACTGATAAAGCGACCTTTGAAGTGGAAGGTTCTTCCATGGCTTCTCGTGTGGTGCAAGCAGCTCATGACGCCGGGGCGGCGCAAGTGTTTCTTATTGGTGGCCCTCAATCTCGCGCCAAGGGAATTGACGCAGTGTGGAAGAAGGATGCGTTCCCTGGTGAAGGTCCTCTTGGCGGTGTCATTACTTCGCTCAAGGCAGCCACGAACGATGCAGTAGTTGTTTTATCGTGTGACATGCCGTTTATTACTCCGGCCGTGATTCAAAGTTTGGTTCGTGGTTTGGATGATGCACAGGCAACTGTTGGTCGCACCGATCGCCTTAATTGGTTGTGTGCTGCATGGTCTAAGGAAGAGTGCCTGACAACATTGCAGTCCGTGTGGAAACGCAATGAACGCGCCGTGCATCGTGCAGCGGTTTTGCTCGATGTCGCAGAGGTTCCCGTTCCGGCAATGGCGGTGCGAAACATCAATACTCCAGCAGACCTCGAGGCAACAGACGATGGAACTACGGTGTAGTCATGGAATCTGCTGTGACTACTGATGAACTTGCTGTACTAAATGCTCCGATTGTCATCGATGTGCGCGAGGTTGATGAGTATGTATCAGGCCATGTGCCTGGGGCAATCAACATCCCGTTATCGGAACTTGTGGGGCGCGAGTCTGAGTGCTCTTTAGGCGAAACCGTGTATGTCATCTGTCAAGCAGGTGGCCGTAGTGCACGGGCTTGCGAGCATCTGTCGCAGCAACCGAACCTCCAAGGAATCGCCTTTATCAATGTCTTGGGCGGCACTGGTATGTGGATCGCCGAGGACAAGAAAGTCGTTCTCGGTGTCGATCCCATCTGAAATCCACTATGAGTGGATTGCCACAAATCATGACTTGCAGGAATTCGTCAAGTTTGCAATGCAAACAAAGGTGTATTACCTAGACACCGAATTCCATCGTGAAAAGACTTATTACCCGCAGTTGGCGCTTATCCAAATCGCGTCGGGTGATCGCATTGCTGTAATTGACCCAATTTCTGCGGACGCGAAACTACTGCGGCCCCTACTTGAAGGACCGTACATGTGCATCCTGCACGCGGGTCAACAAGATTTGGATGTACTCACACAGTCGCTGGGTTTCATTCCTTCACAGATGCTCGACACACAACTGTGCGCTGGGTTCATTGGTTACTCGCAACCGTCACTCGCATCGCTATTGCAAGCAAAGTTGAAAGTTGATGTTCCCAAAGGGGACAGGCTGACCGATTGGTTGCGTCGCCCTTTGACGAAAGACCAATTGCGATACGCGGCTTCAGATGTTGCCTATCTGGCACATCTCAGCAAACTGATTTTCGATGAGTTGGAAGCCCGCGGACGAATGCAGTGGGCGCGCGACGCGTGTGAAGAATTGCGAACACGTCCAACAGGTCCACACGCACCACAAGATGCGTGGCTGCGCGTTAAGGATGTTCGCACTCTAAAAGGCAAGTCACGTTGGGTTGCTCAAGCTGTTGCGCACTGGCGTGAAGAACGTGCGATGGATCTCGACCTTCCTCCACGTCATGTGTTGTCCGACATCGCAATCTTGGGAGTAGCGCAACGTACTCCAAGAACTACTGATGATCTTCTGCAAAGTAGAGGAGTAGACAACCGTCATGCTAATGGGGCACAAGGTCGCGCCATATTGGAAGCAATCAGCGAAGGCATCAAGAACTCTGCCAACGGCGATTTGTCTTTCCCCTCCTCAGACGGCGACGACGTCGATAAATCTCTTCGCCCAGCGGCCACGTTGGTTTCTGCGTGGATAACAGAACTCGCACGGCAGTCCGATCTAGATGCCGGTCTCCTTGGGACCAGAAAAGATATAACAGACCTTCTCAATAAATCTGAAAGTGCTCGTCTACGCCACGGATGGAGAGCTGAGATAGTCGGAAATGACATTGAAGACCTTGTTGCTGGTCGAAAAGCCCTCACGTTTAGCCCAGATAACGGTGCCGGCCTACGACTTGTTGCTATCCAAGAGTCGTGAGGCAATTACCGTCTTTTTGTCTCATTACCGTGTAGAATTTAGGCAATTGTCCATACGGCACTTGTGCCACACACTGTTCGGAGACCGACCGTGAAAAAGGGTCGACATCGCCGGTTCGAAGAAGCGCGGAAACTGAAGCAAGCAGGCCCTAGTGCCGCAGACCTTGGTCTGGGCGAGTCTTCACGCAGTAGCTCTTCTGAAGACGACGAATACGCAGCCATCGCAGAGCGCTATGGGGTGCGCTTCGACGACGAGGACGAAGAAACCGAAGACGACCTCGACTAGTTCGGAAAGCCGAACTGAGAAATACCCCCATGACTATTAAATTACGTAACGTTGCCCTAGTGGCGCATGTCGATCACGGCAAAACCACACTCGTAGACACTCTTCTTCGTTCAACCGGAGCTTTTGCAGCTCACCAGGCAATCGTCGACCGCGTGATGGACTCAGACGACCAAGAACGTGAGCGTGGGATCACCATCCTCGCAAAAGCTGCTCGCATCAACTGGGGCGACACATTGATCAATCTCGTGGATACTCCAGGTCACGCTGACTTTGGTGGAGAAGTAGAACGCGCCCTTGCCCTTGTGGACGGCATTGTTCTACTCGTTGACGCCGCTGAAGGCCCTTTACCTCAGACGCGTTATGTACTTTCAAAGGCTCTTGGGCTCGGGCTTCCAGTCATTCTTGTTATCAACAAGGTGGACCGTGGCGACGCCCGTCCTGACGAAGTACTTGAAGAAGTAGAACAACTATTCCTCGACCTTGCCAGTTCAGATGATCAACTTGGTTTCCCAGTTATCTCTGCTGTTGCTCGCGAGGGTAGGGCAATGATGGGAATCGGAATGCCAGCAGCCGACGCTGACCTTTCCTGTCTTCTTGACACAATCCTTTCTACTGTTCCAGCACCTACCGGCGATCCAACAGCTCCACTCACAGCCCTTGTCACCAACCTTGATGCTTCCGATTATCTCGGTCGTCTCGCAATTGGTCGAGTTCACAGTGGTGTCATGACCAAGGGTCAGACAGTTGCATTGTGGGGTAAGGACACCGACGGCAATCCTCTCAAGCGTCGTATTGCTCAATTGAGCGTGTTTGACGGCATCGGACGTACTGAAGTTGATTCGATCTCTGCTGGTGACCTTTTTGTTCTGGCAGGAATTTCTGAAGTTGAAGTGGGCGACACCATCTCCGGTACGGACGTAAATGCTCCACTTGCACGATTAGAAGTAGACGAACCAGTTATTCGTATGGCATTCGGCGTAAACACCTCACCATATGCAGGACGCGATGGCAAGTTTGTAACAAGTCGACACCTGAAAGATCGCTTAGCCAAAGAGATTCTCGGAAACGTCTCTATCAAAATCACGGACACAGATTCCCCTGATGTCACCAGCGTTGCCGGTCGTGGTGAATTGCAGCTTGCAGTACTCATTGAGAACATGCGTCGTGAAGGTTTCGAACTTCAAGTCGGTCGTCCAGAGGTAATTACCAAGGAGATCAACGGTAAGAAGCATGAACCACTTGAATCTGGTACATGTGACGTCCCCGATGAGCACGTTGGAACAATTACGCAAGCATTGGCCCCACGAAAGGGTCGAGTTACCGATTTACGTCCTGGAGACCCAGGCCGCACCATCGTTTCTTTTGAGGCCCCATCTCGCGGGCTCATCGGATTTCGTTCGATGTTGATGAGTTCTACTCGTGGAACTGCTCTCTTGCACCAAACTCATGCGGGTTGGACAGCATGGGTGGGAGAGTTGCCTCACCGTACAGGTGGCGCGATGATTGCGGACCGTGTCGGTTCAACAACTGGCTATGCACTCGACAATCTTCAATTGCGAGGCGAACTCTTTGTTGATCCGGGCGTAGAAGTGTACGAAGGCATGATCATCGGTGAATCTGCACGTGGTGAAGAGATGGTCGTTAACTGCGTTCGCGCAAAAGAAAAGACAAACATTCGTACTCACAGCCACGACGATGGGCCAAAGCTTGCTGCTCCTGTGGTACACACGCTTGAAACAGCTATCGAATGGATTGGCGACGACGAACTTGTGGAAGTAACTCCAAAGAATATTCGTATTCGTAAGCGTGGTCTTGCTTTAGAAGACCGACGACGCGCCGCTAAAAAAGGTTAATCCTTCTTGCGTAATGCAGGGTGAGGTAGCGGAACTCCAACGGGCGCTGAAAGCATCTTGACGAGAATCGCATATGACTTCTTGCCCATGATCTCTGTGAGTTCATCTGAGAAGAATGTGTATGTTGGGTCTTTTCCTACAAACGAGTCGCTGGATTCGGTACACCACCAATGGAAGTCGTCGCCGCCTTCACCCCAGTCGCGCCTCTTCCATTCTCTGATGGTCGAGACAACGTAGCCACCGTCTTCAACATGCTCTTCGAGACGAACGGGAACCTGCCAGCACACGTCTGGCTTCCAGTCCATATGGCGCTCGCCGGCTTCCTCGGCAGCGATGTGGAACGCACAACCGGTGCCACCTTCGAAGCCAGGAGGGTTGTGAAAGATACATGCTCCATTAACGACGCGTGTTTTCGATTCACCATCTTTGTTGGTGGTAAACCAGCCCTTGTCTTTTGCCTTGGACTTGTTCTTCCAATGTTTGCTTGACAAACGCTTCACATACTTTTTAACACTTTTGAGATCCTTCTCATCGAGAAAGTGCGCACCAAAGGAGCAGCAACCTTGCATCAATTCGGGAGTTGGGTCGTCGTGAACGCCCTGGCAGCCTTGGCCGTAAATGCACTTATAACTTGAACGCAAGAAAGTTGCGTCAATCATCCATGTTCGTAGTTCATCAGGATCTTCGAAGCTGATCCATTCGTGGGGTTGTTCTTCTCTTGGCACGGATACAACGCTACGCCATAGAGGTGGTGCTACGTCGCATCGTCCTGACTGTGGCAGTCTGTTTACCTGTCGGCAACCAAGGAGCAACATGGAAACTGTGGACGACATCATTAGCCAACTGGAGTCGATTAGTGAATCACTGAACGATTGCGCTATGTCTTTGCTTTCAGAAGCAATACGAGAAGGCCACTCCGAACGCCCGCCTATGGAGAAGCGAATCTCTCAAGCACGACGAGCCGTAGAGAAGGCTCTTCAGCACTTACGCCATGGCTAGAAGACGTTAATTGCGTCTATCAATCCACGTAGATCAGCGAAACCTTTGGGTGTATATCGAAGTCCAATACGTGCCATAGAGACAACATCGTTGTCTTGCACTTCTTGTGATGTGGCTTCCATTTGGCGAATAACGCCGCCTTCGGCAATCCAGGAGAATTCTTCTTTTACTGCCTGAAATGCTTTTTCAGGTATTGGCCTGTTCATTCGCATTATCAACTCGTCGTCAACGAAACGTATGGAGTGATAGTTCCGATAGAAGCCAGTGATGATTGAGACAGCTTCCGACACGCTGCTCGTAATGGTGTACAAAGACGTGTCCGAAGGCGAGATAAGACCATGATCGATTAACAAGGGTTCGATTGACTTCATCAGTGGTGTCCAAAACGGCGCACCAGGAACCTCGAGAAACACAATGGGCACAGGTACAGACTTCGCAGTTTGAGCAAGAGTCAATAATTCGAAAGTCTCATCAAGAGTGCCGAAACCACCAGGGAGACACAAAAATGCATGAGACTCTTTGACAAGCATCAATTTTCGTGTGAAGAAATAACGCATGCTGACGTATTTTTCGTCTCCAGCAATCACGGAGTTCGCGCCCGTCTCAAAAGGCAGACGAATGGACACGCCAATTGAATTGGCTCGACCAGCTCCGACCATTCCGGCTTCCATGATTCCCGGACCAGCTCCAGTGACGACCATGTAGCCCTGTTCGGCCAATGCAGCGGCAGTCTGAGCAGTGACGGTGTATATCGGGTTGTCAGCTGTTGTTCGGGCCGAACCAAAGATGCTCACTTTGCGCGTGTCACGATAAGGGGCGAACATTTCAAACGCCCGAGACATTTCATTGATTGCTGATGATGCAATCTTTATGTCCAGTGATGATGAATTTCCTTCAACTAAGTCGGCTGTGGTGGACAACATCTGAATCAGGAAGCGAATATCCGATTTGCTCCGCGTTGAACTAGAAAGGACAGACTCAAGGCGATCGAGAACCTTGTCTCTCGAATCACCAGTGGAAGCCATTAGAGCGTCTGCGCCTTTGCTTCAAGTGCGTGAATGAGTTCTTCGAAACTTTGGATAAAGGACGTAACGCCTTCACGCTCTAACTGCTCAGCAACGTCGTCCACATCAATTTGGTTCATTGCCAGTTGCGCCCATTGGCGCCGCGAAGTTGAGAGATCTTTGTCTATTGTGCAGGCGACGGTTCCGTGGTCTGCGAAGGCATGCAAGGTTGGTTCAGGGAGAGTGTTGACTGTGTGTGGTCCGATCAACTCGTCCACGTACTTGGTATCGGGATAATCAGGATTCTTCGTCGAAGTAGATGCCCACAATGGCCGCTGAACTTGCGCGCCAGCGGCATTCAGTCGTTCCCAACGTGGGCCACTAAACGTCTTTTGAAACAACGCATACGCAAGGCGTGCTTGATTGACTGCCGCTGTACCAAGAAGCGAGAGCGCATCTGCAGTTCCGAGAGCATTGAGACGTTTGTCAATCTCGTTATCTACGCGGCTAATGAAGAAACTTGCAACGCTAGATATGCCGACGGGGGATAGGCCAGATTCAACTCGCTGTTCAAGCCCGTCTATATATGCGTCCATTACGTCTTGATATCTCGACAAACTGAATATGAGCGTCACATTTACGTTTCGTCCCTCTGCAATCATTTCTCGAATCGCAGGAATGCCCTCTCGAGTGGCAGGAATCTTGATCATTACATTCGAGCGGTTGACGACCTCATGAAGACGTCGCGCGGCCGACAAAGTGCCGTGACCGTCGTGGGCAAGGCGGGGATCTACTTCAACACTGACAAAACCATCGCCACCATTGGAAGAGTCGTACAGGCCCTGAAAGACATCAGCAGCGCCATTGATGTCTGCAATCACCATCTCCCAATATGCATCAAGGGGAGTTGTGCCTTTAGATAATTCATCAGCAAACTGCTCGTCGTAATCACCACTGCCTTGAATGGCCTTTTGAAAAATCGTTGGATTCGATGTGAGGCCGCGCACGCCATTTTTCACCAGGTCTGCAAGAACACCAGAAGTGAGATACCCACGTTGCAAGTTGTCCAACCACGGACTTTGAACTTGTTCGCTATAGAGCCGACGCAGAAGTTCGGTCATTTGTTCACAGCCTCACGGGCTACACGTGCGACATTGTCTGGTGTAATTCCATATTTCTGCATCACAACATTTCCGGGCGCACTCGCTCCGAATGTGTCGATGCCTACAGAGTGTGTGGCATAGCGCGCCCAGCCGAATGTTGAGGCAGCTTCAACGCTGACGCGTGGCAAATGATTTGGCAAGATTTTTGCCTGTTCTTCTTTCGACAAGAGAGCAAAACGATCCCACGAGGGCATCGACACTACGTTGGCTGCAATACCTTCTGCTGATAACAGCTCACTAGCTTGCAGTGCAACACCAGTTTCGCTGCCGGTACCGACAAGAACCACTTGTGGGTTGGGTACGGCACGAAGAAGCGCCGCACCTGGAGCTACAGCTGAACCATCCGTAATCGCAGGAACATTTTGTCGAGACAAGATGATCGCAGTCGGACCGTCATGAGTTGCGGCGATTAACCATGCCTGTGCAGTTTCGTTTGCATCGGTCGGACGAATTACCTGAAGCCCAGGAATGGCACGAAGCGATGCTAAATGTTCAACGGGCTGATGAGTAGGTCCGTCTTCGCCAACTCCGACAGAGTCATGACTGAACACGAAGACACAACGCGCTCTTGACAATGCGGCTAGTCGTATTGATGGTCGCATGTAGTCAGCGAACACAAAGAACGTTCCACCCACAGGCAATATGCCACCATGTAGCGCCATGCCGACCATGGCTGCACCCATCGCATGTTCACGAATGCCGTAGTAAATCTGTTTGCCTTCGCGGTGTGATGACGAGAACGCAATGGTGCCTGAGAGTTTCGAACCCGTATTACCCGTGAGGTCGGCTGCGCCCGAGAGAACGTGCGGCATTACTGGGCCTGTTGCTTCCAAGACTTTCTGGAAGGCCTGCCTTGTGGCAAGTGACGTACTTGCGTCGAACACGGGCAATGCATTTGCGATTGAAGATGAATCAGGAGCGTTGGCGGAGTCGTACCAAGACGTTTTGCCCGTTGCGGTCTTTTCCCATGATTGACGAGCATCTGCACCACGTGACGCAACGTGAGTGCGATAAGCCTCAACAAGTTCAGACGGAGCGTAGAACGCTTCATTGGGTATTCCCATCACTGATTTTGCACTGGAGGTGAGTTCGGCATTGAATGGGTTGCCATGGGCCTCATGCTTGTCAGTCATCTCTGGCGAAGGGAAACCAATGTGAGTGCGAAGCACGACAAGTGTCGGTGCACCAACATGGTTCTTTGCCTGCAGAAGAACTTTCTCAAGCGCGTCACAATCATTGGCAATCTCGCCGGCCTCAATGACATTCCAGCCATATGAACGGAATCGTGCGGCGACGTCATCGCTACACGTGAGGTCGAGCGAACCGTCAATAGTGATCTTGTTGTCATCAAAAATACACACCAAGCGATCGAGTTTGAGGTGCCCAGCGAGGGATGCAGCCTCATGACTGAGGCCTTCCATGAGGCAACCATCTCCAGCGACCACATATGTGTGGTGATCAACTACAGAAGAACCATGAACCTCTCGCAGATGCGACTCTGCAATCGCCATGCCAACAGCATTGGCAAAACCTTGGCCAAGCGGACCAGTAGTTACTTCAACGCCTGCGGTATGTCCTGCTTCAGGATGTCCTGGCGTAGCTGAACCCCATTGGCGAAACTCTTTGAGATCAGAAATCTCCAAGCCGTAACCACTGAGGAAAAGCATGGAGTACTGCAAAATTGAAGCATGGCCGTTCGACAATATGAATCGGTCACGATTCATCCACTGTGGTGCCTTTGGATCATGGTTCATGATTCGGCTGTACAGAACGTGAGCAAGTGGCGCAAGAGACATTGCAGTTCCTTGATGGCCGCTATTCGCAGCGAGGGGGGCATCCATTGCTAAACCTCGGATAACCGAGATTGCCAATGAGTCTTGTTCTGGAGTCAAATTGCTAGGCACGTACCGACTGTAATCGGCGGAGGGTCTTGACCACACGAAGCGAGGAATCAAGACCATTGATATCTGCCTGATGACCCACTTGGAGGTGGCCAACTGATGCCATGTTCAGCAGGCGAGCAGGTGAGGAAGTTGCTGCTCGGAGCGCATCTTCTGGAGCCACATTGCAACAGGCTGCAACGTTTCGAACACAATGCGCCAATGGAGTACAAGACCCGGCCAATGTGCCGTCGGCTAACCGAGGAGCACCGTCGGCAATACGCACACCATGAGATAACGCCCACGGCGCGTCCCAAGCGATGGAGTCCGACACGAGACACACACGACGAGACGACTTGGCGGCAAAAGCTAGGGATATGGCCGACGGTTGCACATGCACCATGTCGGCAATTACTCCGGCGTATAACTTTTCATTCGTTAATGCCTCGAGCGCTAGTCCGTAATTTCGATGGTGTACACCACTCATACCGTTGAACAAATGTGTGACCATCTTGGCTCCGTTATGAACAGCGTCGGCACATTGCTCTTCGTTAGGTTGAGAGTGACCTAGTGACACAACAATTCCTTGCGTTGTCAGCGTTGCAATTGCTTCTTTTGCATTTCTATTCTCAGCAGCGATGGTGACAAGGCGTACCTCTGGCGGTAACTGCTGTAACCATTCAATGTCGGCATCAATGATGAATCGTGTGTCGTGTGCGCCTGGCGATTGACCTAAAAAAGGTCCTTCGACGTGTATGCCAATGCATCCCCGCATATGCGGCATGGCAGCAATGATCTGAGAGATCGACTCGGACATTTTGGTGAGTGGACCACTGACGATAGTGGCCAGCCAGGAAGTCGTGCCATGGTTGGCTAGAGCTTCATCTAGCGCCACCATTTCTTCCACGGAAGATCCTGCAACATCCCATTTGTCAAAGCCATTCATTTGAACGTCGACGAAACCAGGCACTACGTACGCGTACTCGGCCACACCGACAAATGGGGCAATACTGCTAACAATCCCGTTGTCATCTACTTCGATAATGCGCGCACCGTGAAGTGTCTCGCCATCGAAGAATTGCTCAGTGGTGAGAATGTTCATAACGAGCAATCTTATAAGTCGTTCAGTTGGTGGTTGTTTTGGCACTTGCTGTGAGGCGAATGTCGCTAAAACGCACTGTGGCCAGGCGTAACACCGACAACGATCTGATGACCCACCAGCCCGGATCTATTTGATGCCACTTATGGGACAGGCGAGGAGAAGAAGGAGCTGCGTGATGATTGTTATGAAGTCCCTCACCCATTGTGCAAAAGGCCAGCCATTGCAGATTGGTTGCATTGTTTGCATACGGACGTCGACCAAAGTGATGACCCAAGGCATTCACAGCAGCATTGGCCGCGAGGTAGAAATTTGCGTGAAGGAACGCTGCCAACAATCCAGCGATAGGGCCGATAGCAACCATGATGATGGCAATACCAAGTATTAATCCGGTCTTTTGGTGCCCGAAGAACATGCGATCCCACTTGTCATCCGGAATATCTTTTGCATATTTTGCGATGTTGACAGGGTCTTGTGCAGCTTCGCGATACAACAGCACATTTCGTTTCTGAACAGTCCACCAGCCGAGAAGAACTGGCGAATGTGGATCTCCATCAACGTCTGTATATGCGTGATGTTTGCGATGTACAGCAACCCATTCTTTGGGCTTAATACCGGTGGTTAGCCAGATAGTGGCGCGAAAGAGGAAAGCAGCAGGAAAACGGACGCTCAAAGCTCTGTGACTCAGTGCGCGATGCAAATAGACAGTTGTACAAAGGTTTGCAGCTGTCGTGATGGCTATTGCGGCCAATACGGAGATTCCGATAGTCGATAAGAATGTGCTCATAAGGGCACCCTAACCTGCTACCTACCAGTAGGTAGGCAGTTTCACGGGATAAATTGTCACAGTGTCGGAATTGCAAGAAGAATCATCTCGGTCTACTCGAGACCTCATTCTTGACGAGGCTCTCCATTGTTTTGCTGAGCGGGGATACGAAGGAACCAGCCTGAATGACATCGCAGCCGGGGTAGGTATTCGTCGGCCAAGTTTGCTGCATCACTTCGCTAGTAAAGAAGTGTTGTACGGAGATGTGTTCGAGCGCCTGTTGTCCGAATGGATGGAACGTCTTGATACAGCGATTGCTTCACCACAAGCCGGATGGGCAAAAGCGGAGTTGGTGTTGCGAGCAGGGTTCGATTTGTTTGCTGACACTCCTGACTATGTACGCATTATGCGACGCGAGGCGCTTGACGGGGGCATCCACTTAGGAATCGACCTATCAGCTACCTTGCGTCCGCTGTTCGATAAAGCCTGCGAATATTTTGACGAACAGATGGATCGAGGAACGTTCCGGCGACACGATTCACGTCATCTGTTGATCACTGGTTATGGAGCCATCCTCACGTATTTTTCAGACGCTCCGTTTATCGATGGGCTTTTAGACGAAGAAGCATTAACACCGAACAACATTCGAGATCATTGCGAGCACGTTGTCGGGTTCTTTAGGGCAGCCCTACTCACTGATTAGTTCAGGTATCTGTTCGGTTATTGTCTTCGCATGGCGATCTTTGTACGAAACAATCGAAACATCGGATACAACGTGGCAGGCGATGGTGCACCAATCCTTGCCTTTCACGGCACCACACAGGCTGGTAATGCATGGGACCAAGTACGTGCTGCGTGCACGCCATTGCAGTGGGTGAGCTTTGAATTTCCTGGCTCTGGCGAATCTTCAATGCCAGATTCACCTATTGACCTCAACGCAATGGTGGATGACGCAGTAGCACTGATGGAGTCGCTGGGACATTCTTCATTTCACGTGACTGGATATTCATTGGGTGCAGTAGCCGCCCTGCAAACTGCTTCACGTCACAGCGACAAAGTACAAAGTGTCACGTCGCTGTGTGGATGGGCAGTCACTGATGCTCGCATGCGACTCACATTTGACGTGTGGCGTCGACTCATAGAAATCGATCCAGCGTTGTTTATGCGTTATGCACTTGTTGATGGTTATACCGCAGCGGGACTAACAGCGATTGAGCCAATGCATCAAATGGTCATTGACATTACTTCTGCTGCAGTTCAGCCAGGTTCCGATGCGCATTTAGAGTTGGATTTACGCATCAATATCGATGACTCTTTGTCGTCGATAACCGCGCCATGTCTTGTGATTGGTGGCATAGAAGATCGCTGGGTTGATATCTCTCATTCGCGCTACCTCGCAAGTCGAATTGCCCACGCAACTCTTCTAGAGCTTCCAGCTGGACATTTGGTGATTGGCGAAATGGCAGAGGCAATCGCCGGAGCCATGTCACATCACGTCAACTCACTGAACTGAGATCGCAGCACCTCTGGTTAGGGGTTTGCCAAGTACCGTATATACCTATGTCCCAGCACCCGACTGCAACCACATTGTCCGAATCCGACTCCAAGAGCTTGCTGAGCTCCTTTGGGGTGCCCTTTGCGGCAGAGCGAAAGGTCTCAACAGGGGGAGATGCAGTGGCGGCAGCCAAAGAATTGGGTTATCCCGTTGTGGTCAAA
>JBIKZT010000033.1:0-13122 GCA_044354565.1 Ilumatobacteraceae bacterium
GTGCTGAGCGATGTTGTCACTACGCGTCTTGGCATTGCGATATTGCTTCGGCTTTTGTTGGTAGTGGTGTGGGGTGGGCTAATACTCTTCGTAACTTCTTCAACTCAGCGTCAATGGAAGTCGACTGCTGTGGTTGCTTCAATTTTGCTAGTTGCAACTTTCTCGTTCAGTGGTCATCCAAGTGCAGCCCCTAACTCTCTTTTGTTCATTCCAATTGACATGGCGCATTTTGTATCGCTCTCATTGTGGGTAGGTGCAATATTTGCGCTACTAGTCGTATCTCGCACTGAACACGCTCAGGAGTATGTGCAGCGGTTCTCTCGCATCGCCACTTTTGCCATGCCTGTTGCGGTAGTCACGGGTGTTCTCCAGGGCTTGCATCTTGTCGGCGGTGTCAGTGCCATGACGGAGTCTGATTATGGGCGTCTGCTCATTGTGAAAACGATATTGGCATTGATTGTTGTCGGATTAGGTACGCGTGCTCGCCGGCGACTGCATTCAGTTGAGCCAAAGAGTGTGGGCAAGACAATTCGACTTGAAGCACTAATTGTGATTCTTGTTGTGGCCTGTACTGCTTTGCTCGTCGGTAAATCTCCAGTTGTCGCTGATTCTTTTGATGATCTCACTTTTAGTGCGTCGCTAGTACAAGCAAATGTGGTGGGCGATTTTTCTGTACTTCCTACAAAAGTAGGTGCGGCAGAGGTGCATGCCATTATGTCGCCGCCAGGTGGTGCCATGGCGCCAGTTGTGAATGTGGTGGTTACCTTTGCGTTGCCATCTCGTGATATCCCCGCGATTCCCGTTGTTATGTCGAGTGTCGGACCCAATCATTGGGTGGGTGTTGTTCAGTTTCCTTATGAAGGCAAATGGCAAATGGAAATACGTGTTAGTCCAAAGAAAAATGAAACCCTGCTGTACAAATCAGAGGTGGACGTCGTTGGCTAAATGCGCCGGTACACGTTGTGGTGCGGCATGCCAGTTGGTTCGTCAATGTATCCGGGGCCAATCTCGGTAAAGCCACATCGAAGATAGAAACCGAGAGCAGAGTCTCGTGCACGAGCCCATATGACGCTGACACCGCGTTCGGTGGCGAGAGCTAGGCCTGCCGCAATAATCTTCACGCCAACACCTGAACCCTGGAGAGATTCGTCAACAGCCATGCCCTTGAGTTGTAAGGCTGTCTCGCCAACAAGGTCGGGGCACTCTTTTTGAAACCAACTAGATGTGCCTACAACACGGTCTGCACGCTTCACACCCAGATGCATCACGTCGTCGTAATCATCCTCGGGATAATTGCAATGTGTAACTGGAGTGCCTTTGCGCAAGACTTTCACGCGAAGCGGCATGATGTCTTCGAGCGATAGTGCAACTACTTCTTGTGTCATTGCACTATTGATTCGACTGCAACAGATTGGCCTTCGCTTCGGGCACTGGCATACATTGCTTCCACGATGCGATGCGCTTCTAGTGCAATTGAAAAATCTGGGAAGCCAGGAATCTTTTCCACGCATGCCTTTACAAACGCACCATCTGGGTTGGCATCTCCCACAGCTAAAGGCAAAGTCTTTTTCAAGAGATCATCACCTTGAAGTGAACCGCGAGTGCCGTCGGCATCGCTCCATGTAACGGGGCCAAACCAATCATCTCCGGCAATAGTGATGGTTCGGTTCTCGCAGAACACTTCTACGTTTCGTAACGACGGCCTTGACAAATTATCGTGCCAAATTGTGGTCAGAGTTCCTACTGCACCATTGTCAAATGTCATTGAGGCAGCCACAACATCTTCAATACCTTCGATGCCATGGCGGTACGTGGCACGAGCACTCACGCTGCGCACATCTCCGACAAGAAAGCGCAACATATCCACATCATGGATGCTGTGTTCAAGCAACGTGCCCGCTCCTGCTTTAGCAACATCGCTTCTCCATGTTGATCCATAGTGTCCCTGAATGGGGATGAATTGATCGTCTCGAAAAACCACTGCCATTGGTGCTCCCGCCTTGGCATCTGTAATCAATTCGCGCGCCCATAGGTACGCAGGCGAGCGACGCAAGATGAGTCCACATTGATGTGTCAATGAACTTCGTGCTGCAACTGTGGTCATCTGTTCAGCCTGCGAGAATCCGATGGAAAGTGGTTTCTCGCAAAAGAACGGCTTATTGGCTGCGATGCACATTTCAACTAATCGTTGATGTTCACTTGTCCATGTACAGATGTAGATGATGTCGCATGATGCAATGACTTCTTGTTCGGAACTCATCACTTGATGACCAGAAGCGGCAGCGAATTTTTCTGCTCGTGTTATGTCAACGTCGAAACAACCACCGCGCGTCATGGGCACGCCACTGATCTTCAGCATTTTTGAATGGAAGGTTGCGATGTGGCCTGTTCCTAGAAATCCGACCAAGGGAAGCGTTGCAGTAGTACTCACGTGTATGACGCTACTTCTGCACACTTATGAGAGAGATGATTGAACCGGTAAATCACAAAAGGTCCGATTCATCACTTCCCAGTGACAAACCGAACCTTTTGTTCGTTTGGTGTCGATAGCAGGCCAGAGACCTGCAAAAGGACTAGCGCTTCTTCTTCGCTGCCTTCTTAACGACTTTCTTCTTTGCTGGTGCAGCCTTCTTCTTTGCAGGAGCGGCTTTCTTCTTTGCTGGTGCAGCCTTCTTCTTTGCAGGAGCGGCTTTCTTCTTTGCAGGAGCGGCCTTCTTTGCTGGTGCAGGAGCTGGCTTGCGAACGGTTGCAATCTTCGGTGCTGGAGCAACGCCAAGAGCAATGTCCTTGAAGCCCTTCAGTGCGGTGATTTTTGCAACTGTCTTTGCCTTGATCTTGATCGTTTCGCCAGTGGCTGGGTTACGACCCATGCGCGCTGGACGCTTGATCTTTGCGAACTTTGCAAAGCCGGAGAGATTTACAATCTCACCTTTTGCAACGGTCGCGAGGATCACGTCAATGGTTCCTTCAACCAATCGAGCTGCTGTCTTGTTATCGACATCAGCGTGAATGGCTACTGCTTGAATGAGTTCACGTTTCTTCATGTCTCCGAAGTTATTCCATGCGAGTGTCAAAAAGGTGGATATCCATTGACTTTTTTGTCACCAGGGAAAAGTGACAATTTGAACCTGGTGAAAGTAACGGGCACATGCCACGGTGACTGAATGTAGAAGGATTCCGCCCTGAGGGTTTTTAGACCGATTGGCAGTCGGCGGCACGGCAGAAATCTACAAATCATCACCATGGCCCCCCCGCAGTCCAAGGGGCAGTATTCGGGCAAAAACGCCTTGAAACCCCCCTGTTTGGGCGTTTCCGACCCTTAAATTGGAGAAAATATGCAATAACGCGACCTCGAAACGGTTCAGGCAGTGATTTGTTTCCGTACTGGTAACGGTGGCGTTCGTGGCAGTTGCTTGTTCCGGGGCAGTTCAACTCTTTTGGTCGCGGACTTCTTTTTGATGTTCCGGCGATAAGACGGCTTCAAGGGCAATCAAGGAAGTTTCAATCCACTGACCGCCAATTTCGGTCGTCTCATTTCCTAGGTCAAGCAAGATGCGACCGAAAAACTGACCTTGAATCCAGTATGAAACTGCCAATGTGTCAATGTCTTTTCGAACGACACCGTTCTTTTGTGCAATGACCAGACTTTCGGCGTAATACCGTGATTCAGTCTGTTGTGCTTCAACGATTGCCTCTTGAACTTTTTTGTTATGAAGTGCTGCGGTCATCAGCCGAGTACGAGAACGTCGAACATCTACGCCGCGATCTGGACTCTCTGCTCGCATAAACAAGGTCACGATGTCGAACAATTCTTTGAAGGAGGTGCATTGTTCAAACATTTTTCGTTGCATGACGTTTTCTTCATGCATGGAACTCCGGATGATTTCTATTTCCGCAGCGGCAATGAGGCCGGCTTTGTTATCGAAGTGGTGATACAGCGAGCTGCGCGCCACGCCTGTCTGTGCAAGAACTGAGTCCATGTCAAAACCAGTTTCGCCACGAGACTCCAACTCGGCGATGGCTGCGTCTAAGAGTGTCTGCATGGTGGCTAGGCCGTCTAGGCGCTTCTTCTTCGGTGTGGTCATTGGCTGAATCCTAATACTTATAGAGCTTTGGACCTATGGAGAATTGGCGTGCATTCTCGTTCGGCCCATCGGAAGGCTCCACCCATGCACTTGAATTTCATGTTCCTCTTGCCATGTATCCATCATCAGTTAGTCATAAGACCTAATTTAATGCTTTCGCGTTGACTGGCGCATTGATCTTTGTTACAGCACAAGTGCGAGAGAGGACGACGAAAGAAAGTCGGCTTCCGATTGATCATGTGTCACGAGGATTGAGGTCATGGCAGATGACTGCAGGATTGACTTCACCTGATGTATTAATGCATCGCGTGTTTCATCGTCTAGCCCTGTAAATGGTTCGTCTAGCAGCAGAATGCTTGGCGATGGAGCAAGGGCTCTGGCTAGGGAAATTCGTCGAGCCTCGCCTCCAGAGAGCGTGTGAATGTCGCGTTCAGCAAAGTCAGGTAGCCCGACTACATCCAACATCTCTTGAACACGTTGAGATGTGTCTTTCGATGACGAGCCTCGCATGCGTAATCCGAATGCAATGTTCTGTGAAACCGTGAGATGCGGAAACAAATCGTTCGACTGCGTCACCATAACGATGCCGCGCTTATGAGTGGGTAACTGCGTTATGACGTGATTATCAACAGATATAACACCGCTCGAGATGCGCACAAGACCACAAATTGCCTGCAGTACCGTGCTCTTTCCAACACCTGATGGACCAGTGATAGCCAACGTTGTAGCGGTGGGAACCTCAAATGAAAGATCTGTAATCATTGGCTTACCGTCAAAAGCCACCGAGAGATTCGCAACTTTAAGCACGGCTAGTTACTCCCACGGTAAGAAGAATAAGCAGTGAGGCCAATACGTACCCCGATTGCTGGGTGATGACGCCAGGGCGACCAAGAAGTTGAGAAATTGCCATAGTCATGGTGGTGGAGTCTGATCGTGTGAGAAACGATGTGGCACCAAACTCTCCTAAAGAAATAGCGGCTGTAAGACCCACGCTACGCAGAAGAGCAGGCCGAAGAAGTGTGATGTCTACATGTAGCCATGTTTGCCAGGGTGATGCGCCCAAGGTGGCTGCGCCGGCTCGCAGAGATGAAGGAATGGCTTGAACGGCTGGTTCCATAATTCGAATTGCAACAGGCAAAGCAATGACTGCGTGAATAACCGGGATAAGCCATGTGTGGCTGCGCCAGGCAAATGGATCTCTATTGAATGTGATGACGAGGCCGAGCCCAAGCGTTGCGGCTGAAACAACAAGTGGTAGCGAGGTAACAAACCGCAGTACGCGGTGTTTGTCTGCATAGCGAAAATGTTGACGATTCATGTGTTGTGCAGCAATGAGCGCAAGTGACACCGCTAGTGCAGCAGTCGCAAGTGCAAACAGAAGTGACGAGGCGAGGACCCTCCACGTGGAGATAGTAAGTTGCGGTAATGTTCCGCCAAGGACAGTGCTCCACGCATGAAATGAGATGCTGCCTCGATACGCGATGGAACGTACCAGTGTTGCGATCAGTGGAAGTACAACGATGACGACGGGAATAGCAACTGACGCAAGAACAATCCATCGACCTCGTGGTTTGACGAATAGAGACATCGGATGCGTGATGACATCGACTGATGAAAATTGTCGCAATGATGGACGAGATATTTGAAATACAAGCAAGACCACAATCATTTGGATGATGGCGAGAGCGATGGCTACATCGGTGTTTCCTAGCCGGACTGATTGGGCGAATATTTCCGTCTCTACGGTGCGTCGTGAAAATCCGCCAACTATTGAGATGACTCCAAAAGAGGTGGAGCAGTACGTGAACACCAATGCAGTAGCCGAAACGACTGCACTACGTATGTTGGGCCACACAATGTAAACAAAAGTTTGCGCGGGTGAAGCACCCATTGTTGCTGCCAATGATTCATATTTTGGATGCAAGAATTCCCAACGCGGGCCCACCAAGCGCACTACGACAGCCACGTTAAACACCACATGAGCCCACAGAATAGAAACGACACCAGTGCGTTGCGAGATAGCAAGTACACCTGCTGCGACAACAATGGATGGCAACACAAAAGGTGCTGTCAGTAGACCTCGGCACAAGCGTGCGCCAGGAAACTGAAAGCGCGACAACGCCCATGTGGCAGGTAGAGCAAAAACCATTGTGGCGACAACCGACAAAGTGGCCTGCCACAATGAGAACCACAAAACACCGAGCATGGATGAGTCCGTCAGTACTTCTCGAGTGGTGCCAGCACTAAAAAATGTTGCAATTGAGTTGAAAAGAGGCAGAACAAGAAAGACGCAAACGAATCCGAAAGGAAGAAACGAAAGCAGTCGTCGAGTTGTCATAGCAACAGGGCTCTCCACTCCTTCAGCCACTTCTCTCTGTTCTGTTCAATCTCTTGCGGGCTAAAAGTGAGCGGGTTCTTTGCACGCACAGCAAACTTCACAAACAAATCCGGCAGCACAGCTTCCTGATTCACCGGAAACACAAACAGTGAGAGAGGCATTGACTCTTGGAATCGTTTACCCAATAGGTACATAACCAATGCTTCCGCAGCAATGGAGTTCGTGCTTCCACGCAACACGCCAACGTATTCGGTTTGTCGGAAACATGTTGACTCGATGACAGACGTAGTTGGTTCTGTTAAAGGATTAGAGGGATCTGCATAAAGCACTTCGGCAGGTGGGCTAGAGCCGTAGCTCACTACAAGAGGGTATTTGCCGTTGCCTGAACTTCCAGAGAAGTCAATGGTGTACGCAGTTGTCCAGTCAGGTGCGATATGTACGTAGCCCTTCAACCCTGCCCAGAATTTTTGCCATTGACCTTCGCCGAAGTGAGCGATGGTCCCAAGCAAGAACCCAAGACCTGGAGATGAAGCAACTGGATCTTGGGTTACTAGTAGGCCCCGATACTGGGGGAGCATCAAGTCTTCCAAGCGAGTCGGCATGGGGACATCGCTGTTTGCAAACCACTCTTTGTCGGCGTTGATGCAGATGTCGCCGGTGTTGACGGGTTCGTAACTTGTAAGAAGCGAAGCTTGCTGAGCTCTGGACAACACTGTGTTGTCAACGCCCCACAGCACGTCTCCTTCAGGATTACCGGCCGTGAGAATCGCTTTGGAGATGAGGACGCCTGAATCTCCGCCTGTAACTACCTTCACGTCGATGCCTGTGTCTTTGGTGAACTCATCAAAAATTCCTGGCTCTGGCGTAAATGCGTCGTAGGCCAAGAGGGTCACGCTTTCAGATTTTTGTTGAATGTTCTCTGACGAGGTGGAAGTGCACGCTGCAAGTGACGTGACAGCAAAGATGAATACAAATAATCGTTTCATTGATTTCCTCCAAGGAAAAAGGGTTGGATGATTGCTACTAAGCCGTGAGTGACAGTGACAGAAACTTCGGTGTGGGTGGCAATATTGCTCACACCGCGCGAAGCAAATGCTTGCAACTCTTCATTCGCTAAATTCCATTGCAGTCCGGTCGTAGAAATTACGGATGATCCACCGAGTGGGATCAGAGAAATCACTTCACCAATGGGGACCGACAAATTGCACGGTGCGTCGGGTCGTGCAAAACATATGTGAGCATTACCTACATATAGAGAACACTGTGTTGCAGCAAGTGAATGCACCATTCCTAAGAGATGATCAAAGCGATCGCCGCCACCAGACACCACGGTGATGTTGGCAATTCCACGTTCCAATGCGTAAGAGATAGCAATCTCGGTATCGGTTTCATCTTTAGCTGCGTCGAATGTGTGGATTTCAATTTTGCGTTCTTGAGCATCGGCAACATCAGACGCCGCAATAGAGTCCATGTCGCCCACGAGCAGATGTGGCTGCACGCCAAGTGATTGAGCATGGCCGTAACCAGAGTCCGCTGCGATGACGAGTGCACCATCAACAAGATGTGTCAGAACATTCGGATTGGGTGAATCGCCGCCAGTAAATATGACTGCATGCGTAAAAGCCATGTTGTTTCCCTCCGCTGGCATTACCCAGATCAGGTTCTCGGGTCGGTCACCGCAGTGACCCTCTCAGCCCGCCGATCGCGCGAGCTCCCCATAAGTTGTAAGTGAAGTTTATACGGCTTGTTGGGCCATGGCGCATTCACGGTTGCCTTACGACTTCCTTGATGCGTGCGTCTAAGTTGTCATAGAAATAGGGCAGCGTACGCATTCGCTGAGAGGAGAAGATCATGGGCTCATTAGACGGTCGAATTGCACTTGTCACCGGTGGCGGTCGGGGAATTGGTAAAGCAATTTCTCTTGCGCTGGCAAAAGAGGGGGCAACAATTGCCATCAACTATCGCCGCGATAAAGAATCTGCCGAAGCCACTCAGCGAGAAATTCTTGATGCTGGTGGACTTGCAACAATTCATCAAGGATCAAATGACATCCCTGAGGAAAATGTGGCTCTCGTTAAAGACGTGTTGTCTCTGCACAGCGGCATTGACATCGCGGTTCTTAACGGTGGTGTTGCTTCAAAAGGCAGAAGCGTGGCCGATACTGAAGCAGAAGAATTATGGAATTTGGTTGCAACTCATGCGTTGGGACCACATCAACTGTGTCGGGCTCTCATTCCATCCATGCGTACGCGTGGTCGCGGAGACATTGTCTTCATCTCGTCCGTAGCTACTTCTGGAATGTCTGCGTTTGGTGCTCCGTACAACATGGGCAAAGCAGCAATGGAAGCCCTCGCACTCACATTGGCCAAAGAAGAACGGCCACATGGCATTCGCGTCAACATCGTTGCTCCTGGGTTAGTGGAGACAGACATGGGTGTTCGCCTTGCACGTGCCATGACTGGACGCCGAGAGATGGAAGATCTGAGGTCCATGGATGAAGCTGCTCCGTTTGGACGGGTGTGCCAGCCAGAAGACATTGCCGCGGCGGTGTTGTGGTTCTGTTCGCCAACTGCGTCGTATATCACTGGGCAACGGATCCAGGTCGACGGTGGGGGTTCCACCCTTCGCGTTGGGCAATAACCAGCCAGATTCGGCTATTCGGTGCACCTAATACTAGGTAGCCTTCACGGTGTGAGTCCTCTTGCCCCCCAAAACACAGACACCATTATCGAAATCACTGACGAAGCACTTGTGCAACTGAAGTTGTTGAGAGATGAAGAACCAGAAAAAGAACGACTTGGACTTCGCCTCGAAGTGATGGCGAACCCGGGCGAAGAATTTCAGTATGACTTGTCATTCGACATCGTGACGCAAGCAGCATTTTCTGACGAGGTGCGAACAATCAATGGGCTCAAGGTCATCATTCCTTTGCCTTCGTTTGAACACATCAATGGAGCAACTCTTGATTATTCAGAGCGCCAAGGATTAATCATTCGCAATCCAAACAAGCCGCCTGCACCCATGATCGATGGCCTTGTAAACGACGATGCATTTGCTGCGTCTATCGAAGCAGTCATTGCAACAGATGTGAATCCTGCGCTTGCTGCACACGGTGGCTTTGTCACCTTCGTGGGCCATGACACCGAAGGTGTTGCATACCTCACCATGGGTGGCGGGTGCCACGGTTGTTCCATGAGCAAGATGACAATGCTCGATGGCGTGCAAACAACTCTTGTTGAACAAGTTCCTGGCGTTCTTAAAGTTCGCGACATTACAGATCACGCAAGCGGAGCGAATCCGTACTACAGCTAAAGGTAGACATGCATATTTCTCAACTATGGACATATCCCGTCAAGTCAATGGTGGGTGTCTCGGTTGAGTCGGTCAATCTTTCGCCACTCGGCATCGTGGGCGATCGCCATTGGGCGATTCGAGATAATGAACGTGGCGGCATTCGCGGAGCAAAGAAAATTGGCGGACTCATGCAGTTCAGCGCACGCCCCATTGGTGATGGCTCTGAACATGTAGTGATTACATTTCCAGACGGCACCGAAGTGCTCAGTACCGCACCAAATGTGTCGCAGTTACTCAGCGCATCGCTTCAGCATTCAGTGACATTGGAATCGTTACCAACTGATGGATCGCTCGAACATTTCCGTCGTGGTCCAGCAGATTCTGCTGACATGATGGAAGAACTGCGTGGCATGTTTGGGCGCGAAGCAGAAGAGCCTCTGCCAGATTTCAGTGCGTTCCCTCCGGAAGTTGCAGAGTTTGAATCGCCTCCAGGCACACACCATGATTGTTGGCCATTGCTTGTGATGACAACTTCTGCACTTCAAGCACTGAACGATGCGGTTCCAGAGTCACAGATTGATGTTCTGCGCTTTCGACCAAGCATTGTGATCCATACTGAAAATGAGACTGGTCATGTTGAGTTTTCATGGAAAGGCACCACGGCATCTTTGGGGTCGGCAGTCATTGAATTTCTCGACCCATGCCCACGGTGCATCATGATCACGCGCAAAATCAATGATGAATTGCCTGAAGATCGTGCAATTTTGCGTCACGTTGTTCGCGATCTGAATCAAGCCGTTGGTGTGTACGCACGAATTCTCACTCCTGGTCGAGTTGCCTTGGGCGACGCTCTCACTTTTCAATAGCACTGGCTCTCGGAAGGCACACCCGAGTCGTAGGGTGCGTGTATGGGAATTTTTAGTGCCATTAAGCAACGTGCAGCCAACAAGGCATTAGCCAAAGCAAATCAGCGATATGGGCAAGAGTTAGCAAATTGGACCAAGGACTCTGCTGCAATCGAAGAGATGCTGACAGTTGTTCGTGATTGCGCTGCTGGAAAAGAACGAGACCATTTCGTCGATAACGGTGATTACGGGTTCATGTTGAAATCCGACGAGTATGCGATTGCGCAATTGCAGGGAGTGATGTATCTCGAGGTTGTGAAAGCGCCTACTCGCTATAGCGGCGGATACGGAGGCGTGTCATTTCCGGTTTTTGGTCGTGTGCGCATCAACACTGGTCGCACAGGTGGTCAGATCATTCCGGGTGAAGAATCCATCGATGTCACTGATTCGGGAAATGCGCTCATCACAAATACGCGCATCATGTTCGCGGGAACAAAGCGCACACACGAATGGAAATTCGACAAAATGATGAGCTGTTCACACATGGATGGCGGCATGACTATTTTTGCAATGAATACAGGCAAACCTGCTGGTCTCGGTTATGGCGATGGCCACGCAACAGAGGTGCAATTTCGAATTGAACTTGCAGCGGCAATGGCTCTAGGAACGCTTGAGCGATATGAAAGTGAGTTGCTAGCTGAGAAGACTCAGTTGGAAACAACTAAACCAGTTGCGCCGGCACCATTAGCTACGGCGTAGCCACAGTTTTAATTAGCGGCGCTTACCTTGCTGTTTAGCCTTGGCGGCTTTTTCTTCAGCCTTGCGCGCTTTACGTGCTTCACGTTTTGCGGCTTGTGCAGCCTCGTCCACTTCACGTAACGCAGTTATTGGCGCAGGCCCAGATGGTGCAAATCGTTCGTCGCTTGCAACAAGTTGACGAAATCCTTTTAGTGAACGCGAATACTGAATGACCATCAGACGTACTGCATCAAGACCGTATTCGGTGATTGCTTCAGGAAGTACTGCGTGCAGTTCTTCGAGAGTTGGATCTTCTGACGATTCTCCCAATTTGTCGATTGTCCACTGTGTGCATGGTTCAGCGAGAACAACTCCAGCGTCATGCGCCACACGACGCTTGGCGATTCCATTTCGCACTTCAACACCAAGTGATCCTGGATTCTCATACGCATCTGCTGGTAGGCCAACAATCTGTGCAAATCCATCACGAAGGTCGCCTTCAAGTGCAAGGGCGAGAGTTCCAAGAGCAGAGTCGTCAAGGTTGTCGAATGCTGCTGTGTAGCGGCGGTCAAGTAGGAAGCGATCTTTGTCGTCGTTCATCGTGGGCCTTTCAGGGGTACCGCACGAGGTTATTGCCTGAAAGGGTCACCGCGACAATGCTTGGAGTTCACGCACATACGCGTCGAGTCCCATGCCAGTACGAATACTGGGAAGAGAGCCGCCGATGCCCAGGCTGGAGCGCCACGTAACGGCCCATTTGATGCTCATTTGCGCTCGAAAAGTGGTGCGTGAGCGGGTGCGAGAACTAGTGCTATAGGTGTACATACACGGGGAGTCAGCAGTGTCTCCCAGGGCAGTTGTCCATGGGCGTCCCGGACCTGCGCACGTCACTGTGTCGTTTCCATCACCTGGTGAGTACGTGAGGTTCTTCGGAGTTGCTGTGGTTGTCACACTGATGGGGCCAGCAGACGTAGGGATATAGGCCGTGACGCTGATGGGCTTCCACACGGCGCGCGGGACCCAAAACCAGGTTCCAACATTGACCACCATCTTGTCTGCGGGAGGTGCCGTTTTTGTGAGCAACATATTCACCAATCGCGACACCCGACTTTGAGAGTGTTCGGCAATGCGGGGTGACACGGAGTCGGCAATCCAGTGATACGAACTAGTAGTGGGGCCACACACGCGTGCATACAGCGTCTCTAATACGCCGTTGCGGTTTCGTATCACGATTGCGCCCGTGCGTGGCCCTGGGGTCGGTGTGATGCTTGTGACGACACGCCACGAACATTGTTCGGCACTGCCCGCAGTTGGAGGTGCGTCATAGCGCACCATGGCTTCGATGTTGTCGCCCACGGTGGAACCTGTGCCGTCACCTGCTGCCATGGCTATAGGGGGTCGTGAGATGAAACCCGCGAACCCACTGAGGACAAGGCCGGCGGCGAGGGCAAATGGCAGGGTGCGTAATTGACGGCTCATGTCTCTGCTTTCGTAAATGAAATGGGGTCAGGAGTCTGACGAAAGCTGTGCAAAATGTGCAGTCAGCAGGCCCTATCGGGGCGACGAGTAATGAATATGTGTACCCCGATAGCATGTCTAGACCCCGAAAACGGGTCGTCAGCGTGGAAAGCGAATTGGTGTCTATGACCCAGCAGCACCCAGAGTTGCAAGAGGAGCAGGATTACATCCTGCACGCGTACGAGTGCCTGGAAGCCAGCCGTACCGGAGCGATGAAGATTCGTGAGCTCACGTCATCTGGGCCTGGCGGCACCTTTCAAGCGCGCCTCGAACGCAATGTATTTGACGAAAATTTGGTGCATCG
>JBIKZT010000099.1:0-4678 GCA_044354565.1 Ilumatobacteraceae bacterium
AGCGACAGCTCGACCCCAAGGGTCGTCTCGCGCTTCCTGCTGCATTTCGTCCCCGTCTCGAGCCACGCTGCTATCTGGCCTTTGGTCGCGATAAGTGCATTGATGTTCTGACCGCCGAAGCATTTGAACAAGTTGCTCAAGAGATGCTGGAGAAGGTTCGCAATGGTGAGATGTCGCTCAATGAACGACGCGCTCTTGCTGCGAACACCATCGAGGTCACCATTGACGCGCAGGGCCGAATCAATATCGATGAAAAATTGCGTTCGTATGCCGGAGTAGTCCTCGGCGAAAAAGTGGTCGTTGCTGGTTCGTTCGATCGCATCGAAATTTGGGAGCCCGTTCGTCATGAACGCAACATCAGTGTGGGCACCGAACAAATCGCTGGAGCGGGCGCGTGATCGTCAATGCTTCGCACGTTTCTTCAATCAGCCAATGGTCGTCGGCCTTTGGCAGTCTCCCGGATGGCACGGTGGATAGCTCCAACTCCGCCCGCTACCATCGCGCACGCACCGGGGATACATCCGGGCGGCATTTGCTGTCCGGGGGGCTGCCATGGGCCGACACTTGTTCTTCAGGTGCAGTCATGAGTGGGGCTTTCGAGCACGTCTCTGTGATGTTGCATGAAATCTGTGAAGTCTTTGCTGACACACACGAAGGCGTCTTTCTTGACGCCACTTTGGGTGGAGCGGGCCACAGTGCTGCGCTTCTAGAGCGGCATCCACATTTGCGTCTCCTTGGAATTGACCAAGACGACATGGCGCTTTCTGCTGCGTCACAACTTCTGACAACTTCCGGTTATGGCGAGCGCGTGACCCTCCGACGCGCCCGTTTTGACTCGGTCGCTTCCATCGTGGCCGAGGAGGGTATTGGTTCGTTGGCCGGTGCCCTCTTCGACCTCGGTGTTTCCTCGCCACAATTTGATGTTGCAGAGCGTGGCTTTTCGTATCGCTTTGATGCGCCGCTCGATATGCGAATGGATCAGTCGCAATCCTTCAGCGCAGACAACATCGTCAATGAGTACGACGTGATCGAGTTGACAAAGATGTTGCGTCGAAATGCCGATGAGCGTCATGCGCATCGCATTGCTCATGCGATTTTTGCTGCCCGACCCATTCGTTCCACAATGCATTTGAGCGATGTGGTGAGTGCAGCGATTCCAGCGCCGGCTCGTCGTCGCGGCGGTCATCCTGCGAAGCGCTCATTTCAGGCTATTCGTATTGAAGTCAACTCTGAACTGGCAATTCTTCCCGATGCATTGCATGCCACGATTGCGGCGCTTGCGCCTGGGGCTCGTCTTGCAGTGTTGACATATCACTCTGGTGAAGATCGAATTGTGAAGTCAGTGATGCGAACAGCAGAAACTGGAAACTGTTCGTGTCCTTCACATCTGCCTTGTGCTTGTGGCGCGTTGCGATCAGTGCGTCGCATTCGTGCTTCGCGTGATGCAAGTACAGCTGAGCGCACGAGCAATCCTCGTTCTACATCTGCTCGACTACGAGTTGTTGAAAAACTGCATGAAAGCGAAGCGAAGTAGTCATGGCTGTTGCAGTACGACCAACGACGCAGCGCCGTCCACGTGAGGCAGAGTCCCAGCAACCACTTCTGACGCTTGTCCCAGAGACCGGATTTACGCACTGGAAAATTGCTGTCGTCGCCGTCTGTGGCTTGTTCGCCATGTTGGCCATTGTGACTCTGAATGTAGCCATGGCTCAGCAGCAAATGCGTCTTGATCGTTTGAATTCAGATGTGTACCGCGCTCGCGCACACTTCGAAGAACTTCGCGCTGACCGTGCTCAACTTCAGTCTCCTGGACACCTAATGAAAGAGGCGCGAGCAATCGGCCTTGTTCCAGCAATGGCAACAAAGACTGTCAATATTCCGGCGAGCATTGCGGCTGAAGTAGCCGCAACAGTGGGCAAGATCGATGCAGATATGACTACTCATTCAGAGTCACCTCTCGACAAGTTTGGTCGCCTAAAAGCAGTTGTGGTGGGTAACCCGTGAGTCGTGCCGAAGGAATCCAACGCGGTAGTCGTTCTCACGGCAGTCCAACGCAACGGTCTTCATCTGCTAACCGCTCTAGGTCGCAAACTTCTCAGCGAGCATCTACTCGTCCAAGCGAATCTCGTACTCGGTCACGTTCTTCTGAAAGCACCGCGGCTACTCGTCGTGCGGCAACTCATCAATCCTCTCGCACGATTCGCCAACAACCAACAGCTCCGTCTCCATTTCAATCTCGAGCTCTTGAACTCTGGATTGCATTAAAGGTTTTCATTTCAGGTGAGATCCCAGCGGGCCTAAAAGAAGGAAAAGTGACGTCGGCGGCCGCTCATCAAGCGGTTAAGCGACGACTTGGAGTGGCCTTTGTTTTACTCACTTCCTTGTTGCTCATTGCGGCTGCTCGAGTAGTGCTCGTACAAACAAAAATGCGTGGTGATTATCTCGTCGCCAGTCTCGATCAACGCACACGCATAAGTACAGTGCGTGCAGCACGAGGCGTGATTTTCGATCGAAATGGAAATGAGCTTGCTCTCTCGATACCGAGTAGCACAGTGTTCGCAGACCCACGAGACATTGAAGACTTTCCGGGTACGGCACGCACTCTTGCTGTTGCTTTGGGATACACACCAGAACAAGAAGCAAAACTTCTCACAGCTTTGTCTGCTCCAGGTGAAAAGTTTCATTACATAGCCCGCCAATTGGACGAGCCAGCAGCACAAGCGCTTCTGGGGCTGGGACTCAAGGGCGTGTATTCGTATACCGAACCATCTCGTCAAGTTGAAGGTGGCGTTGCGGGAGCAATTATTGGTCGTACAGATCCTGACGGGGTCGGCACAAGCGGACTTGAGAAGCAATTCAATAAGAGTTTGACTGGGCTCGATGGCCGTTTGCAGCGCGAAGTTTCAAAAAAGGGTGGCGCTATCGCAGGTAGCAATCAGACCATTGTCGCACCAGTTCCTGGTGATGACATTGTGTTGACGGTTGATAAGAACATTCAGTTTCAAACAGATTCTGTCTTGATGGAGCGCGTTGGACGGCTCAATGCCAAGGGCGGTACAGCGATCGTGATGAACAGTCGTACAGGTGAAATTTATGCCATGTCTAACGTGCGTCGTGATTCTGCTGGTGCGGTTGTTATGGCAACCGGCAACTTCGCCGCCGTGGAAGCATACGAGCCTGGTTCTGTTGCAAAAGTTTTTAGCGTGAGCGCAGCCTTGAACGAGGGAACCGTAAACGCAGATACGGTGTTAAAAGTTCCAGGCGCCATTGAAGTTGACAAGTTTCTGATTCGTGATGCATGGCCGCACGGAGTCATAGACATGAGTGTTCGTTCCATTGTTTCGGAGAGCTCAAACATCGGCACGATTATGACTGCTCAAACAGTGAAGACGTCAACGCTGCATGATTATTTGTCCGCCTTTGGTTTCGGTAAAAGAACTGGCTTGAACTATCCAGGCGAGAGTCGCGGCATTTTGCGCGATGCCAACAAATGGCGCGGTACAGAAAAATTCACCGTGTCGTATGGCTACGGATTAGCAGTGACGCCATTACAGATGATTGCTGGTGTGAACACTGTGGCTAACAACGGTACATATATCGCACCAAAACTGGTCAGTGCCACTATCGATAAATCAGGAATTCGTCGGGAAGTGAAGGGCTCCACAACTCGACAGGTGTTGAAGCCAGAAACTGCAGCCACGATGCAAAGCATGTTGCGTGATGTGGTGTGCACGGGAACTGGTGAACAGGCTCAAGTTAAAGGCATGGAGATTGCTGGCAAGACTGGCACTGGATACAAAGTGCAATCAAACGGTACGTATCAAACAGATGCTGGTGGGCGTAAGTACTTTGCGTCTTTTGCAGGGTTCTTTCCTGCATCTTCACCTGAGGTAACGATTCTTGTCAGCATTGACGAACCCGACGCACAGTCGCGCGACCGCTTCGGTGGTACTGCTGCAGCTCCTGTGTTTGCACGATTGGTTCCAGCAGTGATGCATGAGTTGGGTATTGAAGCAACCGGTGCAGGTACCGGATGCAAGGCAGGCGCTGCGCCAGCAGGACACTAAGAGGTTCTTGTGTCTCGGTATTCGTGCTCTTCCGTATCTTTGACAACCATTGTTCAAGAGGCTGGAATCTCCGCTGAATTGATTGGCGCCTCTGACGTCGTCATAACAGGAATCACTCAAGATTCTCGCGCAGTGAAACAAGGTGATCTGTTCTGTTGCGTTCGCGGACAGTTTGCCGATGGGCACGCATTCGTCGAGCAAGCGATTCGTAGCGGTGCGAGCGCACTTTTGGTCGACACTGTTCAACCCAATGTTCCTGGTCATGTCACTCAGGTTGTTGTGACATCTGTCAGGGACGTTCTAGGAAGTGTTGCAAGCGCGACATTTGGCCATCCTTCTCGTGAACTGAAAATGACCGGCATTACAGGAACCAACGGCAAAACATCCACTGCATGCATTCTCGGTGAAATTCTTAAAGCTCACGGAGTCACTGCATTAGTCATAGGCACGTTGACAGGGGAGCGTACGACGCCAGAAGCGATTGATCTACAACATCAGTTGCGTGAGTTTGTTGATTCGGGCGGAACGCACATTGTGATGGAAGTGTCATCGCATGGTCTTGTTATGGGTCGTGTGAATGGGATTTTGTTCGATGTAGCTGTGTTTACCAA
>JBIKZT010000100.1:0-4647 GCA_044354565.1 Ilumatobacteraceae bacterium
TCATCGGTGGGGTACTTCACCACAAATGAAGTTGGTGCCTTTGTGGCGGCTGAATATGTGGGCTTGACGCGTTGCAAAATACTGAGAATTCCGACACCTTCACCGATGCGTTCTGTAGTCACGCCAGTAACAGTGACGCTGTCTTCAAGGCTTCCACTTCCGCGGAGCACGCCTTCGACCCACTGCGGTGTGATGTCTTTTTCAGATGCAAGTAATCCGAGTCCGGATGTGAGCAGATCAACGATGGCCATGAGATTCCCCCTAGGTAGTGCTCCCCCCGAAGCAATAACTGGAAACACTAGTAGCCGTTGAGGCGAAGGCAAATAATCACCTCGTAGGCTTGGGTTATGTCTGATTTGCGCGTGGGACTTATTGGCACCGGAATGATGGGGTGCGAGCATTTGCGCAATCTCATGGGGCTTGATTCGGTGGCCATTACTGCTGTGAGCGACCCGAACGAAGAGCCGTTGCGTTGGGCTACAAAGACATTGGGGGATCGAGCCAACAGCGTCACCCAATTCACTTCGCATGAGGATTTACTCGCAAGTGGTTTAGTTGATGCCGTGTTGGTTGCGTCGCCGAACTACACGCACAAATCGATACTCGATGATATTTTGTCGACGAATATTCCGGTGTTGGTGGAGAAACCGATGTGCACCACCGTGGAGGATTGCATCTCCGTTGTTCAAGCCCAGCAGTTGCGCTCAGCCATCACCTGGGTTGGTCTTGAGTATCGGTACATGGCACCTATTGCAGGTTTGTTGCAAGAACTTCGCAGCGGAATCATCGGCAACATGAAGATGATGTCCATTCGTGAACATCGTTTTCCGTTCTTGATCAAAGTGGATAACTGGAATCGTTTCTCTCGTAACACAGGTGGCACACTCGTCGAGAAGTGTTGTCACTTTTTTGATCTGATGAATCTTGCTGTGGGTTCACGACCAGTGCGAGTGATGGCAAGTGGTGGTCAAGACGTGAATCATCTCGATGAGGTGTACGACGGTGAACAAAGCGACATCCTTGACAATGCTTATGTGATTGTTGAATACGCGAATGGCGTACGTACCATGCTCGACCTTTCAATGTTTGCTGAAGGTGGCCAACACGAGCAAGAGATCACTGTGGTGGGAGATAGGGGGAAACTCGATGCCTACATCCCCGGCAATGGAAAGATTTTTATAGGCAATCGTGACTCACGGTCTGTACAAGAAATTGACGTTCCTACCGACCCAGACATTGCACATATGGGTTTTCACTTCGGCGCCAGTTTCATTGAGTGCAAACGATTCGTTGATGCGGTTCTCAACAACACCCCACCTGAAGTAACTGTTGCTGATGGATTGTGGTCAGTTGTTATCGGTGCGGCTGCGCATAAATCTATTGATGAGTCTCGTCCTGTACTCATTTCGGAATACGGACTCTGACATGGATGATCTAGTTCTTGTATTTCACCTTGTTTCAACGTGCATCATGGTGGGAGTCATTTGGTTTGTGCAGTTAGTGCATTATCCGCTGCTTGCAGTTGTGCCAATAGAGAGCGCGACACAAGTTGCCGAGAAACATCAGCGATGGACTGGTTTTGTGGTGGGTCCACCAATGGCAGTTGAAGGCGTAACTACATTGCTCTTGTGGGCAAATACACCCTCGGGAGTCTCGTGGTGGCTCACTTGGGTCAATGGTGCATTCTTGGCGGTTGCTCTGCTGTGCACCATCTTCTTGTCGGTGCCACGACACGCGCGCATGGTTGCTGCTCCAGATGCACAAGTGGGGCGCGAACTTGTTCAAACAAACTGGCCTCGCACAATTGCATGGACAATGTGTGGCGTCTTCGCTGCGGTAATGCTTGTACAAGGAATGTAAATGATGAGTAATTTTGTGAGTTCACTATTGGATACCGCGATTGTGCCGGGGTTCTCTCGCATAGGTTTTCTCGTGCGTTCCCGCATCAACCATTGGGAGAACGTGTCTAGTTTTGGCCTGACAGGCAAAGTGATTGTGATAACAGGGCCAACATCTGGTCTCGGTAAAGAGTGTGTTCGTATTCTTGCTCCAACTGGTGCGCAGTTGGTTTTAGTTGCTCGTAACAAAGAAAAGTGTGAAGACGTCATTGCATCTGTTCGTGAAATCTGCACGGGACCCGACCCTGTATGTGTGGTTGCCGAAATGGGTGATCTTCATTCTGTTGGAATGGCAGCAAGGGAAATTGCAACGCGCTTCCCACAAATTTCCGCGCTTGTACACAATGCTGGTGCACTCCTTAATTCACGAGAAGAATCACCGCAAGGCCTTGAACAGACAGTTGCCTCACATGTAGTTGGACCACACCTTCTGACAACTGTGTTGATGCCGAACTTACGCGCAGCACAAGGGCGCGTTGTAACCGTCTCTTCGGGTGGTATGTATTCGGCAGAACTACCAATGGTTGGACACGGCCGAACACTCGAAATGCGCTCAGACAATTACAACGGTACAAAGCAATACGCAATTGCAAAGCGTGCTCAAGTGACATTGAATGAACTATGGGCCAAACAGGAGCCGTCAGTGCAGTTTGCTTGTATGCACCCAGGTTGGGCAGATACTCCAGGAGTGCAAGATTCCATTCCGCGTTTCCGTCAGATAACCCGACCAATATTGCGCACAGTTGCTGAAGGTGCAGACACGATTGCGTGGTTGGCAGCCGTCACAGTTATTCCTGGTGCAAGTGGATCATTCTGGTCCGATAGAGAAGTGAGACCAACTCACAAACTTCCATCAACGCGCCGCAAAGACACACGTGATGCTCGAGAAAATCTATGGCAATGGTGCAATGAGATGATTGCACCATTTATCTCGGAATAGGTTTTCCTTAACCCTGAGTGCACTTGTTTGTAGTAGTGCCAATACCTTCAATAGTTGACACCAATACATCACCTGGCTTTAGAAAGACAGCTGGTTTACGTGACACACCAACTCCACCAGGAGTTCCTGTGAAGATCACATCACCGGGAAGTAGTTCCACTATTCCTGACAAGTATTCAACGATGTCGCCTACATTGAAAACAAGATCATCAGTGAGAGTGTTTTGTACCTCCTCACCGTTCAGTGTGCATGTCATACGAAGTGCATCACGGTCTGCAACTTCTGCGGCGTCAACAAGCCATGGCCCGAAAGGTCCGTAATTCTTTTTGCTCTTACCAAGATCAAAGTGGGGAGGTTGTGCAGCGAATTGCAATGCACGATCTGAAATGTCCTGACCAACGCTGATTCCAGCGATGTGTTTCCAGGCATCTGCTTTCTTGATGTTGCGGCCACCGCTGCTCATCACCACGACAAGTTCAACTTCCCAGTCCACCATTGGCGCATCGATGGGAATGTCTGCGTTCGGGGCTGCGATACATGACGTGAATTTTGTGAAGGTAAGTGGCACAGCAGGAAGGCCCATTCCACTTTCTTCTGCATGGGATCTGTAATTCAAACCGATGGCGAACACCTGCAGTGGCCAGGGTGATGGTGCATCAAGTTCGTCGACATTGGCAGGCGTTCCACCATCGGTGATGGTCGTGGCGAATTCGCGGAGTTCACTCCAACGTGGGAATGCCTTGATGGGGTCTGAATCAAATCGACCACCACTCACTTCAGCAAGGTCGACGAGGTTGTTGTTGGGGCCGACTACTAGTTGTGCTCGGCCGTTCTTGGAAGCGAATCGCAATGTCATATGAGCCACGATAGTCACAGTTAGCCGAGTATCACTATTGTTGTGTCATGTCCGATGACGAGGTTCCACAGTTTCAAGTTCGGCCAGAACTAAACGAAAAACATGACTGCATGTCATGCGGCTCGCCTTTTGCAACTGCGTGGAGCACGACAGACGGCAAAGCATGGTTGTGTAGAGAGTGTGCAAACTTGCACGGTCTCGGTTGCCCTTAGGCGAGAACCTTTTTCAAACCACGAGTAGCAACGTCCCCAACTTTGTCAAAGATGCGACCGAGCATGATGTTCATCGGCCACACAATCAGGTTTGCTGTAAGTACAGCGTCATAAGTGACATCACAGCCTGTAGCGGTGGGCGTAATGGTGACACGATCAATAGACGTGAACATCCAGTTCTTACCCTTCACCAACACATTGGTAGGGGAATCAAATTCAGTTGTCTCGTAGCGCAAGACAGAATTCTGTCCGCCGATACCTTTCACCGTGATATCAAAAACTGTGCCAAGCCCGGCACCGTCACCCGTGATTTGTTCCACGCGAATGATTCCTTTGTCCCATTCTGCAAAGTTGCGTAAGTCAGACATATATGCGAATGCCTCGGCTGGGGATTTTGAAGAAGGAATAGTTGTCACGTAACGGGCCATACAGTCATCTAACCACCGTGACAAGGATTCCATTCCGACTTATAGGAATTGTTCATAAGGTATGAGGCATGAAGGATTTCTGTCCAGCACCGGTGAAACGACCAATAATGAGACAGCAGTGGCAAGAGCTTGCCTATGTTCACTGGCGTTATGAACCAGCAGTGGTACAGGCGTTATTGCCAGCAGGCCTCGAAGTGGACACTTTTGATGGAGACGCATGGGTTGGTCTGATCCCATTCTCAATGCGCAATATCTCTTTTCCAGGAACGCCAGCTATTCCATACTTCGGTTCATTCCCCGAAGTGAATGTGCG
>JBIKZT010000101.1:0-4588 GCA_044354565.1 Ilumatobacteraceae bacterium
TTTTGGTCCTGCGGCTGCCACAGACATTGTTAAGCAACTAATTACAACTCGTGCAAACATCGTGATCAGTGGCGCAACATCGTCCGGTAAGACATCACTACTTTCTTCAGCATCACAGTTCTTTTCCCCACACGAGCGCATCGTGTGTGTGGAAGACACCAACGAGTTGCGCTTCGCCCACTCACATGTAGTGGCCCTACAAACGCGTCAGCCCAATCAAGAAGGCAACGGTGAAATCAGTATGCAATCACTGGTACGTACGTCATTACGGTTACGACCAGATCGCCTCATCGTCGGCGAAGTCCGTGGAGCAGAAGTGATCGACATGCTGTTGGCTTTGTCCTCCGGACACCGTGGTTGCTGGTCCACAGTGCATTCATCATCTGCCAGTGAGACCATCTCGCGTTTATCGGCGTTGGTCCTCCGAGATTCGCCACAATGGTCTTCTCGGCAATCTCTACAAATCATTCACAGTGCCATTGACGCTGTTATTCACGTTGAACACACTTCGTCTCACCGTCGACGCATCTGCGACATTATTCAGTTGCAACCACTAGGTGCCGCAGAGCATCTGTACAAGGCGGCATAAGTGTTGGTAACGCTGTGTACCGCCTCAATGACTCTCGCGTGTCTGCAGTATCTTGCACCGCGGTCATTTCAATTCTTCGACCGTAAGTGCACCACGAAACGATTCAACACTTCTAATTCGTCGCCACAACTACCGTCACCACCGGTGCCATCTGCCGCCCTCGTTGTAAACGACGACATTGCATTATGTGAGGCGTTGTCGCGAGCTACTCGTAGCGGTGTATTGGCACAAGATGCACTCGCACAACTGCATCCGCACTATTGCCCAATGGTCTTCACGTCAGAACTGGTCGAGCATCAGACACTCATTATTCAACTACTGCGTTCCAGCATTGTCGATGGGTACTTCATTCCCGCCGCACTCGATCACGCTGCCCACATACTTCGAGAACAGCAACATAGTGAGTCTGTAGCAAATGTGGCTTCATCACAGGCTCGCATAACAATTCGCGTCTTATCGTGGCTTCCAGTTGTTGTTCTGCTTCTTACTCTTCTGCTCCAACCAGATATTCGAAATCAACTGTTTGCGCCACCTTTGATATACCTCGTGGCATTCGGCGTGCTGCTTAACTTCTGTGGGCGAGCCTGGGCAAAACACCTACTAAATACATCTCTCCATCTTCCGCATTCACCGGCCATCGAATTGAGTCACCACATATGTGTGTTACTACGGTCTGGGTGCAGCATTACCGAGGCGTGTCTTCGAAGTGCAGAGTGCAACGAACTAGGGGCAACCATTGCGAACCATCTCTCGAATGGCGAGAGCCTGACAGATGCTCTTCAGCCACTACGTGAAGGTAATGATGCCGTTGGTAGCACTTTGGCCACCATCTTGGTACAGGCATCACTCGACGGACTCCCAGTACTCGGCACCATTCATCAACTATCAATGGAAACAAGAACAGAACAACGGCGTCTTATCGAGTGTCGCGTGCAAGAGCTTCCCGTGCGTCTTACATTTCCCACTGTCTTTTTCATACTTCCTTCTTTCTTTCTTTTAGCTGTTGCACCATTTGTTGTGTCACAACTTCACAAAATGTCGCTTCCCTTGTCGTCTGCAACATAAGGAATACATGTTTACTTTTCACACTGACAAAGATCGTGGACAAGCCACTACTGAATACGCGCTCATTCTGCTAGTGGCGGCAATCATCGCCCTGCTAGTGATCGCCTGGGCAACTACCGGAGGTGGTGGCGGAAAGATCGGCTCACTATTTGACTCCGTGTTTAACGACATTCTGAATCGTGCTTCAACGCCCACGCCGTAACTGTGCGGGGCAAGCAACGGTGGAGTTTGCTCTCATTAGCCCGCTCATTGTTTTGTGTTTGTACCTCATTGTGGTAACCACCGCGTCGTGTCTCCAGGTGCTTCACCTTCACGACATCGCACGAGACGCTGCACGTACCGCCTCAACATCAGGCTCGCCCATTACCTCGGCACAAGACTTTGCTCAATCCCTCGGCACCACAGCCACTGTTGTCATTAGCCCAGACCAGCAGTTTGTTTCAGTCACAGTGCACAAGACATTCCAACCAACGTCTATTAAGGCTTGGTTCTCACCGCTTCCATTGCGCGCCACAGTGACCATGATGCTTGAACCCCAGATGGTGCTGGAGTAATTGCCCACTATCGTTTGCTATATGGAGATGACCCTGCGCCGTGCTGCAATTGCCCAGAAGCAAGTACTCATGGTCTCTGGCGACATCGAACTTGGATCTCTCCCCCGTTTCAACGATGCTCTTTCCCGACTCGTCACAGATGACGCTGGCCATGTTGTTGCCGTCGATATAGATGGAACAGGTGTTATTGAAGATGCGGCACTTGGCCTCATTCTTGGAGCCGCAGGGCGAGCACGTGCAGCTGGTGGAGATATTGAGATTGTGTGTACCGATGCGCGCTTACGTCAGCGCTTTGCAGAGAACGGTTTTGATCGCGCTGTCACAATTAATCAATCCATTCACTAACTTCCCTGTCCAATCACTGATCGGTCAATACAAAGAAAAGTCGGAGTTCAAGTTTCCCTGAACTCCGACTATTTCTAGGGGAGATGTAATTATTCGTGTCTCCACCAAATGGTGGCGTTGGTTATGCGCGAGCTGAAGTGTTCTGTGCTCCAGGCATTCCCGCAGGTGCACCTTCACGTCCGCCACGTGGTCCGTGACCACGACCTTCTTTGCCGCCAGCAGGGCCAACACGATTCACCATGGTGTCGAGATTCGCGGTGAACTCTGCAAGCTTTGCATCAGCTTCTGCTTGTGTGTGCTCGCCAGATGTAACTTCCTCAGCAAGGTGAGCCTTGAAGTCGGATGTCAAAACGGCCTTCACATCTGCAATGTCAACGTTCTGTGCTGTCGCTACATCAGCGATTGACTTGCCGGAACGCAATTGAGTGTGCAGATCAGTTGAAGTTGTCTTCAAGACTGTGGCTAATGCATCCGTAACGAATCCACCTTTACCGTGCTTGCCGCCAGGTCCACCTTTTTGTCCAGCTTTTGGACCGCCAGCTTTGTTCACCATCTCGGTGGCACGAGCAGTGAACTCTGCAAGCTTGGCGTCAGCCTCTGCTTGAGTGTGTTTGCCAGATGCAACTTCTTCATCCAGATGAGCTTTCATCTGTGCAGTCATTGCTGCGATCACCTTTGCGATGTCAACATTCTTTGCTCTCGCAACATCTGCAATCGACTTGCCGCTAGACAACTCAGTCTTCAATTCTTCAACAGTGATTCCAAGAGCAGTTGCTACTGCCTCGGCTCCCTTGCCTGGGCCTTTGTGATCTTCACTGGCAAGCGATGGTGCTGCAGCTGCAGTTGTGTTACCTGCTGCTGGAGCTTCTGGAGTTGCTTGGACTGATGGGCCTGTGTTGGTAGCAGAACCACTTGGCTCGGCAACAGCGACTACTGCTGCACTGCGTTGTGCAACTTGAGCACTTGCAAATCCGGTGATGCCGAGAACAGATGCGCCTGTCGCGACGATGAGCCCGGAGGCCACCGCAATCTTTGTGAAACGTGATGTTGATTTCATTTTGTATTTTCCTTTGTGTGGGTAAGACCAGGTGTTCCTGGCTTGCTCCACTTTCACGGGCGTATGTAAGAAGCAAATAGGAACAAGGTAAGAGGATTCCAAGAATCCACCCAAGGTTCGGGAAACCCTTGTATTTCTTGGGTACCGTGTCCATATGGACACCCGAAAAGTACTAATTGCCGAGGACGACTCTTCTGTTCGTAAGGCCGTCCAGCGGGTGCTCGAACTAGAGAATTATCAAGTCACCGCCGTTAATGATGGCCAAGCTGCACTCGAAGCACTATCAAAATCACGCTTTGATTTAGCTGTGCTCGATGTGATGATGCCGTTTGCAGATGGTCTCACAGTATGCAAAGAAGCACGCCATCGCGGAATTGATGTTCCAATTTTATTGCTTACCGCACGAGTAGAAGTTGGCGATCGTGTTGCTGGCCTCGACGCAGGTGCCGATGATTACTTAGTGAAACCATTTGTTGTAGACGAACTACTTGCACGTTGTCGTGCACTGCTTCGACGCAATGCTTCAGCATCATCTGTAACTGTCTTGCGAGTTGGTGATCTCACACTCAATACTTTGTCCCGAGAAGTTCATCGTGGTGAACGCGAGATCATTCTCACGAAAACAGAATTTGATTTACTTGAATTACTCATGCAGCAACCGGGCACAGTGATCAGTCGTGAAACCATCTACGAAGCCATCTGGGGCTACAACTTCGAAACCAACTCGAAATCACTCGATGTGTACATCGGATACCTACGTCGAAAAACTGAAGAAGACAATGAAAGTCGCGTTGTATACACCGTTCGTGGTGTGGGATATACGGTGAAGGCATCATGAATCTGCGCACACGTTTTGCACTGATCGCGGGTGTATTGGTATTCATCCTCGCCACCGTTATGAGTGTGGGCGCTTACAGAATCGCTTCATCGCAACTTGAAAATCAAGTGCAAACATCGCTTGAACAACGCATCACGCGC
>JBIKZT010000102.1:0-4578 GCA_044354565.1 Ilumatobacteraceae bacterium
AACGTAATCATTGGATCTTCGGTGGTCCCTGCGTGTGTGGGTAATGGTCCTTCTGCAGGCCAACTACGTGCATTAGCGGTGGGAACAACGATTACTGCATCGTCAACCAACAAGGAATCAAACTTCGCAGAGATTTCGTGACGTTTACGTTGCGCCTCGATGTATTGGTCGAGTGTGACGGTGCTTCCAAATCGCAATTGGGACTGAATGTAGTCAGTTAGCTGATCCCAACGGTGCTCTTCATGTCGCAGACTCTGTGTGAGTTCTGCAGTGGAAATTATAAACCAGTTCCAGATGGCGTCGTTATTAGATGGCGAGTCAATCCGCTTCACTGTTACGCCACTCTTAGCGAGCGCCTCCAACATGTTTTCGTATTGCGCTTCAATGTCTGGATCTACGTCGGTGCGAAAGGTGCGACATGCCAAGACAGTGCGAGGCATGCGAGGCGCAAGATTGATGCCAGCCTTTGGAACCGCAAGAAAGTCACCGACGGCATCGCCGTACATGATTCCTGCGAGCATCTCGACGTCCTTTACTGTTGATGCCGCTGGCCCTTGCGTAGAAAATTCAATCCACCGCGGGAGAAAGTTTCGGCCCACAGCACCCATAGTTGGCTTCAAGCCAACGAGTCCTGTTGCTGCGGCAGGACCTCGAACGCTTCCACCACCGTCAGATGTTGTGGCAAGTGGCGCGAGACCGGCTGCAAGTGCAGCAGATGAACCACCGCTAGAACCACCTGGTGATTGTGATGTGTTCCACGGATTTCGCGTTGCACCAAAAAGTTTGTTCGAGGTGAACGCCGTGCCGCCAAATTCGGGACTATTCGTTCGACCGATAATGATTGCCCCTTCAGCACGCAGTCGCGCTACGGCAATGTCGTCGTCTGCATCTGGTGCAGCATCTTTGTATAGCAACGAGCCAGCCGTAGTCACATGGCCCTTCACGCGAGCCATGTCTTTCACAAGAAGTGGCAGTCCGGCAAGAGATCCTTGTCGTGAATGAGTTTGCGCAATGGTCAAGGCCTCGTCTGCGTAGAGATCTACAACGGCGTTTAGTTCGCTTGCGGCCTCGATGCGTCGCAAGCTTTCCTTCACTAAGTCAACGGGGTCGATTGTCCCGTTGCGGACTTGCGTTGCTAATTCATTGAGCATGACCTGAGACTACATAGTCTCGGCCAATAGGAACCCAGCGCCAGTCCAGTGTGCAAATGGTGGGGTCAACTATCTCAAGAATGGAAAGTCCGAGCACGCTTGCACGTGCTGATAAGCCGGTCGTTTCGCCTACTGGAGCACTACGTGGGGCCTTTGTAGATGCGCGAAGGATTGTCTCACGAGATTGAGCAGCATAAGTGGAAAGTTGTGAAGCAATTGCAGGCGAATGACGAGCAGCAATGATGCTTTCTAATCGGAAGCGTCGCCACTGTTGATATGAAGGCGACATGTAGTTGGCAAGTATGTCAGTGACTACGGCACGTTGGTCTGGTGCAGTGAACACGCGTGCCCAGTCGTCTGCATCGCGTTTGCTCTGTGGCGGGAAAAGTACTTCCAAACAATCGCTGACAAGCGAGTCTTTGTTCTCGTACAAGCCATAAATGGCTCCAACACTGACACCTGCACGTCTCGCAATTCGAGAGACAGTTGCGCGGTGAATTCCAGATCGCGCAATGACGTATTCACTTGCTGCAATTAAAGCGTCACGTACATCATCATGTGTTGTAGGAAATTTGTATGGCTCCGCATTCTTTATCGGTTGAGGTGCCTTTGCCGGCTTCTTAGGTGACGTGACGGCTTGCGTGAACATATACATCAAGCCAGTGGGGTCGATGGCATGTCGCCCCGTAAAATCGTATGCAGAGTTAAGAAGTGAAGCTCCGAAGAGTGTGCTGATGGCAGAGACAACAGATTGGCGATGTACACCGTCTGTGGAAGGACCAACGCCGCGATCGTCAAGCAAGGTGTTTATATCTCGTTGTACAACTTCTGCGATTACCTCATCACGACGTGAGGCAATAATGACTTCCATTGCACTTCCCAAGTCAGGAGTTGCATCTGCTGCGCTTGCCGCAGTAAAGAGTTGGCTGATGCGCTCAATCTCTTGAGTGTTAGAAGTGGTCACCGCGTCAATCAGTGGCGTTAAAATTTCGGAGAGCATCGGCCAGAAACTTTTTTCCCAGGCAAGCACTACTAACTCGGAGCGGTCGTCGCAACGGGCATAAATAGCTCCGCTAGAAAAACCAGCATCAGCAGCAACCCGGGTGAGGGCCATCTGGTCCACGCCCACGGTGCGCACGGCACGAGCAGCGCTCTCGGCCACCTTGATATCTGTCTGCTTTGATTTTTCAGACTGCTTGACTGCAATGACCATATGAGGATTGTTCCACACTTGAAGGCCTGTGAGACATCCCTAGAGTGGGGATGTGACACTTTCACTGGCAGCAATACAAATGGCAATGTCCGAGAACACCCCAGACAATGTGGCAAAGGCAGAACATTACGTTCGCATGGCCGCAGCAGGTGGTTCTCGAATAATCCTTATTCCTGAATTATTCGAAAGCGAATATTTCTGTAAGGACTTAGACGCAGTGCATCTGAAGCGTGCATTGCCCCTTGATGACAATCCAACCATCACGCATTTTCAAGAACTTGCAAAAGAACTAAACGTTGTACTTCCACTCAGTGTGTTTGAACGTGCAGGAAATTCTTTGTTTAACACAGTGGTGATGGTTGATGCAGACGGATCAAGAATGGGTGTTTACCGCAAGAGTCACATTCCCGATGGCCCTGGTTACACCGAGAAGTATTTCTTTAGTTCGGGTGATACCGGATTTCGAGTTTGGAATACGCAACACGGCAGAGTCGGTGTAGGAATTTGTTGGGATCAGTGGTTCCCCGAAGCTGCTCGCGCAATGGCTCTTGCTGGAGCGCAATGCATTATCTACCCAACGGCTATCGGAAGTGAACCTGCTGACCCATCGTGGGATTCTTCTCGTCATTGGCAACGCGTGATGCAAGGCCATGCAGCAGCAAACATCATTCCGGTGATGGCGGCAAATCGTGTCGGACATGAAAAAGGTTCCACTACCGAGATCACGTTTTATGGTTCCTCGTTCATCGCCGACTACACAGGAGAAATCGTCGCAGAAGCTGGTCGTGATACCGAGGAAGTAATTTCAGCAGAGTTCGATGTTGCAACCATTGAGGCATTGCGAACATCATGGGGTCTCTTTCGCGATCGCCGGCCGGATTTATATGGGTCGTTGCTCAGTCTTGACGGCAATGTCGAATAGTCACATGATGCCTGCGGAGTTCTCCGCACATCAGGGGACAATCATGTGCTGGCCTGCCCGGGCCGACATTTGGCAGGGGAATCTTGTTGAGGCCGAAGCTGCATTTGCCGAATTAGCTAACACCATTGCTCAATTCGAACCGGTGACAATGTTTGTTGATCCGAAATACATTGAACATGCCAACTCACTATGTGGGTCGGGAGTCAGTATTTCTGCATCGCCACTTGATGATTCGTGGGCACGTGATTCTGGCCCTATCTATGTGCATCGTCCCGATGGTTCTCTCGTTGGTCTTGATTTTGTTTTTAACGGATGGGGAAATAAATTCAAACCACACGCTGCCGATGCAGCATTTGCACAGCATGTAACGAGTGTTTTTGGTGACGATGTGTCGTCCATCAATATGGTTCTTGAAGGTGGTTCCATCAATGTTGATGGAACTGGAACACTAATAACGACGATGCAATGTCTGTTGCATCCGAATCGAAATCCAAAGATGTCGCAGAAAGAGATACAAGACATTCTTTGTACTGAACTTGGTGTCTCGTCTGTGGTGTGGCTTCCACACGGTTTAGCGCTTGATTTTGATACTGACGGCCATGTCGACAATGTCGCAGCGTTTACACGACCCGGCCATGTGTTGTTGCAGGGTTGTTCTGATTCATCAGAAGAAGATTTTGTGCGTTTGGCAATCAACGAGAAAGTTGCGCGCTCGAGCAGTTCGGCGAATGGCGAACTGCTTCAAGTTGACGTTGTCCCTGAATTGCCCTTTGTCGAACACAACGGTGAACGGATTGTTGTGCCGTACTTAAATTTCTATGTTGGAAATGGATTTGTAATAGTTCCCGTGTGCGGACACGCAGCGGACCACGACATGGTGCAAATGATTAGTGAATTCTTCCCTGGACGATCCACTGTTCCCCTCGACATTGGTCGCATCTTGGCTATTGGCGGTGGGGGAATCCACTGCATCACCCAACAACGACCAGCAACAGCCTGACAGGCCCTACTGACCCCATTTAATGGGGGATAACCCAGCCTCTTCCAGTGCAGAATTGATTTGCGAGAACGGCTTACTTCCAAAGAATCCACGATGTGCAGATAATGGCGATGGGTGCGCACTTTCGATGACTACATGATGGGCCTGCGTGATCAATGTTTTCTTGTTGCGGGCATGCGCGCCCCACAGGACAAACACAACGCGAGTTGGTTTTTCATTAAGTGCACTCATGACAGTGTCCGTGATGTGTTCCCAACCGCGATTTTTATGTGAACCAGGTTCTCCTTCGCGC
>JBIKZT010000005.1:0-35987 GCA_044354565.1 Ilumatobacteraceae bacterium
CTGCTCATCGTCACCCCAAACAGCCAGTGCATCTGTTAGTCGACCCGCGCTTGTCCGCTTCGCGAGAGTTACTGGCCACAGATTCAGTCTCAACCAAGTTATTGCAACAACACTTGCAATCTCATGTGGGCGGAGATGATGGCTGGACTGTGTGTATGCATGCCACTGATGATGGTGAGGTAGTTGAAGCAACCACGGCTTCGATGATTGTGGAACTCAGTGAAGACCCCCACTTGTGGTGGGCCCAAGGTTCGCCATGTAGCACGCCGTATGAAACTGCCAGATTCAGCGAAATGTCGCGGTTGATTCCTGCGATCTAGCGATCTGTGAACAACTCAAACGTGTCGCCAACACCAATGGTCCCACACGTTGTGACCATTGCGTAGAGCCGACATTCATCGCCGCGTTCGTGACTCATGCGTTTGAAATCTTTGTTCGCAAACCAATCGTTGTTTTGTTTGCAAGGGATTGCGTACGAAGTGAGAAAACCACGCACGGTGCCAATACGAAAATGTGCACCAGGACGAAATGCGGCAGATGGAATACCAGAGACTGTGATGTTCTCGCCGGCAAACCCTGGACTAATCGGATGACCTTCGGCGCGCAAAGTGTCAATTGCATCGGTTGACCAAATGCACAATGCTTGCCACGGACGCCCGTGCCCTACGCGCCACGACTGCACATCACCTTGAACCCCATTCCAGCCAATCACCGCTGAATCGATCGGCTTCTTCGGTAATCCTTTTGAAGCATGTAAATGTGCAACGGTGCCGATGTGCTCAATTTCTAAAGAACGCATTGTGGGAAAGAAGCGCCACATAGCGGCAAGCAATGACTCAATCTGTGGTTCAGTGAGATCGTCGTATTTCTCCATGACAGATGTATGCACTGCGGCAAATGCTGAGTCAACATTTTCGAGTGACGGCAATGTGGTACCCGCAAGTGATGACATCTCAGCGAGATAACCACGTGCACCTGCTAGCCAGCCTTCAGGGATAGTTGATGCATGTGTGTAGTGGCCCCAAATATCATTCAGTTCTTCGAGGGTGCCACGTGCATCTTGTGCTGTGTACGCATAGTTTCCGACAGTGATGGATGCGTGGCGGGGCATGTGTGAAGCCTACGCTCGTTGCTATGGCTCGTCCGGTTCCCACACTTGAATTCGAACGCGAATTGTTTACAACTGGCGCTCGCATTGTTGCAGGCATGGATGAAGTGGGACGTGGTGCGCTTGCTGGACCGGTGACGGTGGGAGTGGTAGCTATCGATGCATCTGTTGGTGCAGTGCCCGAAGGTCTAGCCGATTCAAAGTTGATGACTATTAAGCGACGTGAGGCAATGGTGCCAGTGGCTCAAGCGTGGGGCATTGCGTGGGCAACGGGTTCTGCCACGGCTGCTGAAATTGATAAGTACGGCATCATGAGTGCGCTCGGTTTGGCGGGCAGTAGAGCACTGGCAGCTCTCGGCGTAGTGCCCGACGTAATCATCCTCGATGGCAACAACAGTTTCCTGATGGAAGAAGACAACGGGCCGCGAGTGATCACTCGCGTGAAGGCCGACCAGAATTGTGCATGCGTATCTGCAGCAAGCGTGATTGCCAAAGTGGAACGTGATGCGTTAATGACGCAACTGCATGAGCAGTTTCCGCATTACGGGTGGAGTGGCAATAAGGGTTATGGCGCAGCCATACACACTGATGCAATCAAGACTCATGGAGTAACCGACTTGCATCGCAAGTCGTGGAACTTAGGTGTGTAGTTAGTCGCGAATGCGACGCGTGGATTAGGAAACCTTGATGTCTTTGAAAGGTGAACGGGAGTCGATTCCCATGTCCTTTGGAAGACCAAGTACGCGCTCACCAACGATGTTGCGCATCACTTCGTCGGAGCCACCTGCGATACGAAGACCTGGTGTTCCGAGAACGAAGTTTGCCCATGCGAAGGTGCCCCACTCGCCGCTGTCTGCGATGAGTTTTGGTCCGAGAACATGTGAGATGAACTTCACGAGACGAGCCTGATTGTTCACGAGCACCATCTTGCCAATAGAGCCTTCTGGTCCGGGCAACTGTCCGGCCTTTGCTTTTGCTGTAGCGCGTTGTGCGTTCATGTTGGCGATGCGGTAGTTCATCACGATGTCGGCAAGGTCATGACGAATGAGCGGGTCTGACTCAAGGCCATAGTGCTTCACCATGGCGATAACACGTGTGATGAGGTTGTTGTCGCCGGCGTTGTTGCTGCCGATAGATGCTCGCTCGTTCATCAGTGTGGTGAGAGCAACGTTCCAGCCGTTGTTCACATCACCCAAACGATGGTCGTCTTTTACGCGAACTTCGTTGAAGAAGATTTCGTTGAAGCTTGCGCCGCCGGTCATTTGCTTCAGTGGGCGAACTTCAACATTTGGATCTTTGAAGTCGATGATGAAAGCGGTGAGGCCTTTGTGCTTTGGCAAGTTCCAGTCGGTGCGAGTCATGATTTCGCCAATGTCTGAGTAGTGCGCACCAGTGGTCCACACTTTCTGGCCAGTGATGACCCACTCGTCTCCGTCTTTCACGGCTTTTGTAGTGAGAGACGCAAGGTCGGAACCGGCACCTGGTTCAGAGAACAACTGTGATGCGATCATCTCGCCGCGCCACAACTTGCGAACGTAGAGGTCGCGTGCTGTTTGTGAACCGTGGTCCAAGATGGTGGGTGTCACCATGCCAAGGCTGATGGCAAACACGCTTTGATCGGGCACACGGAATGTTGCTTCAAGTTGGTTGTACAAACGGTCGTATGCAGGGGGAAGTTGACGTCCGCCGTATGACTCTGGTCCAGTGATCCATCCGAAGCCAGCATCAAACTTTTTCTGACGCCAGATTTTTCCTTCTTCAGCGTTGATGGCTTCTTGGTCGCGATCTTTTTCGCGGTAGAAGTTGTCGGAACCCTCGCCCCAGACAAATGCTTTTTCAACGGGACGACGTTCGGCATTCGACTCAAGGAAAGCGAGTGCTTCTTTTTCGAACTGTTCGATACTGATGTTTGCCATGGTGGTGAATTCCCCTGAATCAGACCCGTAGGTCGCTCATTGCTCTGCCTTACGGTACTTGGGGAGGGGGTATTTTTGCGAAGCCAACCGATTGGTGCCTTTGTCACATAGTCCATTGAGTATCGTGGTCATATGGGTCAACCAGTAGCAGTCGAACAGTCAGCCGGTGGGTCTCCCGCCATTGTGCGCTTTGAAACCAATCGGTCTCTCACTGGCATGGGGCATGAACGTTTTACCAGTGCCGATCAGGCCAAGGGCCCACGCCCTGCTGCAGTTCTTGCGCGTCGATTCTTTGAGTCTGGACAAGTAGCTGGCGTGCATGTGTACGGCAACATCATCTCGGCAACGTTGGCTCCTGGTGCTACCCAGTCTGGTCTCGATGAAATTGTTCGCGATTTGTATCAGTACTGGAAGCCTGGAATGGTGCAACCAACTCTGGAAGAACTATTAGCCAACATGCCTGCCGAAGCCGCCGCTGCTCCTGCGGAGTCAGCCGAAGATGCTGCGGCCTCTGGTCGTGACCCTCGTATTCCTGCGCACTTGTGGGAACGCAGCCGTCTCGGCCGCGAGCGTTGGATGGCAAAGCAGGGGTAGAGCCCTTGGGCTTCGTATGAGGCCCTGAAACTACCGAACATGTGTTCGCTACGCTGGCCCCATGGGACGCGTCGCTTTTGAAGAACTTGCAGGCATGCGCATTGCGGGCGTGGAAACTGGTGTGCAGTTTGCTGAACGTATGCATGCTCATGTTGCCAGTGGGTTTGGTCCCATTGCAGTTGCTTCGCAATTAGCACCGTTGTTGCCGGCAGCAGGTCTCGAGCGCGGCTACATATATGGCTGCACAGGTGATGCCGCTACGTCGTTGTTGTTTGGTCTTGTTGCTGCAGCCACTACGGGCGGTTCATGGTTTGCCATGGTCAACATGCCTAGCGCCGGCCTTATGTCTGCATACGAACACGGCGTGGCATTGCATCGCACGTTGTGTGTGTCTGGCGACAACACATCTTCTGTCATGTCGCCAGTCGTAGGCGCATTGGTCGACGGTGTCGATCTTGTTGCGGTGTCGTCACCTGTGTGTTCGCAATCTGAAGCACGACGCATTGCAACACGTGTGAAAGCACAAGGCACTGTGTTGTTTGTATTGGGAAACCCTGGCGCATTCTCTCTCGACGCATCGTTTAGTGCGCAGACCATTGATTGGCAGTTTGATACTCATGCTCGATCACGCACGGTGGAAGTGTCTGCTTCGGGACGTCGTGTGTATGCGCACCGTTCATGCACAGTGCAGTTACCGAGTGCATCATGAGTCGCTCTATAGCAGTGGTGTTTCCGTACTGGATGCAACAACATGGTCAACTTGGTGAGGAACATGCATTTCGCACTTTTGAACATGTGGTGCGTGCGGTCACTGCGTTGTCGCCACTTGTTGAAGTGCAAGATATTGGCACCATTGTGTTGTCGGCGCGCGGCCCATCGCGTTACTTCGGTGGCGATAATGCGGTGGCGCAGAAACTGCATGAAATCTGTATTGATACCAATATGGGTTCTGAATTTGGCGTAGGTATTGCAGATTCACGTTTTGCAGCACTTGCTGCAGCCCACTTGGCGGTGTCACGTCAACGCCCGTGCGTTATCGACACTGCTATTACGGCCGAGTTCATAGCCGCGTTACCGGTGGCTTCATTGTCTCGCGTGGGCGGTATTACTGCAGACAGCGTTGATCTCTTTCAACGGTTGGGTCTTGGTACGTGTGGCGCGTTGTTGGCGGTGGGCGAAGCTGCTCTTATTGATCGTTTCGGTATCGAAGGCAAACGGGTGTATCTGTTGGTATCAGGTGACGACGTGCAGCATCTTGCACCTGGTGCGCCACCATCAGACTTTGCGTGCAGTGTTGAATTCGAATCACCGTTGGCTAATGCGGCACATGTGGTGTCTGCTGCACGCGACACCATTAATGCCATGGTCAATGCCATTGCTGGGCATGGTCAGCAGTGCGTGCGACTGTTAATCACGTGCCATACCGATCATGCAGAGAGCGCTAGTCGCATTTGGGGTGAGCCGCGGGGGTTTAGTTCTGCGGTCACTGCGCAACGACTGTTGTATCAACTTGAAGGGTGGCTCACTAATTCAGCCGCAGACCCCGATGCGCCCACTAGCGGAGTGGTGCGAGTTGAATTCATGCCGTTAGAAAGTCGCGAAGTATTGGTGTCGCAACCGTTGTTATGGGGCGGCAGTCAAGAAAATACCGAGCGAGCAGCGCGTGCAGCCAGCATGGCGATGGCAGTGAATGCGAGCGTGCAAGTTACGGTGCCGCGGTGGGAAGGCGGTCGTGATATGGCAACGGTGTATTCGCGTGTGCCGCTGTCTCTTGTTGACATCACAAATCCAGATGCAAGTGAACAACGAGTACAAACGGGTGATGGGGTGGCGCGTCGTTGGTCGGGCTCTGTGCCGTCGCCATCACCCGCATCTGTTGCGGTCGAGCCTCCATGCATTCGCGTTGTTGATGCGCGTGGCACTGATGTGGGAGTTACTGGCAGGCACGAACTAAACACCGTGCCATCGCATGTTGAAGTTGGTAGCCAAAAGTATGACGTGGTGCGAGTTGCCGGGCCATGGCCACTTGAAGAGCGATGGTGGGATCCGCGTCGCAAACGCCGCCAAGTACGTATGCAGGTGCTTGTGCGTCATCCGCGGCGTGGTGTCGGGGTGTTTCTTGTTGGTTTAGAAAATCAACAATGGACCCTGCTCGCGCGCTACGACTAGTCGTTCTCGTGGCACACTTGGTGTGTGCCGATACATCGCGATGCTCAACACTGGTGTGAATTAGTCGGCGCGCGTACACCAGTAGATGAACGTGAACGTGAATCAATAGAGAAGTTCTTATCTCTTGTGCCAATTCTTACGGACCCATTTAATGAGCATGCAGATCTTGTGCACATCACAGCATCGGCAATTGTGGTGAGTGATGCTGGAGACAAAGTTGCATTGCATATGCACAAGCGACTCAACATGTGGTTACAACCAGGTGGCCATATCGAAGCAGGTGAAACTGCTGCACAAGGTGCATTGCGTGAAGCTGAAGAAGAAATTGGTTTGCCTGTGCGACACGAAAGTGATGGTGGAGTGTTTGTGCATGTTGATGTGCATGCGGGCCCGAAGGGACACACTCATCTTGATTTGCGCTACGTGGTGCGCGCTCCTGATGTTGCGCCGGCTCCTGCAGAAGGCGAGAGCCAACTGGTGCAGTGGTTTTCCTGGGATGAGGCAGAGGCCATTGCTGATGTGGGTCTATTAGGCGGGTTACGCGCCACGAAAGCCTTACTGGGTATATAGCGCCCTTGTCTATACGAACATATGTTCGTATAGAATTACGAGGTGGGGTTCAACAATCCGGCAATGCCGTGGCACGAATTAGAAGCGCGTCTGTCTGATGGTCGAGCGCCGTCTTCAGTGGGCTGGAATGCCGGAGGCGATGGCCCCGCATTTAGTGCAACACGTCAACCGTTTGAACCTGTGTTATCGCGTCAACAACCCACAGTGCCGTATGCAGAGTTGCATTGCACATCAAATTTTTCTTTCTTAGAAGGTGCGGCGCATCCTGAAGAGTTGGCAGAGGTGGCAGCTGCGCTCGGGTTATCTGCGCTCGCCATTACTGATCGCAATGGTTTGTACGGAGTCGTGCGTTTTGCTGAAGCAGCACGAGCAGTGAACTTGCCCACCATCTTTGGTGTGGAACTTGATTGTGCTGGCGGCGACATTGTGTTGTTGGCGCGCGGGCCTTCTGGGTATGCACGCATGGCACGAGCCATTAGTGAAGGGCAACTCGCCGGCAGTAAAGGCGCCCCCGTGTTTTCATTTCCTACAGTGGGCGAAACAGTGCGAGATCATTGCATAGTTCTCACGGGTGGGCGCACTAGTGCTGTAGTGCAGGCACTGGTACAACATGGTCCAGCAGAAGCAGAACGGACACTGCGTTCATTAGTTGAACATTTCGGACAACGCAACGTGTTGGTGGAACTGTGGGATCACGGTGACCCTATTGACGCTGTGCGAAACGACCAATTGGTGCAGTTGGCAGCAATGCTCGATCTTGAGTGTGTTGCCAGCAACAACGTTATGTATGCAGTGCCAGCACAGCATCGTTTAGCAACAGCATTGGCTGCGGTACGAAACAGATGTGGCCTCGACAGCATTGATCATCTTTTGCCCGCGGCAGCAACGGCGTATTTACGTTCAGGCGCTGAGCAACAACGACGCTTTGCGCGATACCCAGGTGTTGTGGAACGCACAGCAACACTTGCGCAGGAAATTGCATTTGACTTGTCATTGGTGGCGCCACAGTTGCCACCGTTTCCGTGTCCTGATGGTCATACCGAAATGTCGTACTTACGGCACCTTGTGGCGCGCGGCGCTCAACATCGATACGGCGAGAAACCAGCTGAATCAAGTGAAGATTTATCGTTGCGTGCACGGGCATGGCGCACCATTGATCATGAATTAGAAATTATCGAAACACTTGGTTTTGCTGGCTATTTCTTAGTGGTGTGGGACATCGTGCGGTTCTGTACGGAGCAGGGCATTTTGTGTCAGGGGCGTGGAAGTGCTGCCAACAGTGCAGTGTGTTATTCGTTAGGAATTACAAAAGCCGATGCGGTGTCGCTTGGTTTGTTGTTTGAACGCTTCTTGTCACCAGAGCGTGACGGCCCACCCGATATTGATATTGATATAGAAAGTGGCAGGCGAGAAGAAGTCATTCAGTATGTGTATGCCCGTCATGGGCGTCATCATGCAGCGCAAGTTGCCAATGTCATTACGTATCGGTCGCGTTCGGCTGTGCGTGACATGGCACGCGCATTAGGGCACAGACCCGATCAGCAGGATTCATGGAGCAAACAAGTTGACGCATGGGGCACTGTTGCTATCACTGCTACACAACGTGACCACGATATTCCCGACTTGGTATTAGAAATGGCAGCTGAAGTGGAACATATGCCACGACACCTGGGTATTCATTCAGGCGGAATGGTGATGTGCGACAGGCCGATTATTGAAGTGTGCCCTGTGGAGTGGGGGCGTATGGCTAATCGCAGTGTGTTGCAGTGGGACAAAGATGATTGCGCTGCTGCAGGGTTAGTGAAGTTCGACTTGTTGGGTCTGGGCATGTTGTCGGCACTATCCAATGCAGTGTCATTTATTTCTGAACATCGCGGGTATGAACTTGACCTTGCAACAATTCCACAAGAAGACGATGTGTATTCCATGTTGTGTCGTGCAGACACGGTGGGTGTATTTCAAGTGGAGTCACGCGCGCAAATGTCCACGTTGCCTCGGTTGAAGCCGCGTCGCTTTTATGACTTGGTGGTGGAGATTGCACTCATTCGTCCTGGCCCTATTCAGGGTGGGTCTGTGCATCCGTACATTCGCCGGCGTAATGGTCTCGAACCCATTACGTATTTGCATCCGTTGTTAGAAAATTCTTTGGGTAAAACACTGGGCGTGCCGTTGTTTCAAGAACAACTAATGCAAATGGCAATCGATGTTGCTGGTTTCACGGCAAGCGAAGCAGACCAACTACGCCAAGCTATGGGCTCAAAAAGGTCGCAGGCACGCATGGAACGCCTGAAGATGCGGTTGTATCAGGGCATGGCGGAACGAGGAATCACTGGCGCAATTGCCGATGAGATTTTCTTGAAGATGGCAGCGTTTGCAAACTACGGATTTCCGGAAAGTCACTCGGTGAGTTTTGCGTACTTGGTGTATTCATCGTCATATATCAAATTGCATGAGCCTGCAATTTTTTGTGCCGCGTTGCTCAATGCTCAACCGATGGGCTTTTGGTCTCCGCACACATTGGTGCGCGACGCACGACGTCACGGAGTGTTGGTGCATACGCCAGACATCAATGCATCAAGTCACGAAGCAACGCTTGAGCAACATGGCGAATCAGAAACTGGTCTTGCAGTACGCCTTGGCATTGGCTCGGTGCGCGGTATTGGTTCTGAACTTGCTCGCGAGATCGCAATACATCGGCCGTATGCATCAATTGAAGAGTTGGTGACACGTGTGCCGGCGTTGTCTCGTAAACAGGTTGAAGCGTTGGCTACGTCTGGTGCGTTTACTGCCAGCTTTGGAGACGACCGACGCCATGCATTATGGGAAGCGGGCGCATATGGGCACGGGAACATTGACAAGTTGCAAGGAGTTATGGGTTTGCAAACACGTCCCACTTTGCCGGGCATGGAACCGATAGAGGAAGCAATTGCAGACTTATGGGCTACAGGTATCTCGCCCGATGGTCATCCCACGGTTTTTTTGCGTGAGCAACTGCAAGCCAAAGGAGTTATCACTGCAGACCAATTGCCAGCAGTGCCGCATCGTGATCGCGCCATGGTGGCTGGCATTGTTACTCATCGTCAGCGACCCATGAGCGCAAAAGGTGCGACGTTCATCAGTTTGGAAGATGAAACAGGTCTCATCAATGTGGTGTGTTCAAAAGGATGCTGGGCACGTCATCGCGCAGTTGCACGAGATGCCTCTGCTTTATTGGTGCGGGGCCGTATTGAATCTGCCAGCGGTGTCATCAATGTTGTGGCAGAACACATCACGCCGTTGTTTGCTCCGGCAACTGTCCCTAGCCGAGATTTTCGCTAGTCACGCTTATTCGTTAGGTGTTTCGTTTAGTCCGTCGTTAAACATTCGATATGTCTCGTAGATGTCTTTGCATTTTTGACACATCGGAACTTGTTTCGGATCCCGCGAAGGAACCCATACGTGTCCGCACAATGCTTCGAGAGGAGTGCCATTGATGCGCGCTTCAAGAACTTTGGCTGCAGCATCTTCGCCTGGTTCGGTTTTCACGATGTGGGCCACAATGGGCTCGCCAGTTTCAGTCACCATTTCGGTGTCGGGACGAACTTCTGCTGGTCTAGTTTTGAGCGGAGTAGCCATAGACACAGTCAACCACGAGTTGGCATCGTCCTACACTGACGAGATGCCACGGGTGGACGCAGAGTGACGATTTTGGTGGATGAGTGTCGGTGGTGGTTTAAGGAACGCCAGTGGTGCCACATGGTGAGTGACGTGTCGCTTGAAGAACTGCACGAGTTTGCGCAACGCTTGGCGATACCTAAACGGGGATTTCATGGCGATCATTACGACGTGCCACTGCACATTCGCGAGATGGCGATCTCACAAGGCGCACTAGAGGTGACCAGCAGGGAATTGTTGCGGGCGTTGAATGCAGCAGGATTACGAGTGACGGCAAAAGAGCGACGCGATTACAAAAATGTGGCAGATGCCAACCAAGGATCTGGGGCGCCGGTGAGTGATCGCGGGCAGTAGAGACCCCCGGACCCGACAACCACCCAGTCGACAAGTTCAATGCCAGCAGACTGGCACGCCCGTGTTGTGTGAACGAGAAGCATTGAATCTTGTGGCTGAATGGGTGCGGTAGTGCGGGTGGAGATAATGACAACACCGCTTGCGTTCGGAATTGCGCTGACATGGCCAATGATGTGATGAATTGTTGATTGCGTGAGTGGTGTTGAAGGAAATAGATGTATGCCGCGCCGCTGGTTGTCGAGTACGAGAGTGATGGTGGAATCGACGGCGGGACGCCGAAGCGCAAGGCACGCAATGCCAAGCGCCTCAACGAGTGAATCAATGGGATCGATGTATGGACGCGGTACGTCGAGGAGAGTGGAAGCAAACATGGTTTCCCTACGTTTTAGATAGCAAATAACGGTGGGGGAATCAAGGCCAGCGTAGGAAGCGGGTGTGTCGTTAGAAAGTGGAGACAAGAAGCAGTGAACTTGCAATGCAAATGACTGGGGCCACCCAAGCAATCCACGGAGCATCACGTTGCCATTTGGGTTCAAGCATCGCGTATCCGATAACGCCACCAACTAACGCGCCACCGAGGTGGCCGCCAATGGAAATACCAGGGATTGCAAAGGTGATGAGCAAGTTCAGCATGAGTGTTGCGCCGATTCCCGTGCGCATCGGATTCACCCCACGTTGTTGGAGGCCGACTGCGGCTGCTGCCATCAGACCAAACACTGCACCAGATGCTCCGCCGGTCAGTCCATTTGGATTCATGAGTAAAGCGCCGGTTGCGCCACCCACCATGGCAGTGAAATACAACAACGTGAAACGCGATCGACCAAGAGCCGGCTCAAGTAGTTGACCGAGTTGCCATAGAAGAAGCATGTTCATGCCCACATGGATGAGACCAAAGTGAAGAAATCCCGACGAAATGATGCGGTACCACTCGCCGTTGTCAATGAAGACTTGTGAAAGTCCCATGTCTAATTCATGCGAATTGATTGAGCCAGCGATGGAACTTAATCGTGTGCCAGTAAGTACCCACACGTAGGCGATGACGTTGACAGCGATGATTAGTCGAGTGACAAGAACAGGTTGTGCTGCATTCCAAAAGCGAATTCGTTCGCTCGTTGCCGGACGCGCACGCCGCACGCATTCTGTGCAGTGTGAACCAACGTCTGCCAGGGTGAGGCAGTCGTTGCATGCAGGTCGATCACATCGAGTGCAATGACGACCAGTGACAATCTGTGGATGTCGTGTGCAATATTCGAGGATGGGTGGGGGAAGCGACATCTGGCGAGTCTTATCGAGGTGCAGCTTCGGCTTGCTCGCGATTTTCTAAGTACCACTGCACAGTGCGCGCAAGGCCTTCTGAGAATTCCATCGTGGCCTTCCAGCCAAGCAGTTCTTCTGCACGATGTGCATCAATGCGGCGACGTGGTTGACCATCGGGTTTTGTGGAGTCCCACTTCAACTCGCCTGTGTAACCAGTAACGCGCGCAATCGTTTCAGCGGTTTCACGAATTGTGATTTCTCGATCTGATCCAAGGTTGATTGGTTCTGTTCCGTTGTGTGATTCAGCTGCTCGCACGATGGCAGCAGCTGCATCTTCAACGTATAGATATTCGCGACTTGCAGACCCTGTTCCCCATACATCAATAAACGGGTCACCATTTTCTTTTGCTTCAACACATTTTTTGATGAGCGCTGGAATGACGTGAGAGACGGATGGATGAAATTTGTCGCCAGGGCCGTACAGATTTGTAGGAATGAGATATGCAAACTGTTGGCCGTATTGAGCGTGGTTCACTTGTGCGTGCACGAGGTGCGCTTTTTTGGCAATTCCGTATGGTGCATTTGTTTCTTCGGGGTAACCGTCCCACAAGGATTCTTCTTTGAATGGCACTGGTGTGAATTTTGGATACGAACACACAGTGCCGAGTAAAACAGTTTTCTCAGTTCCTGCGGCGCGGGTGGCTTCGATGATGTGAGTTCCCATCATGAGGTTGTCGAGATACAACGGGGCTGGAGCAACCTGGTTGTATCCAATACCGCCGACTCGAGCTGCGAGGTGGATTACGTGGGTGGGGGCGAAGGCCTTCAACATGGTGTCTGCTCGCCCTGGAACCGTGAGGTCATACTCGTCATGGGTGGGGGCGACCACTGAAGCCCCTTTTTCGGTCAATACCCGCACCACGACCCGTCCGAGGAAACCGTTACCACCTGTGACGACGACGCTGCGACCCGACCAAAATTCCGACATAGATGCCATCGTAGGACGGGAACGGACAGAATGAAGGGGTGCGTATCGCCTACACCCTCGAACAGTGCTGGCAGCGAGTCCCAGGTGGCACCGGAATTTCGGCTATCGAGGTCGCTCGCCACCTGATGGAGACCCCTGAAATAGAACTGATTGGGGTCGCGGGCCGACATCGCCATGGGCCAACGGCAGGGTTCACGCCTCCAGTACCCGTGACCACACTTCCATTGGGGTCGCCATGGTTATACGAGACATGGACACGCTTTCGATGGCCGCTTGTGGAATCTGTTGTCGACAACATCGACCTTGTGCACGGAACTTCTATCATCCCGCCAGCTACTCGTAAACCACTTGTTGTCACGGTGCATGATCTTGCGTTTTTGCATCATCCAGAGTTTTTTACAAAACGCGGCAACAAAGTGTTTCGTCGCAGTTTGAAGATGTTGTTAGACGACGCGGCGATGGTGTTGTGTTCGTCGGAAGCAACAATGCATGATTGTCGCGCAGCAGGTTTTGATGAAGAACGACTTCGCCATGTGCCACTCGGGGTTACTACGCATGAAGTGACAGATGTGGATCGCCGGAGAGTGCAGGCAACCTATGAATTGCCAGAGAAGTTCATTCTCTTTGTGGGCACGTTGGAGCCGCGAAAGAATTTGAGCCGATTGATACAGGCTGTTTCATCTATGCGAGATGCGCCTCCACTTTTGATTGCAGGAATGGAAGGGTGGGGTGAAGAAGCGCCAGTGCTGAATCATGAAGTGCGATTCCTTGGTTTTGTTCCTGCACATAATTTGCCTGCCATTTATGAAGCCTGCACAGTGTTTGCATTCCCCTCCATTTTCGAGGGGTACGGGTTGCCAGTGATTGAAGCCATGGCGCACGGTGCTCCTGTTGTTACATCGCGTGGAATCTCTACTGAAGAAGTGGCTGGTGGAGCTGCGGTGCTCGTCGATCCACTCAATGTTGATTCCATTGTTGACGGCATTCGAAAAGCGATGTCCTCAGCCGATGAACTACGCGCGCGTGGGCTTGAACGTGCGCGTGATGCTTCGTGGTCAACCACGGCAGAACTGACAATTGCGGCGTACCGAGACACATTGGAGCGTGCATGATGGCGGCGAAACGTGTTGCAATGAACTTGTTGTGGTGTGTGCCAGGTGTTGGTGGCAGCGAGGAATATCTCATTCGTCAGTTGATGGGGCTCTCGTCTATCGCGCACGATTACGAAGTAGAGGTGTTTGCGCCTCGTGGCTTTTCGCTACGACATCCAGAAATTGCTAATGATTTTGTTGTGCATGAGGCGCCCAATGAATGCTTGCGTCGTTCACAACGCATCGTGTTAGAGCACACTTGGCTGGCTTGGAATACGCGACCTTTTGATGTCGTTCATCATGGTGGCGGCACGATTCCACGACTTGGTAACAGGCAAACATTGCTGACTGTGCACGATGTGCAATGGACTGAGTACCCCGAATACGTATCGCCAGTAAAACTGAAGTATCTCAAGGCCACGGTGCCATCGTCGTTGCGTCGCGCACGCCGAATTGCTGTTCCATCACGCTTTGTGGTGGGCACTCTTGAAAAAGCTTTCGGTGTGTCTCGCGACAAGATGGCAGTTGTTCGCCATGGTTTGCAGGAAAACATAGATACCGAAATCACTAGTAGCACGGGTATTCGCAATAAGTTCGAATTGGGAGACGGGCCAGTGCTTGTCTATCCAGCCATTACGCATCCGCATAAGAATCATCTCTTTCTCTTGGGCTTGCTTGCATCAGGTGTTGGTGCGTGGGCAGACCCGACATTGCGGTTGGTGTTCGCCGGCTCCGTAGGTTCTGCACAAGAAGAAGTTGAAACGTTTATCGCAGAACATGAACTGGGCGACAGAGTCTTGATGCCAGGTCGGGTTTCTAATGCGGATCGCAACGGATTGTTGGCAATGGCTGATGCAATGGTCTTTCCCAGCGAGTATGAGGGCTTCGGTGCGCCTGTGATTGAGGCAATGAAGTTTGGCTGTCCTGTCATCTGTAGTGACAGGGGAAGCTTGCCCGAAGTTGTGGGCGATGCAGGAATGGTGTGTCCGCTTGACAACGCTGCGTGGGGGCGAGCGCTTGATGCAGTACGTGTGCGTCGTGAAGAACTTGTGCAGAGTGGTCGCGAGCGTGCGCGAATGTTTACGGCGGCTCTCTCTGCTGCAGATCTACTACGTGAGTACGACGTGATCGTTTCTAAGGGAAAGGCTGCATCGTGAAGCGGCCCATAGTTGTGTTGTGTCCACACTTTGCACCAGACACAGCACCCACTGGAGACGTCATTACGCGCATTGTTGATGAGTTTGTGCGCGCAGGGGAGCGAGTGCATGTAGTCACCGCTTTGCCGTGGTATCGCAATCATGCAATTGAAGATGGCTGGTCGGGGAGACTCATTCGCCGCGAAAAGACTTCGTTTGGATCGATTATTCGTATTCATCCGTTTCCGGGGAAGAGCAAATCGAATCTCTTGCGTCGTGCTGTAGGTTTCGGAGCGTTTAGTGCAATTGCTGGCGTGTGCACATTGTTTGCAGGTGGCATTCATCGACGTCCTCGCGCGATTATCTCCATGTCTCCACCATTGACTTTAGGCTTAACGGGATGGTTAGCAAGTCGAATGAGATTTACTCAATCAATCTTTAACATTCAAGACATTTTTCCCGATGCTGCAATCGAGACGGGCGCAATAACAAACAAAAGAATTATTGCAGTTGCTAGATGGCTAGAGAGAGTGAGTTATCAGTGGTCCGATTGTGTCGTCGTGCTTTCCGAAGACCTTCGTCGCAATGTGGCTGCAAAGGTTTCGTCTCGACACGTGAAGAAAGTCGTGGTCATTCCTAATTTTGTCGACGCCGACTTCATTCGCCCGATGGACAGAATGACTTCGTATCGAAATGAATTGAAAATTGGCTCCGAGCAAGTGGTGATGTATGCGGGCAATGTGGGTTACTCGCAGTCACTCGAGATGATGATTGATGCTGCAAGGGCGATGCCGTCGGTGACGTTTGTTATCAATGGTGACGGGTCGGCTCGTGACGAACTTGAACGTAAAGCAGCCGGTATTTCGAATCTGCGATTCAACGGTTATCAACCGGCACATCGAGTGTCAGAAGTTCTCGCAACGGCTGATGTGCTTGTTGTGCCGCTAAGAACTGGTCTCGGGTCAGTCAGCGTTCCTTCGAAGACGTACAGCATCTTGGCGGCGGGGCGCCCGGTAGTGGCGGCCATCGACCCCGGTACTGAAGTCACGCGAATAATTGCCGAAAGTGGAGCGGGAACTTCTGTTGCCCCGGATGACTCGGCATTATTCACGGAGGCAATTCGTGTGCTCGTGAATGATGTGAGTGACGCTCAGGCCAAGGGACTTTTGGGGCGTCGTTGGGTGGAAACCCATGTGTCACCAGCGGTTGTTGCCAAGGCGTATCTCGATGTAATCGCTCGTCGGGGCTCCGAGCAGGTAGCCTCAAGTCCTCGTGGCTAGTGGTTCATCAGCGAAAAAGGTCGCCCGACTCGCGCAAAAGGGCAAAGGCAAGAAGGTGCGTTTTCAAGACGGCACCTTGTTCCCCACTGTCATGGCAGTGGTCGTCATTTTGGGGTTCGGTCTCATCTCGTACGCACGTCAAGCACCTTCGGTGACAGACACTCCACCAACTGTCAGCGATCGTTGGCACATCCCCATCGGTTTCTACCACTGTGATTCATTCCTGCAAGACCTTCAAGGTGACAAACAAGGTGGAGATGTTGCTGATCCGAATTTCACCAAATACGGCGTCTTCAGTAAAGACGATGGTGTCATTCGTTGGTACCCACAGATAGCCGCTGCTGGCAAAAAAGCCAAGCTCGGCGTGTACCTCGAAACGTACGGCGTCACCGTTGATACAAAGGGCATCACCTTTCCTGCAGATCAGAACAAAGGTGTGTCGTACAAAGTCGACACCGATAAGTGCAAAGACGAAAACGGCAAAGAAGTAGATGCAACCGTGCAAGTAATTGTGTGGGAAAAAGCCAGCGACTCAACAGTCTCTAAGCGATACATCACAGACTTCAAGAACATCCGCATCGATCGTGACGAAATGGCAATCACAATTGCATTCGTTCCAACAGGTGCCGAAATCCCAATGCCAGATTCAGCAGAGAAGCTTGCAGAGATCGTTGCTGCTGAATATGGTGCTGCACCCACCACAACCGTGAAGGGCGCAACCACAACCTCGGTTGCCGCCCCAACAACTACCGGCGGCTGATGCACGCGGTGGTGCTCGTCGGGGGTTTCGGAACCCGGCTGAGACCACTTACTTTCTCTACGCCTAAACCGCTATTGCCCATCGCAAATGTGCGTCAACTAGAGCATCTCATCGCTGCATTAGGTACTGCTGGAGTGACAGAAGTTGTTCTCGCCATAGGTTTCAAGCCACAGCCGTTTCTCGATGCATTTCCTGATGGGGTATGTGCAGGAGTTGCGCTTCATTACGCGGTCGAACCCGAGCCGTTAGACACGGCAGGTGCAATTGCGTTTGCTGCTCGTCATGCAGGCATCTCTGACACATTTATTGTGATGAATGGCGACATCTTGTGTGATGTTGATCTCACTGCATTAGTTGCATTCCACAAAGCACACGACGCAGAAGGAACTCTGCACCTCACACCCGTTGATGATCCGTCTCAATATGGCGTTGTAGAGATTGATGCAGAAGGTTGGGTGCAACGATTCGTCGAGAAGCCACAGCCTGGTGAAACATCAAGCAATGTAGTGAACGCTGGCACGTATGTTTTAGAGCCTGCTGTTCTCGATCGCATTCCAGAAAATCAAAAGATGTCTATTGAGCGCGTGGTGTTTCCTGCGATGGTGGCCGATGGTCGACTCGCTGCAATGGCAACAGATGATTATTGGATAGATACCGGTCGTCCTGATACGTATCTTCAAGCAAACCTTGATCTCATCGACGGTTCTCGCAGTCGTATTCTCTCGTCCGTGGGGGTTAATGCCCACGTTGCTGCATCCGCGTCCATTACGCACAGCGTCATTGGCGACAACTGTGTTGTTGAGGATGGCTGTGTGGTGTCTGATTCTGTCTTGCTTCCCGGAGCACACATTGGTGCACGTGTGCGCCTAGAACGTTCTCTCGTCATGGGTTCGGTGGGTGATGGAGCGTCACTTGTGGATTGTGTTGTTGGCCTCGATGGTCATGTTTCACCGAATGCATCATTAGTTGGTGTCAAAGTTCCCGATCCTTCGGAAGTGGCGAACTGATGGGTCCTAAGAAAATACTTGTCTGTGGTGGCGCTGGTTTCATCGGTTCACATTTTGTTGAACGTCTCATTGCTGAAGGACACGAAGTTGACGTAGTCGACAATTTGTCAACAGGTTCGCTGGCTAATTTGGCCGAAGCACGTAGCACAACTGGTCGTCTCAAGATTCAAAACATTGCAATTGAATCGCCCGAGTTCGCTGAACTGGTATCGCTACGCCGCCCAGAAGTCATGGTGAACCTGGCTGTTTTTTGCCCTTCGCAATTGCATACAAACGGAGCTATTACGAGCATGCAATCCACCGTTGCAGTGTTAGAGGCCGCACGACTTGCTGGTGTTTCAAAAGTGATTACCGCAATGCCAGGTGCCCTCGTGTACGGCGAAGTTGCAACGCGTGATTTGCCCATCAAAGAGGGGCATTTGAACAACCCTCGCACAAGCGAAGAAGTGCTTGGTCGAGCCGCAGCCGAGTTGCACACCGTGTACAGAGAGCGTCATGGAGTTGAGTTCACAGTTCTTGCGATGGGAAATGTGTATGGACCACGTCAGCGTTCAGAAGATGGCGTAGTGGCTGCTTTTGTAGACGCGTTATCCCACGGACGTGCACCAATTGTGCATGGCAATGGAAAACAAACACGTGATTTTGTATATATCGACGATGTCATTGACGCGTTAGCTCGCTCATTAGACCGTGCTGGTGGTCTTGTCATCAATGTAGGTACAGGCACCGCAACATCTATTGCAGATTTGTGGGCCATCATGGCTGGTGCAGCTGCGCCGGTGCCACGTACAAGTGCGTCTCGCCCCAACGATATTGCACGTATTGCATTGTCACCAGTTCGTGCACGCATCCAATTGGGATGGTCTCCGTTCACAACCTTGGAAAAAGGTCTCGCTACTCTTCGTTAGCGAAAGAGGTCTTCGCTCGGTGGTCGAACAATTTCGTCCATCGATGAATCTCTGAACCACATTGGGTCTGCACCACGGATGATGGCGACAGGTACGCCTGTTGATTTACCCATTACTAGCTCGGCAGCGCATGCCAACTCGTCAGCAACAGCAACTTCTGTTACTTGCATGACGCGTCCGAGGGCATCTTCGGTTCCGCGTAAATCAACGACGCCGGCAATGCCAGCTACACCAATAGCAACGTCGGTGAGACCTTTACGCCATGGACGACCAAAAGTGTCGCTCACGATGACGCCTACAGTGACGCCAAGTTTTGCCCGCACTATGTCGCGAATGCGACGCGCTGAGCGATCACTATCAAGTGGCAATAGTGCTGCATATCCGCGTTCCACGTTCGACAAATCAATTCCGCTGTTAGCGCACACAAAGCCATGCTTTGTCTCGGTGATGATGAGGTCTCCGCGTCGACGAACGATACGAACTGCTTCTTCTTCAACTAACGCTTTGTGAGAGAGAGGATCGTCTGAATCAATTTCGACTAAGCGTCCTTCAGCTTTTGACACAATCTTCTGCGTCACCACGAGGACGTCGTTATCGCGTAATGGGCCATTTGGCTCTTGTGAGCATGCTTCAACAATGACGTCTCCCAGTTGTTGACCAGGAACAATTTCGCCGATTCCTTCGACGCTCCATGCCATTAGTCGTGCCATTGCAGGCCTCCCTTTCGTGGTGTACTGCGAACCGTAATTTGCGCTAGTGCTGCGGCAACGCCATCACGAGACATGATGGTGTCTGTTGCGATGCATCTGACGCCTTCTCGTTCCACCGCAGATACGAGATTTTCGTCTTGTGTGTCGATGATAAGCGTGGAACAGATGTCGGCATACATGCGGGCAACGCCTACAACTGTGGGTTCGTGACCCAATTCAACGAGCATGCGGTCAGCAGGGCCTTTGAGTGCGGCACCAGCCACGATGGGGGAGATTGCGACGGTGTCGTTTCGTCGTGATCGCAACAAAGCCTCTACGCCTGGCAATGCGCGGATAGGTCCAATGGAAACGATGGGGTTTGACGGAGCAATCACAATGGAGTCCGCATTCTCGAGAACTGATTCATCAATGAATGTTGCGGCAGATGCACCGACAAAGTCAACGCCTGTTACGGGGACACCGTGTTGTAGGCGCACAAAGTATTCCTGGAAGGGAACAGTTTCATTCTCCAAGTGAACGATTGTGCGAACGGAATCGTTGGACATTGGAAGAATTGAAATTCCCACTCCGAACGCTTGCCGAATCTCGTCGGTGACTTCTCGCAATGTTGCGCCTTCACGCAGACGAGCAGTTCTATAGAAATGTGTGGCCAAATCTGTGTCGCCAAGGTTGAACCATCGTGGGGCAGCGGCAGAACCTTCTGGACGTACGCCTTCAAATCGAGCGAGCGATTCCATCGCGCGCCATGATTCATTACGCAAGCCCCAACCGCGACCTGGATCTATTGCGTTCGCCAAGGTGTATGTCACGGTGTCAATGTCGGGAGAAATGCTGAGGCCGTGAAGTTCTGTATCGTCCCCAGTGTTGACCACTGCAGTGATGTGAGCAGGGTCCACCACCTGAACGAGTCCTGAAAGAAAACGGGCAGCCCCCACACCGCCAGCTATCACCACAATCATTCATTCAGCGTAGGGGCTTGAGTGCTGAGGCATTCACCCCGTTCATAGGGGTGGTAGTGGTACCGTCACTAGGTCCGATTATCGATATACGAGGTCCCACAATGCCCCGCGCATTTATCACCGGCATCACAGGCCAAGACGGTCAGCATCTAGCTGAATTCCTACATTCCAAGGGCTACGAGGTCTTTGGCATGCTCAAGGGGCAAAATAACCCCCACGCCTTGCGGATTCGCGACGAATTCCCGTACGTCGAGCTTGTGCCTGGTGACTTGGCAGATCTGACCAGTTTGGTCTCTGCGCTCGAGTATGTGCAGCCAGATGAGGTGTACAACCTCGGAGCCATCTCGTTTGTTGCCATCTCCTTCGGTCAAGCTGAACTGACGTCAAACATCACCGGCCTTGGCGTATTACGCATGCTGGAAGCCATTCGCATGGTTGGTGGCTCGCAAAACAACCCCATTCGCTTTTACCAAGCGTCATCATCTGAGATGTTCGGCAAGGTGCGCGAAGTGCCACAGACTGAACTCACACCATTTCACCCGCGTTCGCCCTATGGCTGCGCCAAAGTCTTTGGCCACGACATCACCGTGAACTATCGCGAGAGCTACGGCATTTATGCATGCTCAGGAATTTTGTTCAACCACGAAGGTCCACGCCGTGGTCTTGAGTTTGTAACGCGCAAAATCTCAAACACAGCAGCACGCATCAAGCTCGGACTTGAAAAAGAATTGGTTATGGGCAACCTTGATGCGAAGCGCGACTGGGGTTTTGCTGGTGACTATGTGCGTGGTATGTGGCTGATGTTGCAACAAGACGAACCCGATGATTACGTTTTGGCAACGGGCGAGACGCACTCCATCGAAGAATTCCTCACGCTGGCATTTAGCGAAGTTGGCCTTGATGATTGGCACAACTATGTGCGTCAAGACCCACGTTTCTTCCGTCCTGCAGAAGTTGATCTTCTGATTGGTGATCCAACGAAGGCTCGCGAAAAGTTGGGTTGGGTTCCAGAAGTGGACTTCAAGTCGCTTGTATCCATGATGGTGCAAAACGACTTGGCTATTGAAACTGCTCGCGCTAAGAAATAAAGCGAACGGATTAACTCTCTAACGGGTTATCCAATATTCCATCAATCATGGATTCCGCATCGGGAATTGCACCCGCTTGCACGCGTGCGCGTAATGCATAACTGAAGACAATGAGTGCTGCTGTTGAACCAGCAACAAGGCCTAACTCCACGCGCAGGAATAGGTCATTGCTGGAAATGGCTGTGACCACCAAGAAGCTAACCATGGCAGATAGCCAACCAATTGCTACGTATTTGTGGCCTTGGAGCGCAATCACTGCTTGAGCAACTGCAAGCGCAAGCATGTACAAGCCACTTGCGAGTGCAAGCAGTGTCAGTGTGCGACGGTCAAGTCCGCCGTCATACATGATGTCGAGAATCGGTGGGCCCACAAGGAATGAACCAACGGTTCCAAGGACTGCTACAGCGATGACGATCTTGAGAAGTAGAGAGAGTCCATGTTTGAATTCAGCAAGATCGCCTTTCGCTGCAAGTCGAGCAAGCCGTGGAAGCAAGGCAGCCTGCACTGCTTGAAAAAGGAAGAGTGGAATTCGTGACAACAGCACGCCATTTCCAAACGCAGTCACGCGAGCGGCGTCGTCTGAATGAGCAAGGATGTCAACACCAAGTGGCCCGGCGTTCACTAGGGCTGCGCCCATGATCGAGCCAAGGATGAGCCACCCAAGATTCGGCGTTACTTCAGAAAAACTTGCAGGAGGTCCGTCATCTGTTCTTATGTCGCCTCGAGCGGCAACAACAAGTACTGCAGCAAGTGGAGACAATGCAACAGCAAGTGCGTAAGCACCCACGCTTGTTACACCGAGCGCCCACAGCAGAATGCATGTGCCAGTGCGCATCAGTCCATCGACACCCATGATGATTCCGTATGCAGTGAAGCGTCCAGAACCAGAAGCGATACCGCGCGCAAGGTGCATTGGCGCATATGCACAAAACCCAAGGATGAGCGCAACAGTGACTATTCCGTAGCCCTCGAACATGTCGTTTGTGAGCCATTGAGATGCACCCAAGGCGACGACGGTGAGCAGTGCAGCAATGCCACACGTGAGTATCAACATGCGGCGAACAACGGGGCGACCACCTTGGTGCAGTGCGCGACGGTGGGCGAGTGCGCGACCAAGTTCTTGCTCTACCGGCATGAAGAAGCCTGGGATCAGGGCAAACGAAGTGAACCACAGGGCAACGATGGGTTTGAATCCTTCTTTGCCGAGCGCAAGTTGACCCACCTTAAAGAAGATGTACGCCGCAAGACCTGAAATCAGAAGACCGATTCCAACAGGAATAGTTCCTTCAGGAAGTGGAGCCTTTGGGGTCTCTAGATTGTTTTGACCCTCTGACACAAAGAGAGAGGCTAGTTGCCTTCATGAAGAGAAGGCAGGGACAGTCAGATTTACTGTGCTGTGTTGTTGCGGTTCTTCAAAGAATCGAGAAGTTCGCGACGACGAACTTGCATCTTTTGAAAACCAAGAACTGCAAAACCAACGGCGGTGTAACCGGCTTCAGTTGCTTGCTTCACCACAGGTGATTCCAAAACTGCTTGCGGGTTAATGCGGCGAAGGTCGAGAGATGTGAGGTCAATTGAGTGGAATTGAGGAATGGAGATCTTGGGAAGTTCCATCTTTGGAAGTTTGTCGAGACCAGGAATATCAAAGTGGGGAAGGGAAATGTGGGGGAACGTGAATTTGCTCATGACCAGACGATACCCCGAAGTGCAAACTATTGCTAGCACTCTGCGAGATGGCGTATGTCACCTAGGGGCGTCTGCCGACAGGGGGTGGGGTCATCGCACTAGCCTCGCAGGGGCGTGACAGAGCCTCAGGTTGTTTCTTCCCTTCCCCCCGTGGTGGCCGTAATGGTGGCCCACGAACCGGGTGATTGGTTCACAGAGTCCCTTCGGGGCTTAGCTCAGCAGACCTATGAATCGCTTCAGGCCCTCATCTTGGTGACTGGCGAAGAGTCCGACCCTTTGTCTCGAGCAATTCTTGACACGATTGCCACCGAAATGCCTGCGGCAGTGGTGCGTTTCTTGGGAGGCAATCCTGGTTTTGCTGCCTCCTGTAACAGTGTCTTAAACCTCGTGCAGGGAGACAGTGGCTTTTTCTGCTTCATGCATGACGACGTGGCTCTCGCCCCCGACGCAATCTCGTTGCTCGTCGAAGAGTTGTATCGCTCGAACGCGGGTGCCGTAGGTCCGAAGTTGACCTATTGGGATAACCCCAAGATGATTCAAAGTGTCGGAGTTGATGTTGACAGATTCGGTGTTGAACTTCCGATTGCTGACGACGGCGAACTTGATCAAGAACAACACGACGCAGTGCGAGACGTTTTCAAGTTGTCGTCTGCATGCATGCTTGTGCGCGCAGACCTTTTTCGTACTGTAAAGGGCTTTACAGAATCTCTTGCCACAAGCGGAGCCGACCTTGACTTGTGTTGGCGACTTCATGCTGCAGGTGCTCGTGTAGTAGTTGTTCCGGCCGCTATCGCGCGCCACAAAGAAAACTCAACCATGTCGTTGGCTAGTGACATGGTGACAGATTCGAATCTCGAAGCCGAGATTGTGCGAGTCCAATCAGTGGTCGCGTTATCCTCCATTTCGCAGGTCCCGTTCACTGTGATGCAGATGTATCTATTGACGATTGTTCGTGTTGTCTTGCTTCTCGTCACTGGCCGTACTTCTCAGGCGCTCATTGAAGTTCGAGCAATGTGGTCACTTCCATTTGGACTGGGCGATATTCGCCGCCGCCGCGATGAACTCTCAGAACATCGTGAAGTGGACGGAAGTGAAATTCGCGCACTGCAATTGAGCGGAAGTTCGTATGTCACTGCCTATGTGCGACGCAAAGCGCGACAAGCAGGAATTTCTCAATCTCAGGCATCTGGTGTTGTGCACGAAGCGCCGCCACGAAGTTCTTATGTGATGTGGATATCGCTACTTCTTTTGTTTGTTATTGGGTCTCGCTCGCTCTTTGCGAATGGCGTTGTATCCGTAGGGCAGTTTGCGCCGTTTAGAGGATCTGCACGCGAACTAGTTGCGTCGTATGCATCAGGCTGGTGGGGAGCAGGGTTTGGTCAAGTGTCTGCTTTGCCAACAGGTGTTGCTCTGATAGCTACTGGTGCAATCACAACGCTTGGCAACATGGGGTTACTGCACACGTTGTCCGTGTGTTTATTGCCTGTCATTGGTTGGCTCGGTGTGTGGAGGTTTGCCTCAGTGCTAGGCACTCGCGCCGGCCGAATTTCAACCACAGTTGCGTATGCCGCAGTTCCTCTGCCCTATGCATCAATTGCTTCAGGGCGATGGGGGGCATTGCTGCTGTATGCCATGGTGCCGTGGATGGTGCACCTTGGACGAATGCTTGTCGGTCATGCAGACATAGATGACTCCGTGGTGAAAGAAGTGATGGCCGAAGCGCCACCTGTTCAATGGAGACGGTGGTTTGCCTCCTTGACTTTGGTGGTGGCAGTTGTAGCCGCGTTTGAACCTTCAGTGTTGTTAGTGCTTCCAGTAATCGCGGTAGTCATTGCTGTTGTATCCATTACTCAAGGCGTCGCTGCGAAATGGGTACTTCGGTGGGTGGGAGTTACCGCAGGCATTGTCGTTGCCGCAATTGCGATGAACATTCCGTGGTCGGCAACGTATCTTCGCTCTGGATGGTGGGAAGCGCTCACTGGTGCGCCAGTTGAGTCTGGTCGCAATCTTGGATTGTTCGGGTTAGCACAATTCGATGTCGGAGGTTTTGCGCTTTCGTCTGTCACGATCTTGTTGTATGGCGTCGTTCTCGGATCAATCTTTTTAGTTACTGGACCGCGTGCTGTATGGGCGTTACGCGGAGCAGCATTGGTTGCTGTTGGTTTATTGCTGGCGTTACTTGACGATGCGTTATTGCTTCCTGCGCATTTGCCAGAACCAGCAATTCTTCTTGTCATAGTTGCATTTGGAATTTCCGTGTGTGCTGGTGCAATGGGCGCATCGTTCGTACTCGATTTACGCAAAGCACGTTTTGGTTGGCGCCAGCCACTAAGCGCACTTGTGGCAATTGCGTTTTTAGTAGCCATGGTTCCGGCGGGCATTAACACGCTTGGTGGTTCTTGGAATCAACCATCGTTATCGCTCCCGCAGTTGTTGGCTCAGTTGCCAAGTGCTGAAGCAGACGGTGGATACAGAACACTATTTATTGGAGACTCGCGTGTCTTGCCTGGTTCGCCTCTGAACTTTGGATGGGGTATTGCGTACTCAGTAGTCAACGGGCCAGATCCCTCAGCAGAAGAGAGCTGGGAAACTCCACCGACTCGTTTGCGTGACAATGCGGTGGACGCAATGTACGGATTTGTGCGCGGACAAACATCGCGCGCCGGTCGATTACTCGCGCCATTGTCCGTTCGATTCATTGTTGTTCCGATCATTGATGGGGGGCAATCCACTCGTTCGCACACACTTGCTGCTCCACGAGGACTTGTTGAGTCACTGTCCAGACAGCTCGACCTTCGTCGGCGATATGCCTCGTCAGATGTTGTGATTTTTGAAAACACCACATGGGTGCCAGTGCGGTCACAGTTGACGGCTGCTGGTGCGCAGAGCAGCACACTTGCTGGCGCATCGTCCATGATTGCAACAGATATAGCGGGCGCTACAGCGTTACCTTCAGCATTGCGTCCTGAATCTGCAATACAAGCTGATGTTGTCGCAGGCACGGTGCATCTGTCTGTTCCTTTCACGTCGCGATGGGAAGTGTTGTTAGATGGGGTAGATGTTCCGGCTCGACCAGCTTTCGGATTGACGAATGCGTACGACATCTCGTCGCCTGGAAAATTGGAGATGAGTTTCTCTGCTTCTCTTCTGCATACGTGTGTCGTGCTGTTGCAATTTGTTGCTTGGTGCATTGTTGCTTTTATCGCGGTCTCGCGTAGGCGAAAGAAGAAACCTTCAGAGGTGTCGGCGCAACTAGGTGCCGAGGGTGCAGTCATCCATATGAATAATGGAGTAGTGCAATGAACATCATTCGGCGTGCAATTTCTATTTTTCTCATAGTGGTTGTGATGGGTGGAGTTGTATACATCGATCAACGTCAAACAGAAGTGAGCGAGGGTGCTTCTAGAGGAATCGTTTCCATGGCGGGCTTTCCTCACTCCATAAAGAGCAACCGCATTAGTAGTTCGTGGTTCTGCCCAGGTGCAGCAGCGGGCGATGGTCTCGATAGTGCGTCGGTGTTTATTTCCAATCCGAGTGACACAGCAATTACGGCTGCAGTGAGCTTCCTCAGTAACTCGCCCATGGAGACCCAGACAGTTGAAGTACCTGCTCGTAATCATGCAGAAGTTGAGATCCTTCGGGGGAGAACCGTTGGTGTCATTGTTCCAGTAGTTGAGATCATCGGCGCTGTGGGAACAGTGGAACAACAATTGATTTATGCCGCCGGTGACGTGACGTCTCAGTGTGTATCGCAAACATCTTCCACTTGGTACTTCGCCGATGGATTTACGGCTCAAGGTTCATCGCAGCGTCTCGTGCTGACTAATCCCTATCCGGAGAGTGCCGTAGTAAATGTTGCCTACGTCACCAAAGAAGGAAAGCGAAGCCCGACAGGATTGCAGGGACTCATTCTTGGTTCCCGTACATCTCGCAGTTTGTCCTTGGCAGAGTTTGGTGCAACGGATGAATCAAGCATTGCGCTCGAAGTAGAAGCGACAACTGGACAAATCATCGCTTCGCGAATGCAGCACTATTTGGGCGGTGGCCGATTGGGTTATTCCACCACAATTGGAATTCCAGTTGCGTTAAACGAATGGTGGTTTGCCGCTGGTCGAACAGGGCCACAGGTATCGGAACGTCTGGTTGTTTTCAATCCGTCTGCCTCATTGGCGCAAGTGAACGTTTCATTTTTTGGTGAAGGAATCACGAACGGCACAATCATTGATGAAAATGCTTCCGCTGCAGCGCCGTCGGCAACTGTCGACATTCCTGCTGGCTCGGTGTTGCTGATAAACACTGATGACCTTGCGGATCTTCCAAAAGGTGAACACGCAATGGTGGTTTCGTCGATTGGCAAGGTGCCAGTAGTTGTTGAACATGTTCTTAGCCAGATCACGGGCGGCAGTTCTTTTACTGCAATCACAAACGGTGTCCCAGCGGCATTGGCGACACAGGAATGGCGAATACCGAGCGGCCTTTCTAACGGAGCTCGTAATGCGTTGTCACTTGTGAACACCACGGCGCAAGATGGCACGTACACAGTGTCGGCTGTTGGTCCTGGTGGCGTCGTAGATCTTCCTCAACTCATCGATGTGCCAATCGGCGCAGCTGCGCGTATCAGCCTTGATGTTCCAGCGGGCGTAAACGATGGTGAAGTAGTCATCAGGTCGACTGTTCCACTCGTTGTACAGCGTCGTACCTACCGTGGTCATGGATTGGTGGGGTTCGGAATTGTTGGTGCGCTTCCGGTGATCTCAAAATGATGACGCAACTTGCATTACTGGGTGTCTGTATCGCTGTCGCTTTTTGTGTGGCTTATGTTCTTCGCCGACGACAACCCGATGCACCTACGCAAGCAAGTTTCGAGATTCCTTCGCAATTGGATCGATCTGATTTTGAATCATCTGCAACGCCATGGTTGGTGGTGGTGTTCACATCAGCCACATGTGGAACTTGTGCAGACGTTGCCACCAAGGCGAGCGTTCTTTCATCGCACGATGTGGCGGTACAGCGTGTGGACTTCACTGAGCACCCTGCACTGCACAAGAAGTACAACATTGAGGCAGTGCCTACTTTGGTGATGGCCAACCACGACGGGGTAGTGCTGAAGGGTTTCTTAGGGCCGATGAAGGCTCAAGATATGTGGGCTGCGATGGCTGAGTGCAGGGATCCAGGTTCAGTACCTGATTCGTGTAGTCAGCACGATCATCCGTAATTACGCAGTTGGCAATTCGCTTTCAACGGCAGTGCCAAGAGACTCTTGAACAAGTTTGCCGACCGTTGGACCGTCAATCGTTTCATCGCGAAGCAATGCCTCGGCAACAAGTTCTAGGCCCTTGCGATGCTTCGTGAGGTATTCGTGAGCTCGTTGTTCTTGCTCCAGCAGAATGCGTGACACTTCTTCGTCAAGTAATTGTGCAGTTGAGTCGGAGTACTCACGACCGCTTGTCATGAGGTCTTCGCCAAGGAACACTTGCTGTTGTCCGTTCCATGCCATTGGACCAACTTTGTCGGACATGCCCCACTCGCGCACCATGCGGCGTGCAATAGAAGTGGCCTGTTCAAGATCGTTTGCCGCACCGCTATTGAGTTGTCCGAAAACAATCTTCTCGGCAACGCGGCCACCCATTGCTTTACAGATGAGGTCTTCAAAGTATTCGCGTGAATATGTGTGACGTTCTTCAGGCAATGACCATGTAACACCGAGTGCCATACCGCGAGGAAGGATGGTGACTTTGTGTAGTGGATCTGAATGAGGAAGAACTGTTGCAAGAACAGCATGGCCGCCTTCGTGGAAAGCTGTTGCTCGCTTTTCTTCGGCGTTGAGAACCAGACTTTCGCGACGAGCACCCATAACTACTCGGTCACGTGCGTTCTCAAAGTCGATTCGTTCGATGTTCAATGAACCGCGACGTACGGCAAACAATGCTGATTCGTTTACAAGATTGGCAAGGTCGGCACCACTCATACCTGGAGTTGCACGAGCCATGGTTTCAAGGTCGACATCGGTTCCCATGCGCTTATCGCGTGAGTGCACTTTCAAAATGGCAAGACGTTCTTCGAATTCAGGAAGTGGCACAACTATCTGACGGTCAAATCGACCTGGACGCAAGAGAGCAGGATCGAGGATGTCTGGTCGGTTAGTGGCAGCGAGGATCACAATGCCTTCAGAGGTTTCAAAACCATCCATCTCGGCAAGTAACTGGTTGAGTGTTTGTTCGCGTTCGTCGTGACCGCCACCCAGACCTGCACCACGCTTACGACCAATGGAATCAATTTCGTCGATGAAGATGATTGCTTTACCCATCTTGCGCGCTTGCAAGAACAAGTCCCGCACACGACTAGCACCTACGCCAACAAACATTTCCATGAAGTCAGAACCTGTAACGGACAAGAATCCGACTCCGGCTTCGCCGGCGACGGCACGAGCAAAAAGGGTCTTACCAGTTCCCGGAGGACCAACGAGCAACATTCCCTTTGGTACACGTGCACCGATTTCTTTGAATCGATCTGGCATGCGAAGAAAGTCAACAACTTCCTTGATTTCAAGTTTGACACCGTCATAACCAGCAACATCGGCGAACGTGGTGGACGGTTTGTCGGCTTGGTAGGCCTTGGCCTTGCTCCGGCCAACAGACATGATGCTTCCGGCTTGGCCCATGGCGCGACGTTGCATCCACATGAAGAATCCGACAACAAGAAGGAACGGCAAGATGATGGGAAGAATGCTGGTAATCCAGTTGGCTTGTGGAGTGTTGTAGTCGTAGTTCACTCCCATTTGTTTAAGGAGAGACTCGTCAGCGTCACTGAGGGTGTTTGCGCCAGTAGTGGTGAACTTCGAACCATTGTCGAGCACGCCGGAGATGATGTTGGTGGAGTTATTGATGGTGACTTCGCTGACATCACCATTGCGCACCTGTGCCAAAAATTCTGTGTAGCTGAGTTTCTCGCCAGTTGGTTGTGTGAACAGTTGGCTTCCAAATGCCAGAACTACAACCGCGCCGATGATGGCCCAGATGGCCCACTTTGGCATCGCTGGCTTTCCGTCGGCATTTGGCTTTTGGTCGCGCAGACCCTTGATGGGGTTTCGTGATTGTGGGTTACGTGGTGGCGGTGGTGGCGGCATATCGCTCATAATCCACCCATGCTACGGCTGGGGTGAACGAGTGTCTCTGCGGGGTCGCCGAAAATGGTCGGCTATGTGACTACCGTTACCTGTATGGCAAGACAGTGCACTCGACAGGGATGCGTCCACGTGGCAACAGTGACTCTTACCTATCAATATGCCCGTTCCCTTGTCTGGCTAGACAATCTGAGTCCCGAGCGTGACCCACATTCATACGATTTGTGTGATCAACACGCCAATCGCACGACTGCTCCATCTGGCTGGCATCTCGAGGATCGTCGCCAGCGGGTGCATGTGTACAACCCTGGCCGCCTCGCCGGATAATCACATGTCAACTGAGACCAGTGGTCTTCAGCCTCAAAAGCGAGCCCTTGGCTACTGGGTAACGGCCTTCATCTTTGGAAATCTTGTTTCCTCGCTCGTGTACGTAGCGCTACAGCCTGACGCATCAACGGATTCTGTTGTGCGCACTTCAACAATGGCGGCAAGTGCCTTTTGTATGTGGGCAGTGTTTTGTGTGGTTGCGCAACGTTTCTGTGCCGCCAACACCACCACCTTTCGAGATGGTTTTGGCTTGTCAATCACCAAGCGTGACTGGCTCGTTGGAATACCTGTTGGTCTCGCATCGCAGTTCGTGCTTGTAAATGTTGTGACATGGCCATTTGCTCAATTGTTTCCTGATGCCTTCTCGTTTGATGAAGTGTCACGGCGAGCTACAGAGTTGACTGATCAGGCGCAGGGTTTGTGGATTGTTGTATTGGTACTTGTTGTAGTTGTTGGTGCACCGATTGCAGAGGAAATTCTGTACCGCGGTGTGCTGCAGAACGGTGCAACGGCGCTTTTGGGTGTTTTCCCTGGCCTAGTGACAACAGCTGCAATCTTTGCTCTTGTACATTTCTCTCCAGTAGAAATCCCGGGGCTTTTTGCGTTTGCACTAGTTCTCGGACTGTTGCGGAAAAAATCTGGAAGATTGGGACTCCCCATTGCTACCCATATGGCATTCAACGTGGCAGGCCTTCTGCTTGTAGCACTGGTGTAAGAAAATGAAAAATGACGATTTAGAAGAACTTGATGTGCGAGACGAAGAGAAGATCTCGCAACGTGAAGAGTGGACTGCCACATTCAAAGCCATGAGCACTACGGCTGTCGTGTTGGGTGCAACGTTGCTGATCTTGTCAGTGCTGCATCCGAATCTAATTTTGCGAAACAACACGCCTACGGGTGGCGACATGGGTGCGCATGTTTGGGGGCCTGCGCATTTGCGAGATGTTCTGTTGCCCCATTGGAGACTCACTGGCTGGAGCATGGATTGGTATTCCGGCTTACCGGCGTACCGCTTTTACATGGTGGTCCCAGCGCTCGCCATAGTTCTTCTCGATCTTGCTTTGCCCTACGGCATCGCGTTTAAGTTGATTGTTGTTGCTGGGTTAGTTGCATTTCCAGTATGCGTTTACGTCATGGCTCGCGTTGCGAAATTGTTGTACCCATTGCCTGAGTTGATGGTCGTCGGTGCCACCATGTTCATTTTTGATGAGAGCTTCACCATCTACGGAGGAAACATCGCCTCAACAATGGCGGGTGAGTTCTCGCACTCCATTGCTCTTGCATTGTCAATGGTTGCTTTTGGATTCTTTGCTCGAGGTCTAGATGATGGAAAACATCGCGTGTGGGCCGCAGTGTTTATTGCATTATCTGCCTTGAGCCATGGCATTGTGCTCATATTCGTCTTTGGTGGAGCAGTAGTGATGTTCCTTCTACGCATAGACAAACAGCGTTTTCGTTATGCATTCACCACATTGTTGGCAGCGTTCTTGCTATCCGCATTCTGGGTTGTTCCGTTCCTGGGCGGTCATTCGTTCATGACCGATATGAAATACGGATCTGAACCAGGCGGCGGCAGCTTCACAACGATGTGGGACATGTATTTCCCATTGGTTACATCATTAGACATTCTTCTTGTATCGCTATCCATCGTGGGGTTTGTTGCCTCTATTGCGAAGAAGAGGTTTTTTGGAATCTGGATGGGCACTTACACGATCATTTTGATGATTGGTGTCAAAGTGGCTCAGGGTGGGCTTCCGGTAATTGGTTTACTCTGGAATCCACGCATCTTGCCTTTCATTTATTTGCTGAGGTACATGCTCGCCGCAATCGGCGTATATGAGCTGGGACTTTTTCTTCGTCAATCAATCGCTTTACAAAAGTCGCCTGGTCAAATTCCTCGCCCTGCGAGTACAAATGTGTCTACGTCTCTTCTGTGGGTAACGACACTTTTGTGTCTCGTCGTTCTCGGAGCTCGATATCACACGTTGCCCGGTGGGGAATTAACTAACTCTGCGACGGGAACAAAGTATTCGTGGGGACCGTTGCAGTTTTCTTCTGCACGCGCATTCTCAGATGGTTGGGCGCGTTGGAACTTCGAAGGGTATGAAGGCAAGTCGTCATACGGCGAATATCGCGGGCTTCTCGACACCATGGATGCTCTTGGGAAAGATCCTCAACACGGTTGTGGTCAATCCATTTGGGAAAATAACTCAGACCTCAACAAATACGGCACGACGATGGCTCTAATGCTGCTTCCGTATTGGACGCATGGCTGCATTGGTTCAATGGAAGGTTTGTATTTCGAAGCGTCAGGAACTACTCCGTATCACTTCATCACCGCTGCAGCATTGTCTAAACAAAGCAGTAACCCAGTGCGAGAATTGCGATACGACAATAACGACCCAGTGAAAGGCGTTGCCTATATGCGCATGCTGGGTGTGCGCTACTACATGGCTCTGACGCCTGAAGCAATTTCTAAGGCAGATGTTTTGCCTGAACTGGCGAAGGTCGCAACATCTGGTCCATGGCATGTGTATGAGATTCAAGACACAACATTGGTTGAGCCGTTGTCGGTTGAGCCTGTTGTCGTTAACGAACGTCCCGGCGACCGTCGTGAACGATGGCTCGAAGTAGGTACGTCGTATTTCCAGCACAACGATGAATGGTCTGCATTGCTGGTAGACCACGGCCCTGACGAATGGCAGCGCATTGATGTCATTCCAGATACAACACGAACAATTGGTGAACCAGGAGAGTCTGGACGCCAAGTAGACATTGTGACTGCATCTCCGGCTACGTCGTATACGGCTCGCGATCTTGAGCCAGTCACGGTCTCTAATGTGAAAAAGGGAACTGAATCGATTTCATTTACAGTCGACAAGATTGGTGTGCCAGTTCTCGTCAAAGTGAGTTACTTTCCCAATTGGAAAGCATCTGGCGCAAGTGAGGTGTACCGCGCAGCACCAAACATGATGGTTGTTATCCCCACATCAAAAAATGTCACCTTGTCGTATGAAGCAACTCGCCTCGATAGCTCTGCATATGTTCTTACGTTGATTGGCATTGTGATGGCAGTGTTCATGTATCGCCGCAGATTCCGTTATGGCATTGCTATTTCTCCTGTAATAAGCGAGCTTTCTGATAATTCATCTGACAAAGACGACGACTCCGATAACCTCGTTTAACGATGAGTACAGACCCTTCAGTACTTGACCGCATTGTCAAGGCGTATGACATTCGAGGAACCACACCCGATGAAATGAACGACGATGTTGCTTATGCATTGGGCGTTGCCTTTGCGGATTTTGTGAAGGCTCCCATGGTTCTTGTGGGCCGCGATATGCGTGTTACTGGCGAATCTCTTGCCGAGTCTTTTTCACGCGGCGTGATTTCTCGTGGCGTCAATGTTGTGAACCTTGGATTAGCAAGTACGGATCTTGTGTATTTCGCTGCTGGTTCGTTGGATGCTCCCGGAGCAATGTTTACTGCCTCTCACAATCCGGCTGAATACAACGGCATCAAGTTCTGTCTTTCTGGCGCAAGACCGGTTGGTATTGACACCGGACTTGCCACTATTCGCGATGGCGCTAAAGAAGTATTGGCTGGGCGTGGGCCTGCTGACGTTGCTGCATTCGGGACAATTGCAGAACGTGACATGTTGAATGACTTTGCAGATCATGTCGTGTCATTCATTGATGTTGATTCGTTGATTCCGATGAAAGTTGTGGCTGATACTGCAAACGGCATGGGCGGACTCATCGTTCCTGTCGTGTTTGACCGTTTGCCAATGATGCAACTTGAAGTGATGTACCCAGAACTCGACGGCAGTTTTCCGAATCATCCTGCCGATCCCATTCAGCCAGCGAATCAACGCGATCTTCAAGCGCGAGTTATCAGCGGCGGGTTCGACATTGGTTTGGCATTTGATGGTGATGCAGACCGAGTGTTTGTGGTTGATGAACAAGGGCGCGGGGTGTCGGGTTCTACGACTACTGCGATCTTGGCAGCGGCTGTATTGCGCGCAAACCCTGGCGCAACTGTCTTGCACAACCTCATATGTTCTCGTTCAGTGTCTGAAGTAATTACAGAAAATGGGGGAGTACCCGTTCGCACCAAAGTTGGCCACAGCAACATCAAACAAGTGATGGCTGAGACTGGTGCGGTGTTTGGTGGAGAGCATTCGGCTCATTACTACTTCCTCGATAACTACCGTGCTGACTCAGGCATCATCGCCACGATGTTTATGTTGCAGGAGTTATCGCGAGCACAACAACCATTGTCGGAACTGCGAAAGCCATTTGAGCGTTATGAAGCAAGTGGCGAGATCAACACCAGTGTGTCTGATGCACAAGTCGTGATGGCAGAAGTGGCCAAGGTGTACTCCAAGTTCCCTCAAGACTGGATCGACGGATTAACTGTGGACTGCGGTGATTGGTGGTTCAATTTGCGTCCGTCAAACACAGAACCACTGCTACGACTCAATCTCGAGGCATCGACGCGAGACGATTGTGACACATACGTTGCAGAAGTTCTCTCGCTTGTGACTTCGGTGTAAAACTGGAAAGATATCTATATGAGCCTTGATCAATCCCTCCTCAACATCCTTGCGTGTCCAGAAGACAAAGGACCACTGTTTTTTGTTGAGTCCGAATCTCTTCTGTACAACCCGCGCTTGCATCGCTCATACGCAGTTATTGACGGCATTCCAGTCATGTTGATTCAAGAATCCACTCAGGTGTCAGACGCCGATCACGCCCGTTTAGAGGCTGTTATTGCAGCCCAGGGCATCAAACCCACTTTCACTGCGTAGCCATCGCTACACTGAGAGAGTCCGGCTGATTAGAGCGGAGCCAGTTGGCCCCAGCCAGGATCCATTACCACTCATTTCAAGGAGTCCCCATGTCCTCTCTCGCCGAACGTCGCGATTATCGCGTCGCCGACCTCAGCCTTGCGCCTTTTGGTCGCAAGGAAATCCATCTTGCTGAACATGAAATGCCCGGCCTTCGCTGGTTGCGCAAAGAGTTCGGACCTTCAAAGCCTTTGAAGGGCGCTCGCATTTCTGGCTCACTTCACATGACCATCCAAACTGCAGTTCTCATTGAGACCCTCGTTGAGTTGGGTGCAGAAGTGCGTTGGGCAAGTTGCAACATTTTCTCTACCCAAGATCACGCTGCAGCTGCGGTTGTTGTCGGACCAAACGGTACGCAAGAAAACCCACAAGGTGTTCCTGTCTTTGCTTGGAAGGGCGAAACGCTCGAAGAGTATTGGTTCTGCACAGAACAGATGATGACATGGCCAGATG
>JBIKZT010000034.1:0-12479 GCA_044354565.1 Ilumatobacteraceae bacterium
GGTTGGAGCACTGCATCGGGCGCTACAGCTGGATACTTCTTCGGTTTCATTCTTGCGTCCGGGCTCGTTGGTTGGTTTGCAGATCAGCGCAATGATCGCAACTACCTTTCGTCGCTCTCTGCCATGACATTAGGTAGTGCAATCATCTACCTCTGTGGCTCATTGTGGTTGGCCCATTCGCTCAACATCCCAGTGGCCAGTGGTTCGAAGAATGCAATCTCGATGGGAGTCAGCCCGTTCCTCGCAGGAGATGTCCTCAAAATGGCTCTCGTTGCAGGTGTTGCACCTTTGGCTTGGGCCACGTTCGGTTCACGTCGTCAATAGGTCTACGGTTTAGGGATGGTGGTCAATCCCTCAAGCCAATCTGTGCCTGAACGCAAACTTGGTCGACCTGCCGACTCGGACTCCACCGACACTCGCGAACGCATTCTTCGCAACGCGTGTGAACGATTCGCCGCTGAGGGTTTCGAAGGCACGACAAACAAGGACATAGCCGAGAAAGCTCAAGTGTCAAGCGCGGCGCTGTATCACTACTTTCCTTCGAAGGCTGACATGTACATCGCGGTGTGTGATTCAATCACCGAGTCGTTCTCAACCGTGTTTCAGAAAGTTGCAGATTGCTGTCCCACCTTGGAAGGCAGAATGACAGCACTTTTTGCCGAGGTAGGCAGGCTTGGTGATGAGTCACCAGAGATTGTGGGTTTCATCACCGGGATCTCGGCAGTCCTTCGTAAGCATCCCGAGGTGTCTCGCGGAGCAGATGCCTTCGGTGCGCATTTCCGTCGGCTCATCATGGACATCATCAGTACGTCTACTGAATCCGACAAAATCTTGACCGGTATTTCTGTGAGCGGACTGGCAGATCTCACCGCTTCGGTCTTGGCCGGATTGGGCCGCATGAGTGCACGTGGCGACCAAGAACGTCATGTGGCAGCAGGTCAGGCGTACTTACACCTCATTCGAGCAGCCGCACACAACTAAGTTTGTGCTCTAGGTAACTAATGAATAGCGAAGTACTTCAATCCTTGCGAGCGGTCTCGACACAAATTGGCTCTCTTGCCGAATTGTTTGCAGTCGATCCAACGCGTGAATGGTTAGTGCTTGATGCATGTGGGATTCATGCGGATTTTTCTCGCCAGCATGTCAATCAACAATTGTTTGAACAAATGTTGAGCGCTGCAGAGAGTGTTGACATTGCATCTCGTTTCACAGCCATGAGTAGTGGCGCAATTGTGAATGCAACTGAACAGCGAGCTGTTGGCCACCTTGCACTTCGAGGGTCTTCTACTGATGCGGCAATGTCGCAACTGGCGCAATTGCAATTACAGCGCGCCTACAAGTTGGCAGCCAATATTCGTGGGGGAGTGCACAGGGGTTCGACGGGTGAATTGATCACTGACATCGTGAACATAGGAATTGGTGGAAGTGACCTAGGGCCAGTTATGGCTCATGCAGCAATGCGTCGGTATGCGGACGGGCCGAGGATTCATTTTGTTTCGAATATCGATGCGGCACATCTTGACGACTGTCTCTCCATGCTCGCGCCAAGCACAACTCTGTTTGTTATTGCATCAAAGACCTTCACCACGCTTGAGACAATCTCTAATGCTCAACGCGCTCGACTGTGGTTGGAAAATGCCGGCATGGAAAGTGCACCTCATCTAGTAGCTGTTACTGCTGCACCAGGTGTTGCAGTCCAGTGGGGCGTACCTGCAGAACAATGCCTGCATTTCTTTGATTGGGTAGGTGGAAGATTCTCGCTCTCATCAGTCATCGGGTTTTCAGTGCTGTGTGCAATGGGCGAACACAATTTCGGTGCACTCTTAGCGGGAATGCACGATATGGACACGCATGTGTTGAATGCACCATTAGGACAGAACCTTGCCGTTGTTCATGGATTGATGTGGTGGTTGAACTCCGTGGTACTTCAGCGAATGTCGATTGCAGTAGTGCCCTACAGCCATGACCTGAGATTTCTCCCTGCATTTCTTCAGCAGTTGATGATGGAGAGCAACGGTAAGTCTGTGCACGTCGATGGTTCGCCTGTTGATGCGCCAACAAGCCCAGTTGTGTGGGGTGCAACGGGTACAGATAGTCAGCACGCTTTTTTTCAGATGCTTCACCAAGGTCCACAGGTGATTCCAGTGGAATTCATTGGAGTGGTTGCAAGCACTGGTAGCGACGACAATGCGCATCTGCAGTTAAATGCAAATTTGTTTGCGCAAGCGCAAGCCCTTGCAGCAGGAAAACTTGATGCGCAGGGCCATAAAAACTTTGCCGGCAATCGACCAAGCACAGTGTTGATGTTGGACGAATTGTCTCCCCGTCAATTGGGTGCATTGATAGCAATGTACGAACATTCGTGTGCCGTACAGGGCTGGTTGATGAGTATCAATAGTTTCGATCAGTGGGGTGTTGAGCTTGGAAAAGTGCTTGCTCACGATGTGGCGGCAGAACTCGAAACTGGCACATTGTCGACAGATAAAACCATGACACACCCTCTTTTGGAGTGGTATTTACGCGCTCGAAAAAAACTTCTGCCGAAGTGAATGCGAAGGGGCAACATGCGCCCTATCCTGCCCCCTGTGGCGGTTGAGAAAAAGAGGCGTATGCGACCAAGGGTGAATTCTGCAGAACGAATGATGAATCTGGTGGCGTTGCTCACTGAGTCGTCTGTACCGCTCACTCTTGAGGACATTGCTAACCGCATGGGCAGTCAATACGGCACAGAGGGCGAAGCACGTCGCACCGCATTCGAACGGGACAAGCGGGCGCTTCGTAAAATGGGTGTTCCTATCACTACTCAAACTTTGTCTGGTAACGATGCCGGCAAGACTGCGTATTCAATTGATCGCACTGAGTACAACCTCATTAATTTTGGTCTCACAAAAGACGAACTTGCTGCACTTCAACAAGCAGCAGCTGTTGTGCAAATTGGTACACAGTGGGGCAAGCAAGCGGTGCAATGGCTCGGTGGCGCTGTCGACGATGTGGCTTCAACAACCGTCGCTCGCGTCGACGCTCGTGGACAAGAAAAAGTGTTGCCTCAGTTGTGGTCGGCCGTTGCGAAACTATGCAGTGTCACATTCTCGTATCGCGGTCGTAAGCGTTCCGTGCATCCATACGGCTTAGTAGCGCGAAACGGATTCTGGTACCTCATTGCGTTTGATCCCGAGCGCAATGCACAGGTCACATATCGTGTTGACCGCATCGAAGGCGACATCGCAATGGGTAATGCAGATTCATTTGTTCGCCCAGCTGATTTCAAAATTGAAACGGCGTACGAGCGTGACCCGAAAGAATTTGAAGGTGCTCAGTCAGAAATTGCTGTGGTGCGTATCGACCGACGTGTCGCGCCGGCAGTCATCCGTGAACTCGGAGAAGACTGCATCGTTGCTCGCAGTGCCGATGGATCTATCGATGTTGAAGTGGCCTGTGGTAATCGCGTTGCTTTCCGTTCGTGGTTGTATGCCATGGTCGATCGCGCTGTTGTGCTGCGCCCAGAGTCGGTGCGCGCCGAAGTCATGTCAGATCTTGTTCGCATGAGTGGGGGTGCATCATGAGTGGCCGTCGCGGACCGCGCAGTGCAGAAGACCGCGTACGCGGTTTGTTGCGTATGTTGCCATGGCTTATGGAACGTGAACGTATTTCCATTGCAGATATGGCGCGTCAGTTTTCTATGTCTGAAGAAGATCTCATTGAAGATATTGAAATGGCATCAATGTGTGGAGTTCCTCCGTACACGCCACTTGAACTCGCAGACCTCTACATCGACGAGGGTTATATCCATGTTGGTGTGAATAAGCAGTTTGATCGCCGTCTTGAACTGACTGCTTCTGAAGCTTTCGGACTTACTCTGCTTGCAACTGCTGCTCGTGATCTTCCTGGTTTCAGTCGCGGGCGTGAACTAAGGAGTGCACAAAGGAAATTGTTACGGGTATTGGGCGAAGGTGTTGTTGATATTGATATCGAGTCTCCACCGTTCCTCACAGAACTCACTGCAGCCTCTACTTCTGGTGAACGTCAAGTACTCACGTATTGGACGCCAGCAAAGAACGAAGAGAGTGTTCGCACAATTACTGTGCGCACCGTATTCACTGATCGCGGGCACTGGTACATCTCGGCCGACGATGATTTGTCGGGAGAGTCTCGTCACTTCCGGGTTGATCGCATTCGCCAGTTACAGCCAACGGGCGAGTTCGTGCCAGTGGCCCCAGTGAGTGCCGAAGTGCCCGTGTGGTTCGCAGATGCTCAAGACAACATCGTGGTCACCGCTACGGTTGCTGCAAATGCCGCATGGGTAGTGGAGACGTATCCGTGCCAAAACATTGTGGAACATGCCGACGGTTCGTTCACGATCACCATCGTGGCTAACAGTGAACATTGGTTGGGTCGCTTGTTGCTGCGTGCTGAAGGCGGTGTGACGGTGACATCACCGGATCACCTTGTTGGACTGCAGTCGCGCGTTGCGACAGACGTACTTGCGCGTTATCGCGCAAACAATTCAGACACCTGATCGGGAGATTCGACTCCCATCTCTTTCATGAGGTGCATGAGTAATTCTGCGGTTGCCGTGGCATCTGCCTTTGCTTCGTGAGATCGCGTTCGTTCAATGCCGTAATGCTCACACAACGCTTCTAACGAATGACGACGTGTGCGTGCTTCATCGGTTTTTCGAGCCAGAGCGAGAGTGTCGACATAGTTATGGATGCGACCGCCGAGACCCACACGCGCAGATTCGGCATGGAGAAACCCAAGATCGAAACGAGCATTGTGTGCGGTGAAGAGGTTTCCTTCGCTAATGGACCACAGTTTTCGGAGAGCTTCTTTGAGAGGCATGCCGCTTTGAACTTCAGCTTCGGAAATACCGTGAATGTGCTCGGCACCATGAACGTATTCGGTAGGGCTTTCAGGCTTGACCACTGTGTCGAATGAATCGACTATCTCGCCCTCGCCATTGACAACGATTGCCGCGAGTTGCACTATGCGATCGGTTTCGGGGTTAACACCTGTGGTTTCAAAGTCGACAACCGCAAAAGAGATGTCGCGCATTGATGTGTTGGGCGCATCGGTCTGGGGGTTCTTCATGTATTTCAGAGTATTGCGGGGGTGAGCCAATGTGGTGTCATGGCCATGCGGGTGGTGTCATTGCGTCTAGCAATGTTGCCTTATCGAAGTAATCACGCCACAACGTGATGAGTCCATCGCGAATCTCAAAGATGCCAGCAACAGGCAATGTGACCCATCTGCCGTGTATTTCAAAACGATCTTCACGTTCGTTGAGAACTGTTCCATGTTGCGCAGAGCCTGTTGAGGTTTGGCGAATGATCTCCCAATCAATTCCAGTGCACATTCCGAAAAACCCGATGAGAGTGTCACGCAAGCCTTGAGGCCCGAACGCTTTGCCCATTGGGACATTGTCGTATTCGAAATCTGCACTAACCATGGTGGCTGCAGATTCAATATCACGAGCGACAAGAAGAGAAATAAATGATTGAACTACTTGATCAGGAGTGTCTGCCATGTGGCAAGTATGTCATGAAGCTCAGAGGAGTTCAGCAGCGAGGCTGGCAACTTCGCTTCGTTCGCACGATGCCAAAGTGACATGGCCAAAACAGTGTTGATTGGCAAATGCATGAATCAGGACTGCGAGTGCGTTGTTTGATTCACCCATGTACGGCGCATCGATTTGACTGGTGTCTCCAGTGAATACGACCTTTGTTCCTTCGCCGATGCGAGTGAGGATTGTTTTCAAGGTGGTGGGTTCTAGGTTCTGCGCTTCGTCCACAACAACAAACTGACGATGCAATGAACGCCCGCGAAGGAATGTGACTGACTCGAGAGATAACTGACCGCGAGCGGTGAGGTCTTCAATGAGTCGCTTGGCATCGTTGCTGGAACGTTGGTCTGTGAGAGCCACGATTGAGTCGTGAATGGCTGACATCCACGGGTCTAATTTCTCGTCGAGTCCACCTGGCAAGAAGCCAACATCTGCGCGACCCACGGGAACAAGTGGGCGATAGACGGCTAGTTTTTCGTAATTGCGCGACTCGACTACTTGTTCGAGGCCAGCAGCGATGGCCATAACGGTCTTGCCGGTACCCGCACGACCATCGAGCGCAACAACACTCACATCGGGGTCCATCAGAAGTTCAAGAGCAAAACGCTGTTCTTTCGAGCGTGCGCGAAGTCCCCATGCTTCAGGAGATGCTGCGGGCAGAAGTTCAATCATCTCTCCGAGCGAACGCACGAGTGCAGATTGAGAGCCAGATTTGATGACTGCGAATTCGTTGACTGCAAGTCGAGTATCTGAACTGAACGACTCAGTTTCTACTTCGCCACGTTCATAGAGAGCGTTCACGGTTTCTGAATTGACCTCGAGTGTGAACCAGCCCATGGGGCGACTGTGTGCAGCGCGTCCGACGGGTTGATGCTCTTCAGCGGTAAGTCCAAGGTGTGCAGCTTTAATGCGCAAACCGGCGTCATTCGAGATGATGTGAGTTGGGCCCTTGAGAGCTTGGCCGAGCGCCGCACCAATGATGCGATTATCAGGAATAGCTGGATCTAGCCCGTTCTCCAATAAAAGGTGCTTTTGTATGCCGTTTACCTCGATATGCAAGGTGGCGCCACCAGGTTCGAGATTTAGTGGAACTGGATGATGAATAGAACCACCAGCACGGCGGCGTAAGTCTTCGATTGTTCGCAATGCAGTTCGTGCAGCGCGTCCAACATCATCGGGGCGACTCTTTAACCCGTCAAGCTCTTCGACAACTGTTAGTGGAATGACGACGTCACAGTGTGGGAACGAATGAAGACAACCGGGGTCTGCTACAAGGACTGAAGTGTCTAAAACGATGCGAGTGCGCACGCCGACAGGGTTCTCTGCGCTGCCCGAAGTGTCACCCGAAGGTGAGCCGACTTCGGCAGTGATGTGCTCCGCAACACGATCGATAAATTCATCATGGCACTTCGTGAATACAGAATCGTGGATAGCGCTTTTACATTTTTTTGTTCGCACTGGCGTTGCAAGCAGTCAAAATCGACATTTTTCAGAATTTTTTTTATATTTTTTTCAGAGTGCAACGCGTCACATTTCCACAGGCTGTCGTGATGGCGTTACACAGTGAAACAGTGCATGGATTTTCGTATGACAACGTGAAGATAATGGCGATGACCACAATGATTCGAAGCCAGATTGCATCATCGGTACACTTGGCGGCATCGGCGCAAACCCTTGCAATTATTGGGAATTAGAAGAAACTACTGGTACATCTGACGATGAGATCCGTGACTAGAACTCACACGACACCGTATGAGTGCAGGTCAACAAACTCAATGAGATCAAGGATTACAGGCAGACAAAATCAGTAGTGATGACTAACGCAGAATTGGACGAAAAAACAAGATAATTGCATTTGCAACGAATCAGATGCTTGCTTTTTGTGTTTGTAGCGGTTCAGATTGTAATACCACTCCGATTCCGAGGAGGAATACAACAATGACAAAAGCAGAGCTCATCGAAGAAATATCGAAGGCAGCTGAGTGCACGAAGGCTGACGCCGAGCGTACTCTTACCGCCTTCTTTGATCTTGTAGTTGCTTCAACTATGAAGGGCGAAAAAGTGGCATGGCCGGGCTTCGGCTCGTTCAGCACCACTGCTCGCAAGGCACGTACTGGTCGTAACCCACAAACGGGTGCGGCAGTAACAGTACCGGCCTCGACTGCGATGAAGTTCACAGCGAGCTCAACATTAAAAGCTCAGCTGAACCCAAACCGTAAGTAACCACTTACCCAACGAGAGGAAACTCAAGTGGCAGCAAAAAAGAAAGCAGCAGCTAAAAAAGCTCCTGCACGCAAGAAGAAAGCAGCAGCTAAGAAAGCTCCTGCACGTAAGAAGAAGGCAGCAGCCAAGAAGGCTCCTGCAAAGCGCAAGAAAGCTGCTAAGAAAGCAGCTCCTGCAAAGAAGCGCAAGAAGGCTGCCAAAAAAGCAGCTCCTGCAAAGAAGCGCAAGAAGGCTGCCAAAAAAGCAGCTCCTGCAAAGCGCAAGAAGGCTGCTAAGAAAGCAGCTCCTGCAAAGCGCAAAAAAGCCCGTAAAAAGGCTGCAGCAAAGAAGTAATTTTGCTGAAGGCCATTGGCCTTCACTAAATCTTCAAAAAATGTAGAACCAAATTGGTTCGGAGTGTTGAAATGGAGGGCGAAAGCCCTCCATTTCTCTATCTATAGACGATTCATGAGATGAAATATCTCGGCTGCACCAAATGAGTGCGCAGACCCCAGATCCGCCATGCGAGTGCGCATGCGATCGCGAAAGACAGCCATTCCATCTTCGTCGGTGGCTTTCATAGTTGATTCGAACTGGCTTATGTGGCTCTCGAGAGCTGCAAGTTTGGCGTTGACCTGCGACGAGATGTCTTCCGCGTGGTTTGCTTCATCTGCTTCCCACAGCAACAAAGCATCTGGGCGGTGGTGTTGTACACCGTGATCTGTCATGTGATGTTTTAAGAAATGTGGGTCACGTGCTGCCACGATTGCGTCGCACACGTTGAGGCCTGTGTTGCGATGATCCGGATGCAGTCTGTAGCGCTTCCATGGATCATGTGAGAGCACGATGTTTGGCTTCAAGGTGCGAATTGCAAGTGCGATTTGGTCGATGGCTTCTTTTGAGTGTTCAAGTTCGCCATCGATGTATTCCAGAAAAGAAACGGTGCCGGTGGCGCCAAGAGCACGTGCAGCATTTCGCTGTTCCTGTTGGCGAGAAGTCACTAGTGCAGCAATGTCTGCTTCAGGGTTCCATGTGCCTTTCGAGCCATCTGTACACACAAGGTGATGGACAACCGCACCGTCTGCTGACCATTTTGCAAGTGTGCCACCACAGCCGAATTCAACATCGTCTGGGTGTGCGCCGATGGCGAGCACTATTGCAGGCGTTTCAAGGTTGTACGTAAATGTCGTCGCATTCACTGGTGGTTGGCCTGGTTCATTCGCGCTCATCGTTTTCACTTTCTCTTCGGGCTAATTCTGTGAGGTCATCGGCAGTATCGAGGTCTAGTTCGAGCATGTTGTCGTTAATGACTTCACAGTCGAGCCCGGCCTGTTGCGCAATGCGTTTGTGGTTGTCGAAACTTCCTGGGCCGTAAGCAGTAGTGAACGCACTGTGGGCAGGGAAGGCGAGCACGTTTGTTCCATCGTTATGACGGTCGGGGACAAGCGTTACTTTTCCTTCGCGCACTACATGTTCGAACGTGACAGCTAGTGGCAGGTCTGCGTGGGCAACGATGATGTGATCTGCGCCATTCTGTGTGGCCTCGGCGCGACCTACATTGACTGCAATGTCGAGACCAGGGGTAATGCAGGTAACTACGTTGGCACCGAGCGCGATAGCCCACTGTGCAACGGAGGCGTCATTACACACCACGTACGTTGGTAATGGACGAGCAGCAAGAACCACTGTCTCGGCGCATGTGCGAGCCAGTTTTTCCCGTTCATCAGCGTGAAGAGTGTCGGAGAGGCGACCCTTTGCAATGGTGAATGACTTCACGGGGATGATTACGGCACACTGCACATTGTCAGCCTACGAACCTTGTGGCGTGGGTGCTCTACGCTGATGAGATGGCAGATATCCGCATGGCAGTCATTGGTGCAGGCTCATGGGGAACCACGGTGGCCTCCGTAGCGGCAGCCAATACGCCTACGGTCTTGTGGGCGCGCCGCGAGTCTGTGGTGCAGGCCATTAACGCCGATCATGTGAATCCGGATTACATCAATTCCGTCCCACTGTCAGCCAAACTCCGTGCCACTAGTTCGTTGGAAGAAGCGGTTAGCTCAGCAGACGTGCTTGTGATGGCAGTGCCTTCTCAAGGTTTCCGTCAAGTTTTAGAAGAAGCAAAACCATTTCTTAGACCATGGGTGCCAGTCGTCAGTTTGTCGAAAGGTCTCGAGGCAGGGTCCATGTTGCGAATGTCGGAAGTGGCAAAACAAGTTCTCCCTGGTCATCCTGTTGCAGTTCTCACTGGACCGAACTTGGCATCTGAAATTTCTCTCGGTCAACCCGCAGCAACAGTGGTTGCAATCGACGACGCTGTTATTGCAACCGCACTGCAGGAATTGTTTTCTAGTCCTACATTTCGCGTGTACACGAACCCCGATGTTGTGGGTTGTGAAATTGCAGGTGTCGTTAAGAACGTGATTGCAATTGCATCGGGTATGGCACAAGGAATGGGCTTTGGCGACAACACGCGCGCCACATTGATTACACGCGGTCTTGCAGAGATGACTCGGTTAGCGGTTGCACTTGGTGGTCATCCCATGTCGCTATCTGGTCTTGCAGGCATGGGTGACCTCATCGCAACATGTTCTTCGACGAGCAGTAGAAACACTTCGGTTGGTATTCGCCTAGGCAAAGGTGAATCGCTCGCAGACATTGTGGGTTCCACCACCATGGTCGCTGAAGGCGTGCGTAGTTCGGCAATTGTGTTGCAGTTAGCGCAACGGCACAATGTTGATATGCCAATTACTGAACAAGTCGTCGCGGTGTGTCATCACGGGGCTTCAGTTCCCGATGCTCTTGTTGCACTGATGTCACGTCGAGCACGTCCGGAGATCAAATAATGTCACGCGTCATTGGTAACCGTGGAGGCACGTGGCGCGGTGTGGTGACAGATCACGGTTCGATTATTCCTTCAGACGGCTCTACAGAGTTGTCATGGCATGTTGCAGCTGATGATCGGTGGTACACCCCACAAAACGAACTCAGTCTTCGTCAGAAGTGGTACGCAGGTTTTCCGGTTTCTGAAACACGCATACGAATTCCCAATGGTGACATGGTGCAGCGCGTGTATTGCGTGGCAGACCTTGGTGGAATGACAGTAATTGAATTCGAGAACGAATCAACACTTCCTGTAGCAATCGCTGTGACGCGTTCTGATGTGTTCACAACACGCGCGCCAGCAGAAAATCCGCCACAAGGCATTGATCTTCCAACAGGCTCGATTGTCTTGCCGGTGGGTCACAAGAGCACCGTGCGTATTGCGCTGGCGCATTCATCGCCCCACGCTGGTCGACTTCCCGACGACGCGCCTACTCATCAACAGGTTGTGCGCGGTTGGGAAGCGGCGTGCGATGTGGCTTCTCGTGTGACTGTTCCTGATCACACAGTGGTTGCCGGAGTAGCACGTCTGCGTAGCGATATTTTGCTGGGAGTTACTTCAGAGGATGCTGCGGTTGAACTAGCAAGGCTCGGTGAAACGCATCACGATTCCATTGTTGATGTTGTGGAGTCAGTTCAGCGACTTTTGAAGAAGGAAAAGCGTTCAAAGATTCTTGCGTGGGATACACCGCATCAGTTGGCAGCAGCCGCACGCGCATGCGTGTTGTTGGGTGACGACGTTGCTGCCGGAGACATTGGCGCATCGTGGTTGCGCATGGCTGACCGCGATGTAGAAGAACTTCCTGTGGAAGCACCCAGTGATCTTTCGCTGATTGCGTGGACCGAAACTCTGTTGGCTCAGGCTTCTCCGAGTGGGGGTCATTGCGCACTATTGCCGTACGGGATTCCAGAAACCTGGTTGGGGGCTCCGTTTGATGCTCGAGGCCTCACCGCAGACCCACATCGCACCATCGCGTATGCAGTGCGGTGGCATGGTGCGCGTCCTGCTGTGTTGTGGGAAGTAACTGGCGCGCCCGGATTATTGATATCTGGAGGCCGTGCTGACATGAATTGGCATACAGCAGATGCATCTGGTGAGGCATTGCTCGAAGCTCCTGTTTCATCGCATGTGTGATTGTCTCGTAGCACTGCCGTCACATAGCTCTACGGGGCACACACTGTTTGCAAAGAACTCAGACAGGCCACCAACAGAGCAACAAGTCATTCGTTGGAACCCACCACGTCGAGATGTTGGCTCGTTAACCACCACGCATTCAAATGTCGCGCCGGCCCGCGGGGAGACATTGGCGTCAGTTTTGTCGATGCCACATTGGTGTTGGGGCGCAGAACACGGCGTGAACGAAGCAGGTGTTGCGATGGGAAACGAAACTATCTACACCACCAATGATCCTCGTACGGCGCCTCCTGCACTCATCGGCATGGATCTGGTGCGATTGGCACTGGAGCGCGCGACAAGCGCTGTAGAGGCCGTACGCGTTGTCTCAGAGATGATTGATACGTACGGACAAGGTGGAAGCGGGCACGACACGAACAATGGTGAGCGCGCACGACCATATTGGTCGAGTTTCCTGATTGCAGATTCTTCTGATGCGTGGGTGGTGGAGACCAGCGGGAACGTGGTGGAGGCAATGCAAGTGACGAGCACTTGGGCAATATCGAATCGCACCACTATTCCTGCGTTCGATGCTGCTCATCGTCACCCCAAACAGCCAGTGCATCTGTTAGTCGACCCGCGCTTGTCCGCTTCGCGAGAGTTACTGGCCACAGATTCAGTCTCAACCAAGTTATTGCAACAACACTTGCAATCTCATGT
>JBIKZT010000103.1:0-4524 GCA_044354565.1 Ilumatobacteraceae bacterium
TTCAATGGCGCCAGCATCTTCATGGGTGACGGCGGCGCGTATTTACTTGGGCTTTTAGTTGCAGTTTCTACAAGCGTGGTGGGCGGTCGTGCAGACCCAACTACTCAAGCATTCAGTGGACAAACATATTTCTTTCTTGCACCACTCGTTATTCCACTCATCATTCTTGGTGTGCCGGTGTTCGACGTTTTGTTTGCAATCATTCGTCGTGTGAGCAAGCGTCAAGGTTTTGCAACGGCAGACAAAGGGCATTTGCATCACCGTCTCATCAACTTGGGCCACGGGCCGCGACGCGCTGTTGCCATCTTGTGGTTATGGACTGCATTGCTTTCAGCGTTGGTGTTGTATCCCGTGTTCAACAAGAGCGCCACAAACTTTGCGCCGTTTGGTTTAGTCGCACTTGTTCTCTTTTTGTACACCGTGTTGCACCCAGACCTCGAGCGACCAGCCAAAGAAGATTCGTCCTCCACCACCGAATAACGCTGGGTAGCTGTGGGGTAGTGCCCGTATGCGTAAACAGTCACACAGCCCCCGTTTGACCAACGGCGTCGACTGACCTAGATTGTTCAATGTTTCACAAGGTCCTCTGCAGAGGAATTCAAAAGGATTCGCATTGAAATTGCTCCCCAAACCAAAGCCTGTTTCGCTTGATTCAGGCGTCTCTCAAGGAATTGAGATGGCTGTTGGTCTTGTTGTCTTTTTCCTCATGGGCTGGGGCCTCGATGCCTGGCTGAACACCACGCCGATCTTCATGATCGTCTTCACCGTGTTTGCCATGGTCGGCCAATTCGTCAAGATGTACTTCATCTACAGCCGTGACATGCGCCACCTCGAGGATCAGCGGGCTGAAATGGTTCGCGGCGGGTAGCAATGACCGAGCATTTATCGCCCCTTGCAATGGCCTCTCAGGGCCGTGCTCCAGAGGTCACCGTTTCGAAAGACATCATCCGTCGAGGGCTCATCATTGCCCCCGTTGTGATGGTGATTGCCGGGGTTATTTGGGGTCTCACCGGCGCTTGGTCTGCGGGTCTCGGATTGGCTCTAGTCCTTATGAACTTTGGGTTAGCGGCCGCTCTCATCTCCTGGGCAGCCCCCATTTCTCTTGCCCTCATGATGGGTGTCAGCCTCTTTGGCTACCTCATCCGCCTTGGCCTCATTTCTGTCGCCGTCTACCTGGTTCGTGACGTGTCCTGGGTATCCCTTCCAGCGCTGGGGATCACCATTATCGTCACCCATCTCGGATTGCTGTTCTGGGAGATGCGATTCATCGCCGCCTCCCTAGCATTTCCTGGATTGCGTCCCAATGCGCAAGAATATCCCTCGTCAAGCGCCGCTGAGACACCCTGAAGGACCCATACGTGATTGCTCTCGATTTTCCCGAAATTAACTCGATCTTGGTTTGGAAAGACATCTTTCCTAATTTCCCATTCAACAAAGTTGCGCTCATTGCTGTGCTTGCAACGTTGATCAGTGCAACCATTTTTCTTCTTGCAGTTCGTCAGAGTCATAAAGAAGCTCCAAAAGGAATTCGTAACTTCGCTGAGATGATTGTTGAATTCGTTGAAGACGGAATCGTGATGCAGACAATGGGTAAAGACGGTTTGGCATGGACGCCATTCCTTCTCACCATGTTCATGTTCATTTACCTGTGCAACGTTCCAGGAATCATTCCGTTCTTCCAAATGCCTGCAACTGCGCGTATGGCAGTTCCAATGTTCCTTGCACTCATGGTGTGGGTCATCTACAACGTCACCGGCATCAAGCACCAAGGTGTTGGCGGCTATCTCAAGAGCACACTCTTTCCTCCAGGAGTACCTAAGGCTCTCTACATTCTCGTGACACCGATCGAGTTCATCTCGGCAATCATCGTGCGTCCGTTTTCTCTCGCCGTTCGACTCTTCGCCAACATGATGGCTGGTCACATTCTTCTTGTGACTTTCGCTCTCTTGTCCGAAGCGTTGTTCCAAGCGAAAGACAAAGTGCTGATTCCTGTCGGCATTTTGCCGTTCTTCATGCTCGTGTTCTTGACTTCATTTGAAGTCTTGGTCGCGTTCCTGCAGGCATACATCTTTGCAATGTTGACCGCCGTGTATATCGGTGGCGCAACACACCCAGAGCACTGATCAATAAAAGATCTCCCAATCAATCAACTAACTAACTAGGAGAAAACAATGGAAGCAATTGCACGACTCATAGCGGCTGAGGCAGCAACCCCAGCCGATGCGAAGAACACGGCAGCAGCAGCAAGCGCAGGCTACGCCTACGGTCTTGCAGCGATCGGGCCTGGCATTGGCATCGGTTACCTCGTCGGCAAGTCCGTCGAGGCGATGGCACGCCAACCAGAGGCTGCAGGCATGGTTCGTACCACCATGTTCTTGGGTATCGCGTTTACCGAAGCGCTCGCGCTTATCGGTTTCGTGGTGTTCATTCTTCTCAAGTTCGCTTAATCCGCGAACTTGAGTCCACGTCCACAATCGACCTCTGCGCGAGCAGAGTCCAGGAGCTGAGATGCCGACTGCGATAGTCACACAATCGAACGGACGCCTTGTCCATGTGCGTTTGGTGTCAGAAGACACCACCGACACAACCATGCCCGTAGAGGCCATGCTCGAGACCACTGTTCTCGAAGATGGTGTCACGAGTGGTGAACCCACGCCTGCAGCGCAGAGTGGTGAAGCTACGCCTGAGCAAATGAGAAGTGCCACAGGTGAGGTTCAAGCCACGGTCAAGGCCGCGCCAAACCCCATTGCGCCAACACCAAAGGAAGCACTGTGGTCCGCAGGATCATTCATTGTTCTCTTTGTTATTTTGCGCTACTTCCTCTTTCCAAAGTTGAAGAAGGGAATGGATGCTCGCTATGCCGACATTCGTTCAGACATTGAAGGTGCCGACACGGTGAAAGCCGACGCGCAATCAGCAGTTGCCGATTACGAAAAGGCACTTGCAGCAATTCGTGTCGAAGCAGCTGGGCGCATCGATGCAGCTCGTCAAACAGTCGACATCGAGCGCAATGCGCAGTTGACACAAGTCAATGCACGTATCGCAGCAGCTCGCGCTGAAGCCGACCAACAAACAGCAGCCGCTCGTGCTGCTGCGCAAGGTCAAGTTGCAGCAGCAGTCGCACAGGTAGCAACAAAGGCTGCACAACTTGCATCTGGTCGCGCACCAGACGCTGCTGTTGTGCAAGCAGCTGTTACCGCAGCAATGGAAAGTGCAGGTTCACGATGAACTCACTGTTGTCATTTCTCATCTCTAGTGCCGAAGGTGAACTCACATACGAGACACACCACTGGTTGCTTCCAGAGACAGCTGAAATCATTTACGGCGGACTTGCATCTGTGCTTGTTATTGGTGCACTCGTAAAGTTCGCTGGCCCAATGATCAAGAAGTCTCTTGCTGCTCGTACCGAGCGCATTCAGGCCGACATGGACAATGCACGTAACACCCGTGAGACTGCAGAAGTCGAAGCTGGTCGTATCCGTACCGCACTTGGCGACATCAGTGCAGAGCGCTCACGCATCTTGGCCGAGGCCGATGCGCAAGCAGCCGCAGTGTTGTCCGAAGGTCGTGCACGAGTACAAGCCGAGATGGTTGAAGTGGAAGCAAAAGCAATGTCAGACATTGCAAATGCTGCCGGTCGCGTTGGCGACGAACTTCGTGCCGAGATCAGCCGCTTGTCAGCAGTTGCCATCGAGCGCGTTGTTGCAAACACGGTTACCGACAGTGTTCGTCAAGACCTCATCGAGGGCTTCATTAGCAAAGTAGGAGCATCACGATGAGTTCATCAATCGACGCATACGTTGCCGCTATCACTTCTATTGCTGAAGCAGACAACGTGTTGCCACAGGTAGTCAACGAGTTCGCAGCAGTTGCTCGCGCAATCGACAACAGCGACGATCTTCGTAACAAGTTGGGCGACGAATTGTTGCCAATCGCTGTTCGTCAAGGCATTGTTGAAAAACTTCTTGAAGGCAAGGGTCATCGCGTGACAGCACAGTGTGTTGCTCTCGTGATTGGCGCCGGCCATGGTCGCGACCTTCGCACCATCTCCGAAAAGATCAGCACCAACTCGGCTCATGCAAATGGTCGCGAAGTTGCAGAAGTTCGCAGTGCTGTCGCACTCTCTGAAGACCAGGTGAAGCGTCTCTCCGATGCTTTAACAAAAGCAACTGGTTCTCAAATCAATCTCACCGTCATTGTTGATCCTTCCGTTGTTGGTGGCCTCGTTGCCACTGTCGGCGACAAGGTCATCGACGGTTCCGTCCGTAACAGCCTCGACCAGCTCAAGAGCCGGTTGTAAAGAACATTCGCGAAAGTTAAGGAAGACATGGCAGACATCACATTCTCCGCAAGTGACATCGCATCAGCGATCACAAGTGGCCTCGATGGATTCACTCAGTCACTAGAGGCACGCACCGTTGGTCGCGTCGCTGAAGTGGGCGACGGTATTGCTCGCGTATCGGGTTTGCCCGACTGCGCAGTAAACGAGTTGCTTGAATTCGAAGACGGCACATTGGGCCTCGC
>JBIKZT010000104.1:0-4516 GCA_044354565.1 Ilumatobacteraceae bacterium
TTCAGTGCAGCGTTGTGCTGTGCGCCTGTCTTGCCACACAATCGCGCGTGCACATGGTTGGCCGTTTCTCTTGTCCCACGCCACAACAGTTTCTCGTTGATTAGTGATTCCGATGGCGGCAATGGGTTCAGTGAGTTGAGCACAGACCTTGGACAAAGTGGCGAGAACTGCCGACCAAATTTCTTGCGCGTCGTGTTCCACCCAACCACCGTTTGGAAAATACTGAGGAAACTCTTCGTATGCAGAAAATGATGGTCGTCCATCGTCAAACACCGCGCGAGTGCGAACGCCTGTTGTGCCGGCATCAATTGCAAGCACGACTCCCATCAGGAGTTTCCTCCTGCTTCTGCAATCAAAGCAATGAGCTCTTTTTGAATCAGGGGAGTCGTGGCCAGCACTTGCTCAGGCGTGACAGGTGCGCCCTCATAGTTGGTAACAATCGCGCCAGCTTCCGTCGCGATGATTTGGCCGGCAACTAGATCCCACGAGTGCAAGTGTTCTTCGAAGTAGGCGTCGAGTCGACCGCAGGCGACGAAACACAAGTCCACAGCAGCCGCGCCGAATCGACGGATGTCGCGCACCTTCATGACCATTTGTGCAACGCGTTGCGCATGAGCATGTCTTTCACTGATGCGGTAACTAAAGCCTGTGCAGACCATGGCGTCAGAAAGAAGAGAATTGTCTCTGCAGGAAATTGTGGTTCCGTTCATCGTCGCACCTTCGTTACGTGCCGCACTAAACATTTCTCCAAGTGCTGGAACGTATACGGCACCAGCCAGCGGTCCATGCTCGTCTACTGCGCCGATAGAGACAGCCCACATAGGAATGTCAAAGAAAAAATTTGAGGTTCCGTCAATCGGGTCGATGTGCCATGTGATGCCAGAGGTGCCCGACTTTGAGGCGCCTTCTTCGCCAACAATTGCATCGTCGGCACGTATCTGTGCAAGTCCTGCAGTAATGAGATCCTCACTTGCTTTGTCGTATTGCGTCACCATGTCTGTGGGAGAAGATTTGGTTGTTGCGGTGACGTCGCCACTTTTGCGCCCACGGAGAGCCATGTCGCCTGCTTGGCGGGCAAGAGTCTCTGCAATGGAACGCAGTTCGCTACCAATAGACGGTGACATCACTTTTTCTCAGCCAACTCTCGCCACTCACCGAGAGCACGTAATGCAAGCACGGCAACAATTGCCGTTCCGGCAGCAGTAAGTACCGCACCAATCAGAATGCCAAGACCTTGAGGGGTTGCACAGGAGCCTTCGCATTGCACATCGACGAGTCCGTATCCAATCAATGCGCCTGCAAGACCGCCTAAGAGAATTGCAACGAAGGCAATAGCGCGAGCTGCAGTAGAGGGGAGAGCAGATAGCGATTCAGAGGGGTCATTCACGTCTCCCATCGTAGGCGTCTTCCTCTGGGGCTGAAGTAGCGTGATGCAAAGTGGCTATTCATCGTTCAATACTTCACGTAGACATGGACGCTTTTTATGTCTCGGTAGAACTATTGCGTCATCCTGAGTTGCATGGTCTCCCCGTGGTCGTTGGCGGCACGGCAGGTCGAGGGGTGGTGTCGGCTGCTTCATATGAGGCACGGCGATACGGCGTGTATTCAGCAATGTCGTCGGCCACGGCACGGAAGCTATGTCCGAACGCGGTGTTTCTCCCGCCCGATATTTCTCACTACATCGAAGTCAGTCGTCATTTGCACACTGTCTTTGAATCGTTTACTCCACTTGTTGAACAGATCTCTGTTGATGAAGCATTTATGGATGTCAGTGGAGCCACCACGTTGATGGGAGATGCAGTGTCGATTGCATGGCAGTTGCGTGAACGCGTCATGGCGGAAACCAAACTGTCATGCAGTGTGGGAATTGCACCCAATAAATTTCTTGCCAAATTGGCTTCAGAGCATGCAAAACCAAAAGCAACTCCAGATGGCATCGCTCCGGGGCATCAAGTTTTTGAAGTGAAGCCTGGTGAGGAATTGAACTTCTTACTTCCTCTCCCTGTGCAAGCACTGTGGGGTGTAGGGCCAGCCACGCTAAAGAAACTCGAGTCAATCGGTGTTCGTCGTGTTTCTGATTTGGCACAACTCGATGAGTCAGTTGTTTGTGCTGCAGTGGGGGATGCTCACGGCCGTCACTTGTACGCACTGTCGCACGGCAAAGACAATCGACCAGTCGAGCCAGAACGAATCGCGAAATCAATTGGGCACGAAGAGACTTTTGCCCACGACCTCACGACGCATGAAGAATTACGAGTGGAGCTTGTGAGATTGTGTGACGCAGTTGCACGCCGCACAAGAGAGGCCGGTGTGGCGGCTGGCACCTTGATGTTGAAATTGAAATTCTCTTCATTTGAGTCAGTCACGCGGTCGGTCACGCCATCAATGCCTCTTACGACTGGGCCATCGATGGTGGCGGCACTTGAACCACTGCTTGCCACATTGGACTGCAGTCAAGGAGTTCGGCTCATTGGTGTGCATGCCCAGAAACTCTCCGAAGAAGCATTGCGGGTACCGCGATTGTTTGATGACGGTGAAGGTTCGCTGGAAGACATCGAGGAGCAGTGGCAACCTGCGAGCAAGGCCATCGACTCCATTGTTGACAAGTTTGGCGCCGGCACAATCGGGCCAGCCAGTGGAATGGATCGGCGAAAGCCGGGGGAGAATCCATTCGGTCCAGTCCTCGAAGACTAAACAATCGCAAGATTCACCTCTTCTGCATTGTTTTTGGGTTCCCAGAGTGAGACAATCAAGTTGTGCCACTTTCAGATGATGAACAAAGAATTCTTCGAGAGATCGAAGAACAACTTCAGACCGATGAGAAGTTCGCTAATGCTGTTTCCTCTGCTGGGTTGTACAAACACTCTGCCCGCACTGTGTGGCGTTCATCTGTCGGAATGTTGCTTGCGCTCATCGCTGTTGTAGGCACCTTGCAAATTCACTATTTGGTGGCATTTGCTGCATTTGTTGTCATGCTCGGATTTGCAGTTTCCATCGAACGTCAATTGCGTATGATTGGCCGCGCAGGCGTGCAAGATCTTGCACAAAACATTCGCCGGCCACGAGTGAAGTTTCCACGCGGATAATGGTTCTGCGCTACGGTAATCCCTGTGCCGTCAGCCAATAAACAGAACTCTCGCGGAGTATTTTCCTGGGCGATTGTCATGGCTGTCCTTGTGCGGCCGCATCTCTGGATCACTGCATTACGCCAGATAGTGCGCCTCACGCCGAGTCGGTGGTGGGCACGTGCGCCATTTCTTCCTGTACCGCCCCGCAACTACATGGAGTTTCGACTGGTTACTCAATATGGCGGAGGCCATGGTGCCCCCCAAGGAGACGTACAGGCCGTCGATGTGGTGGACTATCTGAGATGGTGCAAGCAGTGGAACAGAGACTTTTCGTGAAGCGACGGCCTATCACCGCAGCTAGGGCTATTGGTAGATAGTCATGCGAAGCGCGCTCGTACTCAATGCAACGTACGAACCGCTCAGTGTTGTGTCCGCACGTAGAGCAATCTGCTTGGTGCTTTGTGACAAAGCAGATGTAGTTGCCGATGACGGCACCGAAATTCATTCTGAGAAATTGTCTATGGCAGGGCCAATAGTTATTCGATTGAGATACGTGGTCAAAGTTCCGTATCACCGGCATACCGCTATGTCTCGGCGCGCTGTCTTTGCTCGAGACAATCATCGTTGCGGCTACTGCGGCGAAACAGCCGACAGCATTGACCATGTCATGCCTCGCTCACGAGGTGGGAAGAATGTGTGGGAAAACGTCATCGCCGCATGTCGTGGTTGCAATTTGCGCAAACGAGACAGGACTCCAGAAGAAGCTGGCATGCACCTTTCTACGGTGCCTCGCGCTCCGCGAGAAATGTCGTGGATTACCTATGCCGTTCCACGCGTACCAGAGGAGTGGAAGCCGTTCTTGGCTGAAGCAAGTTAAGTACGCAAGAGTAGTGAGATGACGACTGCCTCGCTTTCTTGGTTGCGCCATGACTGGGTTGGGACAGCAAGTGATTTCCACTCAAAGGAACTGCCAGCAGAACGTGCCCTTTGGCTGTGCTCAACAGAGAATCCGGCTTTCATTCTTGGGTCTACACAAGATCAGTCAGATGTGCTCGTCGATGCTGCAGAGACTTCGGGAATTGAGATAGTTCGTAGACGCAGTGGAGGCGGTGCGGTGTACGTAGCGCCCGGTGAATCGGTGTGGCTAGATATCACGATCAGTAGAGAAGACCCGTTGTGGCAGGACGATGTCAGTGCGTCGATGTTGTGGCTAGGCGATGTGTTCGTACAAGCACTGCGGCCATGGGTTTACGCGGAAACTTTCCGAGGAACTTTTCACAACGGCGACGTTGGTCGTGCAGTGTGTTTTGCAAGTGCGGCACCTGGTGAAGTTTTTGTGGGTGAAGACAAACTTGTTGGGATCAGTCAGCGCCGCAACCGCGAGGGCGCTCGATTTCAATGTGTTCTCTATCGCCAATGGAATCCAGTTATTTGGGGTTCGCTTATTG
>JBIKZT010000105.1:0-4514 GCA_044354565.1 Ilumatobacteraceae bacterium
TAACGGGCACGAGTGTCCGGGTCTGACAACACTTCATATGCGCGACTGACTTCTTTGAATTGATTTTCTGCTTCAGGGTCATCTGGGTTGGCGTCGGGATGCAACTCACGAGCCTTCTTGCGATACGCCTTCTTGATGTCGTCTGCGGACGCGTTTGAACTAACGCCGAGCAATGCGTAGAAATCGGAGCTCATGACACGCCCTCTGCAATGTGTCTGCCGAGTTGTTCACTGACTACTTCAACTGTGGTGAGTGCTTGTGGGTAATTCATGCGTGTGGGGCCAAGGACGCCAACAGAACCAACAATTTCACCATCGGCCATGACAGGCGAAACAACGACGGAACAAGCCGACAACGGCTCTACTCCATGCTCTGCACCAATAGCTACTGAGAGCCCGCGATCAAGGAGGTCTTGCAACAATGTGACCACAACAAATTGTTGCTCAATAGTAGAAAGCACATCGCGTACAACATCAACAGCGTCGAATGCATTTGCCAAAGACGAAGCACCCCCAACAAAAACTGGTTGATCATTGCGATGACGCGACAGGGCGTTGATGGTCGCAAAACACACAGCGTCGATGTGAGCATCGTTCGTGGACGGAACCGATCCGATGTCGCCGAGGGATTTCGCAACAAGATGACGAGAAACGTGTTGCACTGCAGATGCAATGTGATTATCGGAGATGTCTTCCGACATTTGAATGGTTTCGTTTTCCACATTGTGATTGGAAAGAACCACAACAACTGTTGCAGAACGTGGCGTCACTCGGCTGATGTGCACCGCCAATACTGTTGTCTTCTCGGCTTCTGGGCCCACAACAACAGCCGTATGGTGCGTGATATTCGCAAGAAGCGTGGTGGTATGACGCAGTAGATCCTCGAGTCGACCATGTGTTCCTTTGAAAAAGTCACCAACTTGTGATGCTTCTTCAGCAGCCAAAACACCTTGTGGCGTGATGGAGTCGACAAAGTGTCGATACCCCTTATCGGTAGGGATGCGTCCGGCAGATGTATGCGGCTGAGCGAGATAACCCTCTTGCTCGAGTACTGCCATTTCGTTGCGAACTGTGGCAGACGAAACCTTTACTGAAGGAAGTGTGGCGATATGCGTTGACCCCACAGGTAAACCTGTAGCTACATACTCCTGGACAACTGCCTTGAGAATTGCGGTCTTTCGCTCATCCAACATGATTCAGCAATTTTACTTTCCGCTTACCGATTTATAACGCGACAATGCCTCTAAACGCTCATTCGCGTGGTCGACCATGGGCGCGGGGTACGCCGGTGGCGCCAAAAGCCCAAGTTCCCACGGAGCATGGATTGCACTGTTGTCTAGTTCAGCAATCTCGGGTATCCACTGGCGTAGATACTCACCCGTTGGGTCAAACTTTTCGCTTTGCGATGTGGGGTTAAACACTCGAAAGAATGGAGCCGCGTCTGTTCCAGTGCCGGCAGTCCATTGCCAACCGTGATTGTTGGAGGCGATATCTCCATCGATGAGGTGATCCATAAAGAACTTTGCGCCCCATTGCCATGGCACATGCAGGTCTTTCACCAAAAAACTGGCCACGATCATGCGCACACGATTGTGCATCCACCCTGTCTGCAACATCTGACGAATACCCGCATCCACGATCGGATACCCCGTGTTACCTTCACAAAACTGTGCAAAACGCGCCTTTGCTGCGGCATCAGTGTCAACCGGCAACACATTCATTTTTGTTTGCAGGTTCACCCATGTTGTTTCCGGCTGATGAAACAAAACATCTGCGTAAAACTCACGCCAAGCCAATTCTCGACGGAAATGGTCTTCTCCCTCGGATGAACCTAAGTGCTGGAGTAACTGACGTGGATGAAGAACACCGAATCGAAGTGGTGCAGACAACTGCGACGTTCCATCGATGGATGGAATGTTTCGATTGTCGTTGTACCCCTGCAGCTGCGATGACGACCACTGCGTCCACCGCGCCCACACCGCATCTTCGCCAATTGGCCATCGTGTGTGTGCATCAGAATCAATAGCCGGGAATCCCTCGGATAATTCGCGTCTATCTTCAAAGCGCACCTTTGCATCGACACTTTGTTCAGGCAGAAACCCCAACCACCGTTTGTAAAACGGCGTGAACACTTTCAGTGGCGTTCCATCGTCTTTCACTACCGTTCCAGGACGTACCGCATATGGAGTATCTGCGGATACAAGTTCAATTTGGCTCTGTTCAAGTGCGACACGAACTTTTTCGTCACGCTTGCGGCCATAAGGAGAAAAGTCAGCAGCCATATGAACGCTGCGAGCGCCCACCAAAGTGGCAAACGCTGGCAATACCTCATCTGGTTTTCCATTACGGATAACTAGAACGCCACCGGTTGCTTCATTAAGCGAGTGCAATGTGGCGAACATGTAGGCACGGCGTGCTTCACTAGCCGAGGCAAATGTGGGATCTACTACAAAGAGCGGAATGACCGACCCCGTCGCGGCAGCCGACTGAAGCGCTCGGTTATCTTCTAATCGCATATCACGGCGAATCCACCAAATAGATGTGGTCATTGTGCTTTCCTTAACAACGGCAACGACATCAGTGCCAGAACGCCACCATACGCAATGGACCAACGAATACTGATGTGGTCACCAATCCAGCCAGTGATTGGTCCGCCAATTGGAGTGGAACCAAGAAACGCAACAGACTGCAAGGCCATCATTCGGCCGCGCATTTCAGATGACACCTTCTGTTGTGTAATGCCTGTCATGGCGGCAACGAGACCCGTGCCACCAAGACCCAACGGAATCGCTACTGCACATGCAACATAAAAATTGGGAGCAAACCCCATTGCGATACAAGAAATCGCACAAATAGTAAGCATGGACGCATACCACTTAATCGTGATGCTCCGGAATCGAGCAGTAGCGAGTGCACCAACAATGCTGCCAAGGCTGGTCATTGACAAAAGGATCGCGTATCCATTTGGTTCATTCCACACTCGGTCACTCAATTTGGGAAGCACCACGCTGTAATTGAAAGCAAACGTGCTGACAACAATGAACACGATGAATGAATAACGCAGGGAAACATCGTTCCAAACAAATTTCATTGCTTCACGAACCGGTTTACCAGTACGAGGCGCTGGCGTTACCGGAATCATTTCGGAACGACGCAGCATAAAGATTGATGCAATGACTGCCACATACGAAACAGCATTCATCGCGAACAGCCACGCAGTTCCGAGTGGACCTATTAGTAGTGCGGCTAACGCTGGACCAAATACACGTGAACCTGTCATCACTGTCGTGTTCAATGACATTGCATTTGAAATCTCGGCGGGTTCTACGAGTTCAGTCACTAAACCACGGCGAGATGGATTATCGATAGCGTTTGCAACTCCAAGTATGAGCGACAATGTGTAAATCATCGGCAGAGTGGCAAAACCACCAAAATCTGCTGCTGCCAATAGCGCTGCTTGAATCAGTAGAGCAAACTGCGTCCACATGGTGATGGTGCGACGATCGTGACGGTCTGCAAAGCCTCCGGCCCAAGCACCCAAGAGCAACATGGGCAAAAACTGAAACATCGTGTTCCAACCCGCGTCAGTTGCGCGATTGTTGATGCGATAGATGAGCAACGAAGTTGCTGTGAATTGCAGCCACGTTCCAACATTGGATAACAGGAGCCCGACGAAATACACGCGCACATTGCGTTGGTGAAGGGAACGAAACGGACTGGCCTTCTCCGAAATCGATTCAGACATCAGTCGTCCAGTTTCAAAGCAGAAATGAAAACATCACCAGGCACTTCTACCCGGCCGATAGCTTTCATTTTCTTCTTGCCCTCTTTTTGCTTTTCCAGCAGTTTGCGCTTACGAGTAATGTCGCCGCCGTAACACTTTGCAAGTACGTCTTTGCGCTTTGCTTTCACCGTTTCGCGAGCAATCACTTTTCCGCCAATAGCGGCCTGAATGGGCACGTCGAACATCTGACGAGGAATCAACTCGCGCAACTTGGCGCACATTCTGCGTCCGTAATCGAAGGCTTTGTCTCGATGAACAATTGTGCTGAAAGCATCTGCAGGAATGCTGTTCAAAAGTAGATCGACCAATACAAGGTCGCTCTGGCGATAGTTATCTAGTTCATAGTCAAGGCTGGCGTAGCCCTGCGTGCGGCTTTTCATTTGGTCGAAGAAGTCAACAACAACTTCGGCCAATGGAATGAGATAGTGGAGCTCAACGCGTTCTGGAGAGAGATACTCGAGTTTCACCATGTCGCCACGACGCGATTGACACAGCTCCATGAGAGTTCCTGTGTATTCCTTTGGAGTAATGATGGAAACCTTAAAGAATGGTTCTTCAATGAAGCTGATGTTCTGCATTGGCGGAAGATCTGCTGGGTTTGCAACGTCCACAACTATCCCATCGGTGCGGGTTACGCGATAGGCCACCGATGGCGCCGTTGCAATCAGTGCCAAGTTGAATTCACGCTCAAGACGCTCCTTCACAATTTCCATATGCAAAAGCCCGAGGAA
>JBIKZT010000106.1:0-4389 GCA_044354565.1 Ilumatobacteraceae bacterium
GGTCACACGTGTGCAATCTGCAGACGATGGTCGAGTTGCGTATGTGCAGATGACTCCCAAAGGAATGGAACTACTAAAGAAGGCGGCTCCACATCACTTGGAAAGTGTGCGGCGCTTTATGATTGACTTGCTTAATCCAGCAGAGATCAAAGCAATTGGAACGGCGTTCAACAAGATTGCAGGAAATCTTGCAAACTCTGCGAACGAGTAATTCGTCCGTCGTTCTTACGCGGACAGCGCTTCTTTCACTGCTTGTAGTCCGGTTGCCACTGTCTGACGTTCCGCATCATTGAGAATTGCATATGCCGGTGCAACGATTGCGTCGGTAAGGGCTTCAGCTGCGGCCATTTTTACTTTCACAGCATCATCAATTGTTGGCATTTCGTCTTCGGGGTATCCGAACTGCTTCCACATGTCCGGGCGCTTTGAGGCATGAGCTGTTTTGCTATCGATTCCTGCAGCACGTAAGGCCACAAGGTGTGCACTTCCGCGGAATTCACGAAGTACTGCGATGAGTTGCATGACTTGTCCTGGTGCATCTGATGGAAGTGGCTCTGTTGCAATTGCGGCATACAACGCAAGACCGTCCGGGTCTGCTGCGTTGTTTACCTTGGCGAGCGCAGCGGCGAGTGCATCAATATTTGAAAGACCCGAGAGTTTTGCGCGGCCCAGATTTGCACATGCCAACATGTGGGCAGTGCCGGCTGCGCGAGGTGAGACCTTTGCACATGCTGCGTCCCACACGCTCTGAATAAGAGATGGATTGAAATAACCAAATGCAGCAGCTACTGCGAGACCATCTGTGTCGCCAAGTTGGCCACCACGACCTTGTACATAAAACTCCATGCCCCCAAGTCCGAGCTCTTTACCGATTGCACCAGTCTCAGGAATGAAATAGAAAGCTGATCCCAATTCATTGATGATGGGACAAGCTGCTGCGAGAAGTTCTTCGTTCGTCATATAAGTGACCATAGCCAAGGTGCTAGCACCTACGCTCATTGGGTGGATAAAAGGTTCCTAGAGCGACTTGCCCCTGCCATATTCGTGGTGTTGTGGAGTACCGGATTCATCGTGGCGCGCTACGGCACCAAAGATGCTGGCCCGTTCACGTTTCTCACCATCCGTACTGGCATCGCCGCCATAGTGCTGTTCGGGGTCTCTCGATTGGTGCGAGAGATGAAGGTGTCGCGCAAGCAGTTACCTGTGCAGTTGGCAGTTGGCGTGGGTATGCACGCTATGTATTTGGGCGGTGTCTTCGTAGCCATCAATCACGGGCTTCCATCCGGCATCAGTGCTCTCATTGCCGCATTACATCCAGTGATTACTTCCATCTTGGGACGATTCCTCTTGAATGAGCGCATCTCGCAACGTCAGGCATTAGGAATTGTCTTGGGATTCGCTGGCGTGGTTGCTGTGGTGATCGAACGAGGCGGAGCAGGCGATGGTGTTACAACTTTTGCACTCGTGTCTATGGGCGTTGCTGTAGTGGGCATGTCTGGCGGAACTTTGATTCAACGAAAGTTTGCTCAAGGCACTCCGCTACTTGCTGGAACTGCACTGCAGTACTTTGCAACGACTGGTTTGCTTGGTATCTGTGCAATCGGATTTGAAGGCTGGGACTTTTCAGTCACTGCACGCAGCATGTTTTCGCTGGCGTGGGCAGTAGGGGTGCTTTCGGTAGCAGCAATTCTCATTATGTTGTGGCTGCTTCGCCGACAGGCAGCATCACAAGTGAGCAGTTTGTTTTTTCTTACGCCCGCATTTTCCACCGTTGAAGGAGCAATTCTCTTTCAAGAAAAACTTGGTGTGTTGTCTGCCTGTGGTCTAGTTGTTGCGCTGTGTGGCGTGTGGCTTGCCACCAGCACGAAAGGCGTAGCTCTTACTTCTCCACAAAAGTAAGGTCTGGGCCAATCACAATCTCACCTGAGAAGTGTTCTGCGGCCATTGCGTGCCATTCGCCTTCTGCACCAGGCTGTATAGCGGGAACAAAGTGAGTGAGTACGAGCGACTTCACATTGCACTTTGTTGCTGTTTGAGCAGCCTGTTGCACAGTGGAGTGATAATCAATGATGTCGAGAAAGCGTTCACCTGTTGGTACAAGTGGAGCTAATGCGCGTACTTGGTCCTCGCGAATTACGGTTTGTACATAGAAGTCTGCGTCTTGGCACATCTCGTACAGACCCTCACAAGGGATTGTGTCGCCAGCAAGTGCAGCAACAACACCACCGTGTTCGAAACGGAAACCAATGGTTGGAGCAACTGGTCTGTGATCAGTTGCATGCACTGAGATTTTTACTTCGCCTATTGAGAATGTGTGGCCAGCTTCAATTTCGTGCACTTCTACTTTCATGCCGCCAGCTGCGCGTAGGTCGGAGTGGTGATTCAGTCTGTATGACTCATCTTGTGACAACATTGCAAGCAAGCCATCAATCATTTTCTTCGTACCAATTGGTCCGTAGATGGGAAGTGGAGTTGCGGCTGGTGAAGAGATCCAGCGAGTGGTGATGACGTCATTCAAGTCACAGATGTGATCGCTATGAAGGTGAGTGAGAAACACGGCTCCGACGAACGGAAGTGGAACACCTGCACCGAGCAAACGTGGAACTACAGAACGACCAGCATCAACCAAGATGAATTGGTTGTCTGCTTGAACAAGTGTGGAAGGTCCGGCGCATGTGACGCTAGGGAGTGGACTGCCGGTTCCAAGAAGGGTGATTTTCATAATGGTTCTCCATCTGTGTGTTGCACACGAATGTAGTTGGAGAGTTCCCGTATGTTGCGAGAACACACATCATTATTTGTGAATTAGCGGCCCTTTGGCTTGAACATGTCACGAATCATTGGTTCAAAGTGCGATAACGGTGCGCTCTTGTAGTCCTCGTCGAATGCAGGAGAGTCATACTTTGCACAGAACTCTTCGGTGTATTCGAAGTATTCGTTTCCGCGGAATTGCTCGCGAGCGTTCTTGTCGAGACCGATGTAATCCCAGAAGTAGTAGCCCTGGAAAATTCCGTGATGCTTCACCATCCACCAGTTGGCTTCGGAGACGAATGGCTTCAAGATGCCCGCAGCGATGTCTGGGTGGTTGAAAGGCGCAAGGTTGTCGCCAATGTCGTGGATGAGTGAGCACATGATGTATTCAGCATCGCGACCGTCTTTCTCTGCACGCGTTGCTGTTTGCAGACAATGCTCGAGACGGTTCACAGGGAATCCACCTTGATCAAGTTCGAGCATTTTCAATTGCTCGATGACACGGTCTGCCACCATGGCCTGTGTGTCTTGAATACACACCATGATGTTGGCCCACTCTTCTTTAGTGGACTCTTCGAATGACTTGAAAGTTGCGCGCTGAACCATGGAATTTCCCCCTTGAAATTTCTGAGGGAAAACTACTACCCAACTAGTGGGTTGTCATCTCCGAGAGCGGATAACGAGAACTTCAGCGCCAAGGGCCATGTTCTGAAAGAGCCACTTGGCGTCTGAAACCTTTAGGCGAACGCAACCGTGGGATACGGGGGTGATACCTAGAGGTGTGTACAACGGAATGTCACCTTTAGGAGTGACTCGGTACGGGATGCCGTGAAAACCGATGTTGTCGCCTTCGCGGCCTTTTGTGAACCGAGTCATGAACTTCATGCGTTCACCCGGATTCGGTGAATAATACGCCTGAGCGGATTTTGAGAACACTTTGAATCTGCCCACGGGTGTGGTGTCGTTGGCGCCTGTTGATGCAGGGAACGAAGCAATGAGGCGACGACGCTTGTTGTAGGCATACACACGTTGTTCGCTGAGCACCACTTTCACGTATCCGATTGCGATTTTATTGCGTGGTACTGGAACGAGGCTTGGCAACGTGGTTGTTGTGGCCGGAGCAAGAGTGCTTCCAGCGACAGTTTCTTGAGATGAGGGCAATGTGGTGTCGGTGCCATCGGCGGCTAACGCAACCCCAGATGATGCAAAAGAAGTGATGGCCAATGTGATGGCGGCGATGCGAGTAGAGGGTTTCATCGTGAGATAGAGACTAATTGTGGGTGAGGGGCAGATGCCGTCACTACCACTGCTGTCTTATTCGGCAGCGATATCAAGGCCTTCGGCCAATGTGTTCCACGACAACACAGCGCATTTGATGCGCACAGGGAACTTAACGACACCTTGCAATGCCTCGAGGTCACCAAGTGGTGCTGAGGTATCTGGTTCGCCGTCTTCGTCGATGGACATCATGTGCTTGAAGCGGTGGATGAGTGCGCGAGCTTCAGCAACCGTTTTGCCTTTGACTGCTGCGCTCATCATGGAAGCAGAACTCTGACTAATAGAGCATCCTTGTCCACCGATCTTGATATCAGAGATGATGCCGTTGTCGACTGTGAGAAATACTTCGATCTCGTCGCC
>JBIKZT010000107.1:0-4343 GCA_044354565.1 Ilumatobacteraceae bacterium
GCGTGGGCCGTAGCTCCGACTGGTGAAGTGAACGACAGCGGTGGTGAACCACATTCAACGAACCAGCGCATGGAAATCATGGCTGCGTTTGAGGCATTGAAAACGTTTGAGAACGATCCACGCATTATTCGCATTGTGGCGGATTCCAATTATGTCGTGAAATGTTTCAACGACGGATGGTGGCGTGGATGGCATGCGCGTGGTTGGCGTAACTCGCAGCGTCAACCGGTGGCTAACCGCGACCTGTGGGAACCGTTTATTGAAATGGTGTTGGACCGTGGGCGAGTGGAATTTGAGTGGGTGAAAGGTCACAGTGGCGACAAGATGAATGATTTTGTTGACGCTCTGGCTGTGGCACATACCCAGAAGTAAGCAATTTTGCGCTTCGGTTGGCAACTTGGCGTTGTGATTGCCTAGCCTTACCCCCATGGAAATTAAAGGCGTAAGCGCAATTGTCACAGGTGGAGCATCCGGTATCGGAGCAGCTTCTGTTCGTCTCCTTGCAAAAGGTGGAGCAAAGGTCGTCATCGCCGACCTTGATCGCCAGCAAGAAGTAGGCGAAGCATTAGCAAAAGAAGTTGGCGGAGCATTTTGCGCCGTAGACGTAACGAACACTGATGACATCATCAACGCAGTGGAGATGGCAAAGTCCATGGGCCCACTTCGCGTGCTCATTAACTCAGCAGGAATCGGCTGGGCACAGCGCACCATCGGAAAAGATGGTCAGTATGAGTCAGCTGCGAACATCGAGGCTTTCAAGAAAGTTATTGCTATCAACTTGGTAGGTACCTTCGATGCAATTCGTATTGCTGCTACAGCAATGAGCCAGACAGAACCACTTGAAGACGGAGAGCGTGGAGCAATCGTCAATATCGCATCGGTTGCTGCATTCGACGGTCAGATTGGCCAGAACGCATACTCTGCTTCAAAGGGCGGCGTTGTTGGTCTTACATTGCCAGTTGCTCGAGACCTTGCTGCAAGCGGCATTCGTGTCAACACCGTTGCACCTGGGCTTATCGACACACCCATCTACGGACAAGGTGATCAAAGCGAAGCATTCAAGGCACAACTTCAAAAGGGTGTTCTTTTCCCTCAGAAGCTTGGAAAGCCAGAACAACTTGCATCCATGGTGCTTGAGTGCGTTACTAACAGCTACATGAATGCTGAGACCATCAGAGTTGACGGTGGCATTCGTATGCCGCCTAAGTGAGCATCGTTTTTCATAACGATCCATTCACGCCGTTCGACCGGCAACCAATCATCGCGCACGACTCCCCGAGCTTCGGCTCGGGGTTTCGTCGTTCTGTGGCTATTCCAGATTCTTATTTGCCTGGGCCGGCCGATGCTGCTCGTTTGCGTGTTGCTGCGCGGTCATTAGAAATTAAACAATGGGTGTCGCTTCGTGATGCAGATTGGGAACCAACAATCGAAATGAAGCGGGCATTGATTCAGGAACGGCCTGATGAAGTTGTGGCGATGTTGCCTGACGCCGAAGCCGCTTGTGAAGAAGTAGCGCGCGGCGTGATGAGTTCCGTAAGTGTTGCGCCCACTGATGCCCGTGGTATTGATGCGCTGGTTGAAGCTGCAATGTGCGTGGCTGATGATTTGTGCGTTCTTATTCCTGATGCTGAGGGAATGCCGCGATTAGTGGCTGCAGTGTTGTGTTCGCCCAATAGGTGGCGCTTGGCCGAGAAATTGGGCGGCACCATGGCATCAATTCACGTACCTGTTGCTCGATACGACATTGATCTTGATTCGCCAGTGAATGCAGTGCTGAAACGTTTGAACGTGGAGAAGCCGATGTGGAGAACTAACTGGGGAATCAGTAATCATCCGTCGTTGTTTCAGCCCGATGTGCCGCCAATTACGCCAGAAATAGACATCGCAGATATGTGGTTCCGCACTGAATGGCAAACGTTACGCCGTCTTCCGGATACGGGCGCCATTTTGTTTACCATTCGCACCTACGTGGAGAAGTTGAGTGATTTCGTGTCTCGTGATTATGCAGTGGTGCATGACATCGGAGACATCGTCAACAAAGTTCGAGAAGATGTTGCGCAGTACAAGAGCATTGCGCCTTACCGCGAACGAATCTTCGAATACTTGAGTTCGCGATAGTTAGACGGGCCGCAATGGTTGGGATTCGCCAACTGGCAAAGTCACCGTGATCTCGTCGCCAGGAGCGATAGTTCCACCTGTAACCACAACTGCCATCACTCCTGCTGTACGCACAACGTTTCCGTCATCGTCTGTATGCCGGAAATTTTCTAATAGCCCATCCCGATAATTGTTTATCTGCGCACAAGGATTTCGCAACCCAGTTATCTCTAGAACTGTGGTCCCGATTACTAGGACTGCTGATGTTGGCAATGCATGAAGATCGATGCCAACTGTTGTGATGTTTTCACCCATCTCGCCATCGGGAATACTGAATGTGTCGAGTGATTCACCCATCATGAGGTGCACTTGCCGCAGATTTGGCTGAGTGGGATCAATGGCAACACGGGAGCGATGCTTTACGTGTTGGCCACAGTGTGCGTCACCTTCGACTCCTTGGCCCGCGATGAGCGTTATTTCAGAAACGGAGCTCTTCGAGAATTCGTGCACAGGAGAAATATGAACTGAGCGAACAGTAGGCATGTTATGTGGTGTAGTCGGCGTTGATGCGAACGTAACCATCGGTGAGATCGCATCCCCACACAGTTGCTGAAGATGTACCAGTTGCAAGTGACACATGAATAGTGACATCGGCACCACGCATGTATTCACTGAGTTGCGCAAGACCTGATTCATTCACCTGAGTGGGGTACACCTCTTGAGTGCCAAACCGAATAACGACTTTTTCTTGGTCTATGTCGGTGTATTGACTACATTTTCCCACCGCCATTGCAACGCGACCCCAGTTGGGGTCTGCGCCATGCACTGCTGTTTTCACAAGTGGCGAATTCACAATCGCTTTGGCCACGGTCTTTGCTTGTTCTGTGTCGCGGGCGTTATCTACAAGTACTTCGATCAGGGTTTCTGCGCCCTCGCCATCTCTGGCGATTGATTTTGTGAGATGTAGCAAAACCTCATGAAGTGAGGTTTCAAAGGCTGCAATGTCAACAGACCCCGCTGCACCGTTGGCGAGGATGATTGCCGTATCGCTAGTGCTTGTGTCTGTATCTACTGACACACAATTCAGAGTGCGATTGATGACGGAACGAAATGTGGAGTCGAGCAACTGCGGTTCAACTGCTGCGTCAGTAAACACCATTGCAATCAAGGTCGCCATGTTGGGCTCAATCATTCCCACACCCTTAGCAACGCCCACGATGCGAGCAGAAGAGCCGGCAACCGTTGCAGATGCAATTTTGTGCACCGTGTCAGTGGTCATGATTCCACGCGCAACTTCTTCTGCGTCATTGTCTGGCAATGGAGAGGGGAGTCCAGCGATACCTGCACGGATGTTTTCGATGGGGTACTGACGGCCAATCACGCCGGTTGATGCAATCAGGACATCTTCTTCATTTAGTCCGAGTCGCGCAGCAACACCGTGAGTAATTTCCTCAGCATTACGAGTTCCTTCTGCCCCAGTGGCCACATTGGCGTTCTTTGAAATGACCACAACTGCTTGTGCGGCGAGATCTGCAACATGAGAGCGCGAAATCACCACACTTGGTCCGGCAAAACGGCTTTGGGTAAAAACGCCAGATGCAGCACATGGGCGATCGGACGCCACAACGGTGAAGTCTTGAGAGGAATCCTTCACGCCAACATTGGTGACGTAGGAATGAAAGCCGGAGGGGAGTGCTGTAGTCACAACAATTGTGTTTAGCACTCCGAGGCCTCTGTTGGGGGTTTAGATTTGGATTGTGCGTACTTTCATCGTGAACGGAACTGTGGTCAATGCCGATGGGCGAGCAGATGCCGACATTGTGGTGGAAGGTGAGCGCATCGTTTCGGTGGTGCCTCGCGTAGGTGGTGGAGCCCAGCCAGGACCAGATGACGTAGTCATCAATGCTTCTGGTTGCTTTGTGGTGCCAGGGGGCGTGGATGCTCATGTGCATATGCAGCTCGATACAGGCACGATGACTTCGTCTGACACATTTGAGACTGGAACGATTGCTGCGGCGCATGGTGGCACCACAACCATCATCGACTTTGCCGAACAACGCCTAGGTGGCAATGTGCTTGCTTCGTTCGAACAACGCATGGCAGAGGCTGAGTCGCAATGTGTTGTGGACTGGGCGCTGCACCAAGTTCTCGGTGGCGTCAATGAGCAAGCTCTCATCGATGCTCGTTCGCTGATTGAACGAGAAGGAGTTGCCTCCATCAAGTTGTTTATGGCGTATCCCGGTCGT
>JBIKZT010000108.1:0-4316 GCA_044354565.1 Ilumatobacteraceae bacterium
GAACTCTTCCACCACGGGTTCAGCACGTTCGAATGCTTGACGCACTGACGAGTCGATGACCCCTAATTCCGCGAGTGTTTGGCCAACGGCATTTGCACTAATGCCGACGCGATGCAATGCGGACGTGGCGTTAGGAGATGCATACCGAACACGCGAGTCGTGGTCGAGCACAATGGCACCGTCACCTACGCGCGGCGCAACGCTGGAGTCTGCAACGCGACCGGCAAATGGAAAACTTCCGCGCACAATCATTTCCGCGAAACGATCAAACATTTCCAAATACGTGCGTTCCAACTCACCGGGCTGACGGCCCGTACGACGCGACCATTCGCGAGTGAGAACACCCACTACTTGGCCCTCGTGTTTCACGGGAATTGCCATCATTCGGCAATCTTCTTCGATTCCCTCAACAAAGATTTCGCCTTCAACAATTTCACCCGTGCGAAATGCTTCAACGAGAAGTGGGCGTTCTGAACTGGATGCCTCAGTTCCTACAAAGTCGGCCAGATACAGAGTCTGACCAGTGGCTGCGCGTACCTGCGCCACAATCTTCCAGTTGTCATCCTTGATGGGCACATAGAGCAACAGGTCGGCAAAGCAGAGGTCGGCAAGCATTCCCCATTCGCTCACCAGATTCACAAGGTGTGTGGTTTGCTCTTTTGATAGATCCGTGTGTTGACGGACTAGTTCACCAATGGTTGACATGGGCACTCACTTTCACGTGCAAGTCTGCCCTACCTGTCGCACAGGCTGGTGACATTCAGAAATTACTTAGTCTCCAAAGCCGATACGGCGAGCGTCGTCACCTGTACCGATTTCGACAAAGGCAATCTTGGCGGCCGCAATTGCGATGTCGCGACCCTTTTTGTCTGTGATCCACAAGGTCTCGATCTCGCCCTTCAAAGCCTTCTCTACAGAAGCCTTCAACGCGTCGCGCACTTTCTTGTCGTCGTCCATTTCGATAGCAATTTCTCGTGCTGCCTGTGTGATGCCGATACGAATATCCACTGTGAGTTCCCTACTGATTGGTTGATGGTGTGACTAGGTGTGCCGCAAACGGCGTGTACTTACCGTACAGGTCAGAGCAGATTCAGACCCTTGCTGAACACTTTCTTTGGCTTCATTGCTTCAATCTGTGCAGCTAGTGCATGGAAAGCAGCGCCGGCCTCGGACTCTGGAGCCACTGCAGCGATGGGGTGACCGTCGTCGCCGCCCTCACGCAATTGCGTAACAAGTGGAATTTGAGCGAGCAATGGAACATCAAGTTCCGCTGCCAGTTCTGCGCCACCGCCAGAACCAAAGAGTTCATAACGTTTGCCGTCGTCGCCGGTGAACCATGACATGTTTTCAATAACGCCGCGCACTGTGAGATTGACTTTCTTTGCCATTGCAGCAGAAAGACGTGCAACTTTTTGTGCTGCTTCTTGTGGCGTTGTTACAACGAACACTTCTCCTCGTGGCAAATACTGGCTAAGGCTGAGAGCAATGTCGCCGGTGCCTGGTGGCATGTCGATCAACAAGTAATCAGGTTCATCCCAGAACACATCGGTAAGGAACTGTTCAAGTGCTTTGTGCAACATTGGTCCGCGCCAGATAACTGCTTCGCCTTCTGGAACGAAGTAACCGATGGAAATGCAACGCACACCGTAATTCTCTGGTGGAACCAACATTCCGTCGATGACTACTGGGTCACGTTCTGCACCAAGCATGCGTGGAATTGAGAAACCGTAAATGTCGGCATCCACAATTCCTACGGTGTGACCGCGCGCAGCAAGAGCTACTGCAAGGTTGGTTGTGACACTGCTTTTACCTACGCCACCTTTGCCTGAAGAAATAAGCAATGGACGAGTCTTTGAATCTTTCGCAGCAAATGGAATGGCGCGACCTTCGGCGTGACCATGTGCTTGTCCACTTCCTGCAGATGCGCCAGGGTTGCCGTTCAGCATCATGCGCACCTTCTCGCGTTGCGCGTCGGTCATGACACCAAAGTTGATGCTCACGCCTCCGCCGCTTGTGAGTGGCGTCAACGCCTTGGTGACGCGATCGGTAATTTCGTTTCGCATGGGGCACCCAGCAACAGTGAGTGTCACTGTGAGCGAGACTCCCTGGCTGGAGACAGCAACGTCGTGGACCATGTCGAGATCGACGATGGAACGATGCAGTTCGGGGTCTTCGACGGGGCGAAGGGCCTCGATGACCTGCTCAACAGTGGTTGTGGACATGGGGTCTCCAATGAAAGGGGGATTTTGCACTACGGCCATAGGTACAATACCTGCGTGTCCGAAGTGAGCACTACCCACGTCATGACACCGAAGGCATTTACTGCCACCGTGTCAGCCATGACCTCTGCTTTTGGCGACCCCACACGCAGAGCCATCTACCTGTATGCCCGTGAGCATGAGGAAGGTGTCACAGCTACTCAGATCTCAGAAAAGTTCGAATTGCATGCAAATGTGGCTCGACATCACCTCGACAAGCTTGCTGCCGGTGGGTACTTAGAAGTCACCATCGAGCGCGCAAAGGCACAAGGGGTTGGTCGCCCGTCGAAGCATTATCGCGTTGCGAGCAAAGACAGTGAATTTGAATTCTCAGTTCGCACCGATGATTTAGTTCTCACATTGCTCGGAAAAGCACTCGCTGCACTTCCTCCCGACACTGCGCACCTCATTGCAGAACAAGTCGGACGCGATTACGGCAAAGCAATGGCAACTGGTCTCACCGGACATGACGCTGCTGTTGGTCATCGTTCTTTGCGTTCAGCAATTCAAGCTGTTGCCGATGCACTCACTGCACACGGATTTGCTGCACATACAGACAGCAAGAACGACAAGATGCGTATCGTCACAAGTCATTGCCCGTTTGGTGATGTTGCAATTGAACATCCAGTGATTTGTGCAGTTGAACGCGGAATGGTGAAGGGAATGTTGGGTGCCATCTACGGCGACACAGACCCCGAGACAATTGACTCCATTCCTGCTGGCGATACTTTGTGCATCACCACGGTGTAATTGCCGTTTAGTCGCCCCAGTGGCGCTGTTCTAAAAACGGATCGCCGTACATGTGATAACCGTTTCTCTCCCAAAAACCTGGCTTATCGGCATTCATTACTTCTAAACCGCGAAGCCATTTCGGAGATTTCCAGAAATACAAATTCGGAATCAGTAATCGCACTGGGCCACCGTGAATAGGTTCGATTGGTTGATTATCAAATTCCCACACAACAAGTGCTTCATCACGCGTTGCATCATCCAGTGGAATATTTGCGGTGTATCCAAATTCAGCGTGACCCATGAGATGTGTTCCGTCTTCATGCACGCCCGCCGCCGTCAACAAATCGCGCACGCGCACGCCGCGCCACACGGTGTCGAACTTGGACCACTTCGTGACGCAGTGAATATCCGTTGTCAATGTGATGGAAGGCAATGCAGTGAGTTGTTCAAATGTCAACACATACGGCGTGTCCACCAATCCACCAATTGTTAGGTTCCACTCACCTGGTTCATATGTAGGCACTTCGCCAACATGCAGTACCGGAAATCGATCTGTGAGATATTGGCCAGGCGGTAAACGTGCTTCGTCGTACCCCTTTGCCACTACGTCTTGACGGTTGCGATCAAAGAAACCCATGGAACACATTCTGCCTCTAAAAGTTCACCTGCGTGTTACTTGATTCTGTGACTACGGTGGCACTATGCCTATTTATGTAGTTCGCCATGCCAAGGCTGGCAGTCGCTCAGCATGGACTGAAGACGATCGAATTCGGCCACTCAGTGAGAACGGATGGGAGCAAGCCAAAGCATTGGGTCAACTGCTAGTTCGACTCTCGCCCAGTGTGTTGTTATCTAGTCCCTACTTGCGATGTATTCAGACATTGGAGCCACTGAGCGAACTATGCGGGCTGCCTGTTGTTGTGGAGCCACGCATTGAAGAAGACTCTCCTCTTGAAAAGTCGTTAGCCGCACTTGAGGACGCGCCCGACAATGCAGTGTTGTGCAGTCACGGTGACGTGATCCCCGATGTGGTGAATGGTTTGTTCCGCCGCGGCATGGACATGACGGAAGCACCACGCTCACTGAAGAAGGCCAGCCTGTTTGTACTGCACCGCGAAGACGGCGTATTTGTGCGCGCCGAGTATTGGGACCCACCGACGGTGTAGGTCGGCTCGGACTGACTTTTATTCGCCGCGCTTGACGGCGGCGTCGACTTCCTTCACGATTGCCTCAACAAACGCCTTCACCTCTTTCGGTGGGTTCTGCGCTTGACACGCTTGCAATTGTTTCTGCGCCAGATCTGCGTTGTCCAAGAAACGGAAATAC
>JBIKZT010000035.1:0-11671 GCA_044354565.1 Ilumatobacteraceae bacterium
CGAAGCGAAGCGTGCCGACTAAGTCGCCGATAGCATTCACTACACACCACGGGGTGTGGCGCAGTTGGTAGCGCGCCTGGTTTGGGACCAGGAGGCCGGGAGTTCAAGTCTCCCCTCCCCGACCAATAGATTCAGATTGTCTCCAATGCAAAGCGAGAGCAAAATGTCAGCAGACTTAGACAACGCAAAGTACGTGTCGTTCACTTCTTATAAGGATGACGGCACCACCGTTTCTCTACCAGTGTGGGTTGTTCCTTTTGAAGGTGGCTACGCATTCACCACCGACCCTGGCGCATTCAAAGTAAAGAGAGTGCGCCGCGATGCCCGTGTTTCTCTCGCAGTGTGTTCCATTAGGGGCAAAGTCTCACCAGATGCCGTCACGTATAGCGGTGCTGCTGTGATCCTTGAGGGTGAAGATGGCAACCGAGTTGCACGAGCCATTCAAAAGAAATACCGCATTGGCTACACACTGATTACTCTGCAGTCCCGTCTGAATCGCTTACGTGGCAAGGAATCCCACGCCGCCGAGACCGCCATCAAAGTGATGCTCTCCGAATAATTCCAAGAAATCTAGAGTTATCCCTAGGTTTTCCACAGGCTGTCGGCTAGTCTGCTCAAGCACTTCGAGTGCGTCCATGGGTACACACCGGTATCTATGGCCCTTACAAGGGAGATACCCCCATGGACCCCCGTCCTACTTTTGCCGACCTTGGTCTGCCCACGCCCCTGGTTGATGAACTGACCTCACAAGGTCTCATCGAACCGTTCCCCATCCAACAAGCCACCATTGCTGACGCATTGGCTGGCCGCGACACACTCGGGCGCGGACGCACCGGTTCAGGCAAGACTCTTGCTTTCACCTTGCCGCTTCTTGCTCGTCTTGAAGCAAGTGGAAAACAGCGTGAGCGTTTCGCGCCACGTGCGCTGATTCTTGTTCCTACTCGTGAACTTGCAAACCAAGTGTGCGATGTTCTGTCGCCACTCGCTAAGCGTCTCGGCATGCGCACCACCACCGTTTATGGCGGCGTTGGGTATCCGAAGCAGATCGAAGCAATGCGCAACGGTGTTGACATCGTTGTTGCATGCCCAGGACGATTCATCGACCTCATGGAATCTGGACACGTTGATCTTGACGCAATCGAAATCACTGTTCTTGATGAAGCTGACCACATGGCTGAGCTTGGATTCCTCGAGCACGTCACACACATTTTGTCAAAGACTCCAAAAGAAGGACAGCGCTTGTTGTTCTCTGCAACTCTTGACCGCGGCATCGACAAGCTTGTTCGCAAGTTCTTGAACAACCCAGTTACTCACGAAGTTGAAACAAACTCTGAAGACGAAGCTCAGATGACTCACTATTTCTTCAACGTGTCGCAAGCAAGTCGCTTCGATGTATTGCAAGATTTGTGTGCAGCACCTGGTCGTTCACTTGTGTTTACTCGCACCAAGCATGGCGCACGCAAACTCACAGAAGCACTCATCAAAGCGGGAGTTCCTAGCGTTGAATTACACGGTGACTTGTCACAAAATGTTCGCGCACGCAACCTTGCTGCATTCTCAAGCGGTAAAGCAGACACTCTTGTCGCAACAGACATCGCAGCACGTGGTATCCACGTTGATGACATTGCGTTAGTTATCCACGCTGATCCACCAGAAGAGCACAAAGCTTTCCTTCACCGTTCGGGCCGTACGGCTCGTGCCGGTGCTGAAGGCACAGTCATCACAATGGTTACTGAGAACATGCGTCGTCATGTGAAGCGCCTTGCAAAAGATGCGGGCATCGATCCAATCTCGAAGACCGTTGCCAAGGGTGATGCGATTCTTGAAGAGATCGCACCTGGAGTACGTGAATTCCGTGAAATGCCTTCCATCGAAGAGCGCCGTGGTGGCGGCGGTGGCCGTAATGGCGGCGGCGGTCGCAGCGGTGGCCGTTCATACGGTGGCGGTCGCAGTGGTGGCAAGTCTTATGGTGGCGGTCGTGGCTCACGCGATGATCGTGGACCTCGTGAAGACCGTGGTTCTCGCGATGATCGTGGACCTCGTGATGATCGCCCACGTGAAGACCGTGCCCCTCGTGGTGACCGCGATTTCCGTGACCGCGCTCCTCGCGAAGACCGTGGACCTCGTGATGATCGTCCTCGTGATGACCGCGCCCCTCGCGGCGACCGCGATTTCCGTGACCGTGGACCTCGCGAAGACCGTGGCTCACGTACCGATCGCCCCCGTGGCCCTCGCACCGATTCTCGTGATGATTCACGTGCGCCCCGCTCCGACTTCCGTGGAGGCCCTCGCAGCGATTCACGCGGCAGCGGTCGTCCCGACTCTCGTGGCGGACGTCCCGATTCACGTGGTGGACGCCCAAGTGGCCCACGCGGTGGCTCCTCTTCAGGTGGCAACAAGCGCCCAGCGCGCAGTTACTGATTGATCTGAGTGGTCTGGTCTCATCCACTAGACCACTCACCAATCACTCCCACTAAGGTTCGTGTAATCGGACACCAGATGGGGGCATTGTGGAACGTTTCGTTGACATCACAGTTGTAGGAGCCGGCTTTGCTGGCATGTACACCATTCACCGTGCCAGACAAATGGGTCTCTCCATTCAAGTTTTTGAAGCGGGCGACGACGTTGGTGGCACGTGGTACTGGAACCGCTACCCCGGTGCGCGTTGTGACATCGAGAGTGTCGAATACTCATACAGTTTTGATGACGATCTGCAACAAGAGTGGGAATGGAAAGAGCGTTATGCGCCCCAGCCCGAGATTCTTGAATACGCACAGCATGTAGCCGACCGATTCAATCTTCGTTCCGACATTCAGTTTTCTACTCGCGTTGTTTCCTCACATTTCAATGAGTCCAACAATCAGTGGGTAACGACCACCGACAAGGGCGACATTGTTACTTCAAAGTTTGTGGTTTTTGCCACTGGATGCCTCTCTTCTGCAAACACTCCTCAGTTTGCGGGTGCCACATCATTTACTGGCGACGTGTATCACACAGGTCAATGGCCACATGAAGGTGTTGACTTCACCGGAAAAACCGTTGGCCTTATCGGTACGGGCTCTTCTGCAATTCAGAGCATTCCGATCATCGCAGCGCAAGCCAAGCACCTCACAGTTTTTCAACGCACAGCCTCGTATTCAATACCTGCTCGCAATGACACCATCGACCATTCGTATGTCAAAGATGTCAAGAACAACTACAAACAATTTCGTGATGCGAATCGCCAACAAACGGGCGCCTTTGGTTCCAACATTCTTCGTTACGACATTTCTGCACTTTCAGTGACTGAAGAAGAACGCCGAGCAGAGTTTGAACGCCGCTGGGAACAAGGTGGATTTGCTTTCCTGTCGGCATACAACGATTTCCTTCTCACTCCAGAGGCAAATGAAACCGTTGCCCAATTTGTGAGAGAGAAAATCTTCTCCATTGTGAAAGATCCTGCAACTGCCGAGAAACTTGTTCCTCAACAAGTCATCGGTTGCAAGCGGCTGTGTCTCGACAGTGGATACTTTGAGACTTTCAATCGAGAAAATGTGTCTCTTGTCGATGTTGCCAGCTCCCCTATTGACCACATCACCTCTAAAGGCGTGGTTGCAGGCAATGTGGAACACAAAGTAGATGTTCTTGTGTACGCCACAGGCTTTGATGCAATGACAGGGTCCCTCCTAAAGATTGATATTCGTGGTCGCCAGAACAAGACACTTTCTGATGCCTGGGAAGCGGGGCCGGTTACATACTTAGGTCTTAACACTGCTGGTTTCCCCAACATGTTTATGGTGTCTGGTCCAGGAAGCCCATCTGTACTCACGAACATGATCATGTCAATCGAGCAGCATGTGGAATGGATCACTGATTGCATCTCCCACATCGTTTCGTCTGGAAAAGCCACAATTGAGACCACCGAGAAGAATCAAGACGAATGGGTCGCTTTCGTTAACGCAGTTGCGGATATGACTCTGTATCCCTCATGCAACAGCTGGTATCTCGGCGCAAACGTTCCGGGCAAACCACGAGTATTCATGCCCCTCATCGGGTTTCCCACGTATGTCGACAAGTGCAACGAGGTTGTAGCGAACGGATACGAAGGATTCGTTCTGGCTTAATACGCGTGCACTTTTCCACAAGGTGACAGCACACGAACTTCTCGCCTAGCCTGACCAAGGCGATGCATATCGCTCATAACTAGGAGAGTCCACATGAACGCATACGACAAGATCTACATCAATGGCCAATGGGTGGCTTCAGACGGCAAGAAGACCATTTCCGTCTTTGACTCGACCAACGAAGAAATCATGGCCACCATTCCTGAGGGAACTGCGTCAGACGTAACAAAGGCAGCCGCTGCAGCCAAGGCCGCATTTCTTTCATGGAGCAACTTGCCAAAGGCTGACCGTGCAAAATACCTGAACGCGATCGGCGATGCTCTAGTCGCACGCATGGACGAAATCTCATCTGCCATCTCTCGTGAAACCGGAATGGCAAAGCAACTGTCCAACATGATTCAAGTGGGACTCCCCATCAACTCGTTTAAGCAAGCAGCTGCTCTTGCAGAGTCATTTGAATTTGAAAAAGAAGTTGGAAGTTCGCTGATTGTTCGCGAGCCAATCGGAGTTGTTGGTTGCATCACACCGTGGAACTACCCACTGCACCAAATCGCAGCCAAAGTTGCGTTCGCCATGGCTGCAGGTTGCACCGTTGTATTGAAGCCAAGTGAAGTTGCACCAATCGATGCATTCATGCTCGCTGAAATCATTCATGCAGCAGGTCTCCCTGCTGGCGTGTTCAACTTGGTCACAGGTACAGGCCCAGTTGTCGGAGAAGCAATTTCAGCTAGCCCCGACATCGACATGATCTCATTTACAGGATCAACTCGCGCCGGAAAGCTTGTGATGCAAACTGGTTCAGAGACTGTAAAGAAAGTTGCGCTTGAACTTGGCGGAAAGAGCGCCAACATCATCGGTGAAGACCTTGACGAAGCAACCTTTGCAAAAGCAATCATGGGTGGCACTGGCCAGGCTTTCCTCAACAGCGGTCAAACATGTTCACTGCTGAGCCGCATGCTTGTGCCTCGTGCACGTCTTGCTGAAGCAGAAGGCCTTGCAGCCGCAGTTGCCACTGGTATCAAAGTTGGAGATCCGTTTGCTGAGGGAACCAACGTTGGGCCTCTTGCCTCTGCTGCACAACGCGACCGAGTGCTTGGGTACATCAATAAGGGCATTGAAGAGGGAGCAAAACTCATTGCTGGTGGCCTCGGCGCGCCTGAAGGCCTCGAGAAGGGCTACTACGTGAAGCCAACCGTGTTCTCTGAAGTCAATAACAAGATGACTATTGCTCAGGAAGAAATCTTTGGCCCTGTGCTGGTTCTCATTCCTTACGACGGAATCGACAATGCAGTCGAAATTGCAAACGACTCTCCGTACGGACTTGCAGGCGCTGTGTTTGCTGCCGACAAGGAAACGGGAATTGCTATTGCTAAGCGCATTCGCACAGGACAAGTCACCGTCAACGGTGGCGCCTTCAACCCAAATGCACCTTTTGGTGGTTACAAGCAATCAGGCGTCGGCCGTGAACTTGGAGAATACGGTTTCGAGGAGTTCCTTGAAATCAAGAGCTTGCAGCTCTAATCGTTAATTCATTTCTTGAATTATCTCTGACAACTCAGATTCACTAATCGCCCCAGTGCGTGTGGTGGCGGTTCCGTCTGTGGCTACAAAAACCCATGCAGGCTGATACGGCACTTTGTATTTGGAGTAGATGTCGCCGGGCGTGTCGTCAAGATTGACAAACGTCAGTCCATGACGATCGACAAAAGATTGATACGACGCGTTGTCGCCTGCCCATGCAACACCGACGACACTGACTGATTCAGCGAATTCTTTGTGGACCTCCTCGACCGAGGGGGCTTCAGCATTACAAGTGCCTCAACCAGGCGCCCAAAACCACAAGACCACAGGCTTGGCAGTGAGTGCTTTCGATAACACAAATGATCCACCGCCGACTACGGGCGAAGTGAAGTCATCAACTCCAATGGATTCTTGGCCAGACGAACCCGGGTTACTTGATTGGGATGAATCAAGAATGGAAGAACTGGATGAAGTGGCATCTGTTCCACAGGCGCCAAGTAACACCGCCGCAGCCAAGACACCAACAAATGCAGAACGCCTCACCTGGTCATCTTAGAGTCTCCACGAGGCGCGCGAGACACATCACTTCGTCGAGAACTGCAGTATCTGGCTCGCCCGCAGGAATCCGAATACTTTCTCGGAGATGGCCAATAGCTGTCGGTAAGTTCACGGAGTCTGGCGTACATGAATTGTCGTCGCAAATGGTCTCAGTCAAGATTCCTTTTTCGATTCGATACGTGACCCCGTGTCCATGTACTTCATAAGCATCCTTCTGCCTGAGTTCATCTGCTTGCGACTGGCGATGAAGAGCAGTTCGAAGAGCGTCTATACGGTCTCGAACAAATGCAGCTTCCTCAAAACGTTCCTCACGTGAATGATTGGCCATTCGCGTCGTCAACAGTTCAATGACGTGATCTGAATCTCCACGCAAGGTGCGCGCCACCACATCTACAACGCCGGCGTATGTGTCTGGATCGGCCGAACCAGAACATGGACAATGGGCAAGGCCGAGCCGCGCAGCAGAACATACAGGAGCATCAACAGGAGCGACATAATTGCGGCCCATGCGCGCTGTGCAACGCCGTAGTGGTAGCACGGATTCGATTGCGTCAACAATGTCGCGCGCCATACCTTTGGTTCTCATTGGTCCTAAGGCCACACCTTTAGTGGGTGCAGTCTTTGCAATGACAAGCCTTGGCCACTCTTCTTCTGTGGTGAGTCGGACATAGCAATACTTCTCGCTACGCGTACCGGCGAAGTTGTAGCGAGGGCGCAACCGTCGAATGATGCGTAGCTCATATACTTCGGCCGTCACAGGGTCGGGTGTTTCGATGCAGTGGATACTGTGCACCAACTTCAACAACGACCCCACTTTCTTTCGTGATTCGCTCGTGCTGAAATAACTGCGAACACGTGATCGGACATTGCTTGCTTTGCCTACATACAGCACTTCACCAGCGCGGTCGACAAATAGATAGACCCCAGCTGTACGAGGAAGGTTTTCAGTCATCTGTAGTTTCTGAGACTCTGGGTGTGCCCCCAACGATGGAAGTGCAACCAAATCATCAAGGTCGTATACCCCAAATGCCGCAGCGCGTTCGATGAGATAGTGCAGTAAATCACCCGTTGCCAGCACATCGTCCATGGCGCGGTGAATTGGTTGATGAGGAAAATTGAAGTGAGATGCAAGCGTTGACAACTTGCAGTTCGGAACTTCGCTACGAACTAAACGGCGGGCCAAGGTGACAGTGTCAACCACAACGTTAGACAGCACGTCGTAGCCATGACGCTGTAACGCGGCATTGAGAAAGCCCACATCGAATCGCGCGTTGTGGGCGACCAACACGGTGCCTTCCACGAAGTCGAGGAATGTCTCGAGAACGTCTTCGATTCGAGGAGCATCGGCAACCATGGAGTCTGAGATACCGGTCAACATGACAATGTTCGCGGGAATGGACTGACCCGGATTAACAAGCGTGCTCAGGCGAGAGACTTCCTCGCCTCCCTTGTACTTCACCGCACCGATTTCAGTGATGCCACCGTAGGCGCTGGAACTTCCTGTGGTCTCGAGGTCGACAACACAGAAGGTGACCTGAGAAAGCAGGGTGCTTTCTGAGGTAAACGACCAACCTTTATTCACATCATTTACTGTAAACGACAGGTGCTTCAACCTCATTCACTACGCTTACGAAACAAACACAAAGGGATACTCATGATTCACTCAGTTATCGAACAATGGCACGCACATATGCGGGGGGAACTACAGAACGGGCTGGACATCCTGCTCGATGACAACTGTATTTTCTACTCCCCCATTGTGTTCACCCCGCAAGTCGGCAAAGAGATCACCAAGATGTATCTCATGGCGGCGGGTCAAACCCTTCCAGGCGAGAAGAAATCAGACGGTCCGTCAGACAACAGTGGCAAGTTTCGCTACACCAAGGAAGTTCTAGACGGCCATACAGCCGTGTTGGAATTCGAAACAACCATCGAAGGCAAATACGCAAATGGCGTGGACATCATCACATGCAACGATGAAGGAAAGATCATCGAGTTCCGTGTGATGATGCGGCCGCTACAAGCAATCAACGCTGTCCACCGTCAGATGGGCGAAGCCCTCGACAAGATGAAATAGTGGGCGTTGAGGGACTCGAACCCCCGACCCTCTCCTTGTAAGGGAGATGCTCTAGCCAACTGAGCTAAACGCCCGAATGTTTCGGAACGAGAAGTGTATCGGCGAAGGCAGGATCGCCCACCCCTTACCCGTTAGGGCGAAGGGGCAATTGTGGTCGTTACAGTAGGCACCGTTGTCGTCACTGGCGGCACGGTGGTCGTGACTGGTGGGACTGTTGTGGTGGATGTAGTCGTCGTTGTCTCTGGTGGAATGACAAACCCATTTGCCCATCCCCATCGGATATCCATTGGGGCCCCCACTTTGGTTCCGACTGCCTTGGGAATTGCATCAATAGCGCGACGTAATTGTGACCAACCGTCCCATGCAGACACACCAGTTGTTGGACATCCACTGCGTACCTGAGAACACGCTGCCGTCTGAACTGTGATGGCCGCAAGCCTCAACGGCATTCCCATGTCTGCTGCACGCGCTGCTAACACAGCCCATTGACGTGCCTGCGACCCGCTCTTTGTGTGAATCTGCGGCATCGCCAAAACATTTCCACCGCCATGTGAAGAAACCCACAACACATCGTCAATTGTCCAACCGTTGTTACACGTGAGATCGGTTCCGTAAGTTTGCGGACAACCATCTGCAGAACCAAAGTTCCACAAGCGAGCAGAAGTTTGCGCTGTATACCCATCTACCCACGCACGTGCTTGCCCAGGTGGGCCCCACCCTGGTTCCAAGTCCACGGAACCAGAGACCACTGTGCGCGGATCAGACTCAGCTTGAGCCGCTGCAACAATCTTTGCCCACGCGATTCCACCTAAGTAACCATTGAAGCGAGTGACTGCACCAGAGTTACTGGTACCGAGCGATACCTCCCATGGTCCCGTACCGCATTCGGCTAAACCTGCAGCCCATGCCGACGTCGTAGCAACAATTTGTTCTTTAGAAATTGCTTTACCAAAACCAGTTGCCCCGGTTGCATTTTGAGCACCGAATGACAAGATAACTACGCCTCGAGGCACTCTCTTTGCTTGATCACAGGCAGCAGCACGAATGACTGGCACTGCTGTTTCAATAGGCAATACATCTCGGCCACGCACATAGCTACCAATGGCTACATTCCACTCAGGTGACGTGCGAGCAGGAACAACGGAGGGATACCACACTTGATCTACTCCAGAAATCTCAACCCCACCAGCATTGGACAAAGGCACAGGAGACTTCACGCATCCTTTTCCACACACTCGCGCATTCGGCGAGAAGGCATCAACCGTGACACGCGTGCCTTTCGAAGCCCTGCTGCGCGTTGATAAAGCGATAACGGTCACTTTGTTCACAGATTTTGCGCGTGTAAATACCACTGCGCGTCGAATAGTGCGCGGGGCATATTGATCCACAATGCGCGACCGTTTGCCATTTATGAAAACTGCAGCACGCCCATTCTTGGGGCCAGCCGTAAACCACATTGCAAATGACTTGCCTTTAACCGTGAACGATAGAGCGGCACCAGTTGACGTTGTGGCCCACACTGATTGACCATGAGCGGCACTGACTTTCATCTGGCCCCATGGTGACGGCGCGGTGTACGCGCGCGCAGAGGTGGGCGCAATTACAGCGACCACGAGAAGTGCGCACAGCGTTCTTGCTATTCGTGGGCGAAACATCATGATTCACAGTACCTTCTGTCATTCGGGACTAATCGGCAGACACTTCTAGAATTCATCAAGAATTTGATGAAAAGTACACAATTCAGCCGAAAGCGCGCACTGCACGCAGGCGAATTGGTTTTATCCCTGGCCCAGCAATAGTCCATTTCATACGGTCAAACTGTTGACCATCTTTGAAATTGACAGTCCATGCATTGTCAAAGTCATATTCAGAAGAAGTCCAGTAAAAACTTTTTTGTAATGGATCCATCGGAACATCTGCAGCCTGCAGCACTAGATACATTTGTTCTAACTCGTCGTGCGATGGCAGAAACCAGTCAGATTTACCATTCACAATTAACTTGTCGGCATAACGTGCGGCATAACTTCCTGGACCATAATTTTTCACAATTGCTGACGTGTTTATCTGACCCATACCAATCAGTTTCGCCCTCACACGCTGCACGCGAGCGCTGACTCCGTTGCGATCTCTGTAGAGGGGCCGACGCCTATCTGCCACATTCATCTTCTTCCAGGTGAGTCCAATTACTTCTGTTGAGGACGGTGCGGCTTCCAAATACCTACCCCAGGACTGTCGTGACCCTGCGTCATAGAAAACAATTCCCCCACCTGGCCCAGTATCTCCCACCGCACATGGTCCGACCTGAGTGCAGGCCACACCAGACACCAATGGTCGACTCACTGCCGGCATAGAACCAGCACGTTCCCCGAATGCTCGCGTTGCCATAACACCAAATGGCAACGAGGGAAATCCCGACATTGCGTGTTTTGAATTTTGCGTCAAATCTTTGTTCGATTTGATAGGAACGCCGTTTACCCGGCCGACGCCGCTTTGGTCGGTGAACTGGGTGCCATCTTGAAACAATTGATACCAAGCAAAACTGGGAGCATTCTCGCTAGACGTCCAATACGGGCCACGAACCATCGTGGGCCATTTACCTTCAGCGACTAGATGGTAGGCAGCGTCTAATTCATCAAGCGATGGCAAATACCAATCAGATCGGGAACCTAACTGCAATGCATCTGCGTAAGCAGCCGCATACTCACCTGAGCCGCTTTGCTGAATGATGGTCTGCGTATTGACCGCGCCCATTCCCATACCCCGCGCATCAATCCGCTTCCGAAGCGCCGTACCTGCAAAGTCATCCACATAAAGCGAAGTCGTTGATTGCAATGACCACGGTAGAACTTGTGCAGTTACGACCGGCCGGGATTCTATGTATGACCCCCACCATTGAGGCGTACGCGATACGTGGGTCACTAAACCACCACCCGGGCCAACATCACCTACTGCACATGGTCCCCCGTTACGACAACTTGTCGCCGAAGCAGTAGTAGCGGGCAATGCAATAGTGCCCAACACACATACAAACAGGACTCGACCAAAACGCATACCTATATCTAACTCCACTTCGTTGATTCGGTAGAGCCACCTCGCCACCCTAAACATGAGACATAATCATTACGTGAAGTTTTCGTTGACACCAACAAATAGTCGCCAAACGAGGACGGAACAGAAGAAAACCGAAAAGAAATTAGCGAACCGCAGAACAATCTGGGCCCAGATCTGTGCCTCTGGTGAACCATTTACTTTTGTGGCCGAACGAGAACAATTCATAGTTCACACCAATGACCCAGTGGGTGAAAGCATTTTTCTACATGGAGAATATGACTTTCAGAAACTTGAACTGGCATTGCGACTTCTCGGACGCAAACATGTTGAAACACTTGTAGACGTCGGTGCGAATGTCGGG
>JBIKZT010000109.1:0-4289 GCA_044354565.1 Ilumatobacteraceae bacterium
CGATACATGTGTGAGTACGACGAGACGCAGGCCATTGGTCGCCGTTATCGCCGACAAGATGAAATTGGTACGCCACTGTGTGTCACGGTCGACTTCGACACGCTCGAAGACAATGCGGTGACTATTCGGCATCGAGACTCCACTGAGCAAGTTCGCGTACCTATTGCGGATCTGCAGAACGAGATTGTCCGCATCTTGGGCTTTTAAACCGCTTGGCTGGGCGTGTAGTTTGGTGAAGCACACCGGTGGTGTGCATTGGAAAGTTGGGAAACCATGAGCAAAGTCGTAGCAATTGTGAAGTTGGCAGCAGCGCCAGGCAAAGGAAAAGAATTGGCAGCAGCCATGGATTTTGCTCTTGAGAACGTCAAGGCTGAATCTGGAACTCGTTACTACCTCCTTCATGCTGAAGCTGGCAATGATGATGTGTTGTGGATGTACGAGATGTACGACAGCCAGGCAGATATGGATGCGCACTTGGGTTCAGAGTGGTTCAAGCAGCTCGGTGGGAAAATGGGTGGACTCTTGGGCGGAGCACCAGAGTTTCATGTGATGACACCATTAGGTGGCAAGGGCCTCTAAGCCCTGTTTTGGTAGTTGCATGACTCGCACCTACCTTGACGACATTTTGCTCTGGCATCGTCAGCGTGCGCAGAGAGATTCACGTGTTTTGACTGAACTGATGGACGTTGCTCGTAGCAGTGCGCCTCCACGGGGATTTGGAAAAGCAATACAAGACACTCCACATCTCTCGGTGATTGCTGAGATTAAGCGCCGGTCACCGTCTAAAGGCGATCTGAATGAAGGTTTGAAGCCAGATGTGTTGGCGCGTGCGTATCAAACTGGTGGGGCATCGTGTCTCTCGGTGCTGACCGATGAAAACTACTTCGGTGGTTCTGTGACGGACTTGCAAACGGCGCGCGCCGCTTGCGATGTACCTGTACTTCGCAAAGACTTCACGGTTGATCCGCGTGACGTATGTGATGCACGCATCATGGGCGCAGATTGCGTTCTCTTGATTGCTGCCGCGTTATCTCAGGATGAACTCGCTCGTTGCATGGAAGTGGCACGCTTCGTGGACATTGATGTCCTGGTTGAAGTGCACGATGAGGTCGAATTGGAACGGGCGCTACTAGTTGATGCGATGATTATTGGCGTCAATCAACGAGACCTCGTTACCTTTGCTGTGGACCACGACAGGGCAGTGCGTATGGGATCTCTCATGCCGTCACACGTTGTTCGAGTGGCAGAGTCTGGCGTTCGTGGCAGAGATGATGCTTTGTCGTTGCGGTCTGCTGGCTATGACGCCGTGCTAGTGGGGGAGCATCTGGTGACTTCATCTGACCCTGCCGCCGCGCTCACTGATTTGTGCGTTGAATAGGTTCATCTTCTTGGTGCGTGCGCGCACTACCGTACGAGTATGTTCGTAAAGATTTGTGGCGTCACTAATGAAGATGATGCCCTTCTTGCTGTAGCGCTTGGTGCTGACGCCATCGGCTTTGTCTTTGCACCCTCGGTGCGCCAAGTTGCTGCACAGCGCGTATACGACATCACACGACGTTTGCCGCCAGAAATTCTGACGGTCGGTGTCTTTCGGGATGAACATCCGAAAAGGGTCATCGAGATAGTGAATGCCAGTGGTGTGCGCGCAGCCCAACTTCATGGCCACGAACGACCCAGTGATGTAGCTGAGGTATCAAAACACGTTCGTACGGTATTCAAGGCTGTAGCTGCTGGTTCCACAGATGCTGCTCATGCTCAAGACTTCGGAGTTCGCACCATATTGCTCGACGCTCCCGAACCAGGGTCTGGAAAAGTGTTCGACTGGACTCTTGCTGGCAATGTCACGACCAGTGTGAACGTAATTTTGGCAGGAGGTCTCACGCCGGACAACGTGGTCAGTGGCATCGAGATTTGTCATCCGTGGGGTGTGGATGTGAGTTCTGGTGTGGAGTCGTCGCCAGGCCGTAAGGACCCCATGCTGATGAAAAGATTCATCGACGCAGCCCGTTCTGTGGTGCTCCCGGAATACGACGGGGGAGACGATGGGCCGTATGACTGGATGGACCAGTAAGCGTCACATCAATCAGTGATGGTATTTGGTTCCATTCGTGGTGGAATCTAGGCATGTCAATCATGGTTACCCCAGGCTCGGACGGTCGCTTCGGCGACTTCGGTGGGCGCTTCGTTCCAGAAACTCTGGTTCCCGCTTGCCAAGAACTAGAAGCTGCATTCAACGATGCATGGGCTGATCCAATGTTTCGTTCCGATTTGAGTGACTTGTTGCGCGAGTATGCGGGCCGGCCAAGCATTATCACCGAATGCCACAACCTCAGTGAGCAGTTGGGCATTCGCCTCATATTGAAGCGTGAAGATCTCAACCACACGGGCTCCCACAAGATCAACAATGTTCTCGGACAAACTCTTCTTGCTAAGCGAATGGGTAAGAAGCGCATCGTTGCCGAGACAGGCGCCGGACAACACGGTGTTGCATCAGCGACAGCTGCGGCATTACTAGGTCTTGAGTGCAAGGTGTACATGGGTGCTGTGGACGTTGCACGTCAGGAATTGAATGTCTTTCGCATGCGTTTGCTTGGCTCCGATGTAGAAGCTGTGACATCAGGCAGCCAGACGCTGAAGGACGCTGTGAACGAAGCAATGCGCGATTGGGTCGCAACAGTTGAGAGCACTCATTACTGTCTTGGTTCGGTCATGGGACCACATCCATACCCATACATGGTGCGTCAGTTTCACAGAGTTATTGGTGAAGAAGCATTTGAGCAGACAAATGAACTGCTTGGCACGTCTCCAGACGTAGTCGTCGCTTGCGTTGGCGGAGGCTCAAATGCAATGGGAATTTTCTCTGGCTTCGTTGATACACCTGCGCGATTGATTGGTGTAGAACCTGCTGGCGGCGCGGCCGTTACTCGCGGTCAACCGGGAGTAGTGCATGGCATGAAGAGCTACCTCATGCAAGACGAGTACGGGCAAGTCGCTGAAGCGCACAGCATTTCTGCTGGCCTTGACTATCCAGGCGTTGGTCCAGAGCATTCGTATTTGGCTTCCATCGGTAGAGCTGAGTATCCGACCGTGGATGACGATGAAGTTATTGCCGCATTCCAGTTGATGTCGCGTTCTGAGGGAATTATTCCAGCATTGGAATGTGCACATGCACTCGCGTGGATCGTGCGTGAAGCTCCGTCCATGAAGGGCAAAACAGTATTGATGAACTTGTCGGGCCGCGGAGACAAGGATGTCGGCCAGATGATGTCGATTCTTGGCGGGTTGCAGTGATTGGAAGGCTTGAAGGGGCCCTAAACGCACGCATCGCTTCGGGCGGTAAGTGTTTGGTGCCGTACATAACTGGTGGCTATCCCGGTTGGGTAGACGCAATTCGTGCGTGTGCCGCGCAAGGTGCAGATGCAGTTGAAATCGGCTTGCCTTTTTCTGACCCTGTGATGGACGGTCCTGTTATTCAGGCAGCATCTCAGATTGCTCTTGAAGGTGGTACCGACTACATAAAGATTCTGCATGAGGTACGAACACTTGATGTAGGTATTCCGCTTGCTGTGATGTGTTACTACAACACTGTGTTTCATGCAGGCCACGAACGTTTTGCGTCAGACCTCGCTGCTGCTGGCATTAGCGCAGCGATCGTTCCCGACCTCCCTCTAGAAGAATCTGGTGATTGGTGCGCGGCTGCAGACGCGGCTGGTATTGAAACAGTCATGCTTGCCGCACCCACAGCGCCCGATGACCGATTGCCTCGCGTTGCAGAACGTGCACGTGGTTTTGTGTACTCGGTTGGATTGCTTGGTGTTACTGGTGAGAGAACTTCGTTGGCGCTCACGGCAACCACGCTTGCTGCGCGAGTCAAGAAGGTCACTACCAAACCTGTACTAGTTGGTGTTGGAGTTTCGAATGCCGAGCAAGCGGTGGAAGCAAGCAGGGTTGCAGATGGAGTCATTATGGGCGCCTCAGTTGTGCGTCGCCTCATGGAAGGCGGAGCCGACGCAGTGGGGGCTTATGTACACGAGGTGCGCGAGGCGCTCGACTCGGCACAGTGGTAGTCGCTCATGAGCATCTTCGGTGAAGGCAAATGCGAATTGTGTGAAGCTGCGCGAATGTCGGAATGGTTCTTCGAGGACGAAGAATGTTGGATAGCTGAATGCGAAAGTTGCAGTGTGCCCATGGTGGTATGGCGCGAACATGATGCATCACCAAATGACGAAGTAAAACAACGGTTACATCAGAAACTTGAAAGCGTTGTAGCTGCCCATTTCACTTTTGAG
>JBIKZT010000036.1:0-11620 GCA_044354565.1 Ilumatobacteraceae bacterium
CAACTCCTGGATGCACAACATCAAAGTTCTCACAAAGGGATCTTTGTCGTGCACTGCACACATTCATCCCAATGACGCAGCACGTATCGGTGCGGTCACTGGTACTGCGTTGCGTATTGCAAGCCGCGTTGGTGAAGTGCAGGTTCCTGCAGAAGTCACCGATTCAGTGCGGCCTGGCGTTGTGAGTTTGCCTCACGGATGGGGCCACTCTGTTCCCGGCACGAAGATGTCAGTGGCAGGAGAAAAAGCTGGCGTGAACTCGAATATTTTGACCGACGACCAAGTTCTGGACCCTTTGTCTGGCAATGCGGTGCTGAGCGCCATTCCCGTGACTGTGGAGGTTGTGGGGGCCTAAAGGGCGTTATCCACAGGTAGAGGCACCTTCTGCACAGGTACCCCACAGGTCTATCCACTAGAAACCATTGGGTTTCCCCAGAAACTTTTCGAAATCCACATGGTTGTCCACTTCCAATCCACAGGGGGAGGGCCGTATGGTGAAGGCACGAATTGGGGGTCTGTCCGGCCTTCAAAAAAGAATTTCCCGAGGGTCGTTGACAAAGGTGTAGTTACAGTGCTGTAATCTCACAACCACTTGTAGCAAACCTGCAATTGGGGGCGGGTCACCTACTACATGTTGTGGTTGGGGGTCTTCCATCTCTCCATAACGGTCCCCGGACCCCAAAAATCATCAAATACGCCACTGAGGAGTCGCAATGTCATTAGCACCAGATCGTTTGTCTATCGGAATCGGTCGATTCTTCACCACCCCTGGCGTACACCCGTACGACGAAGTGGCATGGGAGAAGCGCGATTCTCGCATCACTAACTGGCGCGATGGCACTGTTGCTTTCGAACAGCTCGACGTTGAGTTTCCTGTCTCTTGGTCTTTGAACTCCACCAACATTGTTGCGCAGAAGTATTTCCGTGGCACACCTGGCACTCCAGAGCGCGAGCACTCAATGCGTCAAGTGATTGACCGCGTCGCTGACACCATCACAACATGGGGCATCGAGGGTGGTTACTTCAACGACAACGAAGAAGCAGAAACCTTCCGTTCTGAATTGAAGTTCATTCTTGTTACACAGCGCGCTGCGTTCAACAGCCCAGTGTGGTTCAACATTGGTGTGAAGGGTGTTCCTCAGCAAGCAAGTGCTTGTTTCATCCTCGCTGTTGAAGACAAGATGTCAGCAATTCTCAACTGGTATCGCGAAGAAGGAGTCATCTTCAAGGGTGGTTCTGGTTCAGGTATCAACCTTTCAAAGATCCGCTCAAGCGCAGAACACTTGGAAGGTGGCGGTACCGCTTCTGGTCCAGTGTCTTTCATGCGCGGTGCAGACGCATCAGCCGGAACCATCAAGTCCGGTGGTAAGACACGTCGTGCAGCAAAGATGGTCATTTTGAATGCAGACCACCCAGATATCGAAGAATTCATTTGGTGCAAAGTGAAAGAAGAGCGCAAGGCTCGTGTACTTCGTGACGCCGGCTTCGACATGGACCTCGACGGTGCAGATTCATTCAGTGTTCAGTACCAAAATGCAAACAACTCGGTGCGCGTCACCGACGAGTTCATGCACGCCGTAAAAGAAGATCGTGATTGGACCTTCAAGGCCGTCACCGACGGTTCACCAGTACGCACCATTCGTGCGCGTGATCTGTGGCGCCAAATTGCAGAAGCTTCATGGGAGTGCGCAGACCCTGGTTTGCAGTTCGACACCACCATCAACAAGTGGCACACATCTCATGCATCTGGTCCAATCAACGGCTCGAACCCATGCTCTGAATACATGCACATCGATAACTCAGCGTGCAACTTGTCGTCTCTCAACTTGTTGAAGTTCCTCGACGACAATGACCGTTTCGATGTTGAGGCATACCGCCACGCCATTGAAGTGATGTTCACTGCACAGGAAATCTTGGTTGGTCGTGCCGACTACCCAACAGAAGCAATTGGTGACAACAGCCGTAAGTTCCGTCAATTGGGTCTTGGTTATGCAAACTTGGGCGCATTGCTCATGGCACTTGGTATGGCATACGACTCCGATGGTGGTCGCGCATGGGCAGCAGCTCTTACGTCACTCATGACCGGACACGCATATGCAACAAGTGCTCGCACTGCAAGCCGCATGGGGCCACACTCTGGTTTTGCCGAGAACGAAAAGTACATGCTCAACGTATTGCGTATGCACCACGATGCACATGGAGAGATTCTCAATAGCAAGGAAGTGCAAGACGATCTCTTGTACGCCGGCTTGGAATCATGGGAAGCAGCAGTACGTGACGGCGAAGAGTACGGCGTGCGTAACGCACAAGCCACCGTGCTTGCCCCAACCGGCACCATCGGCCTCATGATGGACTGTGACACCACTGGTGTCGAGCCAGACCTTGGTCTTGTGAAGTTCAAGAAGATGGTCGGCGGCGGTTCAATGAGCATCGTCAACCAGACAATTCCACGCGCGCTTCGCCGTTTGGGTTACAACACCCAGCAGGTCGACGACATCGTTGCATACATCGATGAGAACAAGTCCATCCTTGGTGCACCATACATCGAATCAAGCCACCTCGACGTGTTTGCTTGCTCAATGGGTGACAACACCATTCATTACGAAGGACACGTTCGCATGATGGGTGCGGTACAGCCGTTCTTGTCTGGCGCAATTTCAAAGACTGTCAACATGCCAGAAGAGGCAAGCGTTGAAGACATTGAGAAGTTGCACATGTTGTCATGGGAGCTCGGCATCAAGGCCGTTGCTATCTATCGCGACAACTGCAAAGTTGGCCAGCCACTCAGCGCAACAAAGAAAGACGACGACGCCAAAGATGGTGACAAGTCAGAAGCTGCAACGCAAGTTGTAGAGCGCGTAGTTGAAAAGATTGTCACGCAGCCAATTCGTCAGAAGCTTCCTCGCTCACGTCGTGGTCGCACATTCGAATTCCGCGTTGCTGATTGCAAGGGCTTTGCAAACATCGGTGAATACGAAGATGGTCGCCCCGGCGAAATGTTCCTTACTGTGTCAAAGCAGGGTTCAACACTCTCGGGCATCATGGACGCGTTCGCGAAGTCCATCTCGTATGGCCTTCAGTACGGAGTGCCATTGCGTGCATTCGTCGAAGCGTTCACCAACATGCGTTTCGAGCCTGCAGGTATGACAGATGATCCAGACATTCGTATGGCTTCATCCATCATGGACTACTTGTTCCGTCGTCTTGCACTTGAGTACATGACATACGACGAGCGCGCAGAATTGGGCATCTTCACTCGTGACGAGCGCATTCAGCCAACACTTCCTGGTGTTGAAGAATCAGTCATCGAGACAAAGAACGGTTCTGAAATGGCAACTGACATCAAGTCAGTGCAATCAGTGTCTGAATTGGTCCAACAGATCGAGTTGGGCATTGCTCCGAAGGCTCCGGTCTCAGATCATTCATCACCAAACGGCATTGTCCGTCACAGTGATGCACCGATGTGCATGCTCTGTGGAGTGCAGATGCAGCGTGCCGGCTCATGCCACGCATGCCCATCATGCGGCTCCACCAGCGGCTGTAGCTGATCAAATGTGACACGATAGGTACTTCAATAGAGGAGTACCTATCGTGACACGCAGCTTCGATATCAGCGATACAAACGTCATTACCACCCCAGGTGGTCAACGCGTTCATAAGAATCACGCTGCACAAAGCGATGTTGTTCGTGCCGAGTTCTATGAAGTGCGATCTGGCGTGTGGTGTTTGGTAGGCAACGGCCTGTCGAACCAGACGTTTATTGAAGCGCCAGAAGGAATCATCGCTGTTGATACTGGTGAATCTATTGAGGAGATGCGTGAGGCTTTGCGTCGTCTACGCGAATTTACGTCGGCACCAATTGCCGCAGTTATCTATACGCACTTTCACTATGTAGAAGGCACGAAAGCAATTCTTGAAGAAGGAAATCATGCGTTGCCATTGCCCATCTACGGTCATGAAAAACTTGCGTTCAACAAAGAACGCACCTTGGGTGAAATTTCTCCGGCGTATGCGCGTGGCTTGGTAGAGCAGTTCGCCATTGTCATGCCAACCGAAGGTCCCGATGCGACCGTCAACGTGGGTCTCGGCTTCTTCTATAAGAACCCCATGCATGCGCCGTTCACGCCTGGCCATATTCCTGTCACGGAGATTTTGAAAGAGAAGGGTTCCATCACAGTTGCTGGCCTTGCTGTCCAGTATCAGTATTCGCCAAGTGATTCCGATGACTCCATCAACTTCTATTTCCCGTCCATCGGCACATGCGTGCACAACACGGTGTGGCCAGTGTTATTCAATGTCTATGCAATTCGGGGTGAGGAATACCGTGACCCGCGCATCTTGATTCCGGGAATCGACAACATCATTAAGTGGGCGCCCGAGTATTTGGTTGCCACTCATGGTCCTGCACTAACAGGTAAAGACAATATTCGCGAGAAATCAACGCGCTATCGCGACTCGATTCAGTTCATGTGGGATCAAACAGTGCGCGGCATCAACAAGGGCTGGACTGCCGACGAGGTGTCCTCGCGCATCACCTTGCCAGAGTTGTATGACGTGGATTACCTCACCAGTGAACGGTATGGCGTTACTGAACATCACCTACGTCAGATCTTCATGGGCCTTCGCGGATGGTTTGACGGAGACGAGGCAAAGTTGTTCCCCGAAGAACCTCAATCTCGCTATGAGAAATTGATTGCTGGTTTTGGTGGACGCGCAGCTGTGGCGCAGCAATGCGAAGACGCACTCGCGGCTGATGACATTCGTTGGGCTACAGAACTGGGCACGTGGCTTGCAAAGTCAGAGGGCGCTACACAAGACGAGCGCAATCTCTTGGCATCGTGTCTTCGTGTGATTGCAGAACGTACACCGGCGGCCAATATCCGTAACTGGGCCATTACACGTGCTCGCCACTTAGATGGTTCTTTCTCAATGGATCGATTCATGAAGCATGGATTCAATCCGAAGTTCCTGAGTGAGGCATCTGCTGTTGGATTGATTCACACATTGCGTGTCATCGTTGACCCAGACAAGATTTCCGGCATTAATCATCACATTGCATTTGTGATTGGTGATGAAACCGCTGGTCTTCACATTCGTAATTCAGTGGCTGTACCGACAGATGGTTGGGGAGCAACGACCATGGTGAAAATGTCTCGGGCAACATTGTTGACGTTGTTGTCCGAACGATCCACATGGGGCAAAGAACTAGCCGAGGGTGCCATTGTGGTGTCAGGTGATAACGCGATTGTCGATCGCGTTCGGGCGGCATTTGAAAACAAAGGTTTTGCTGCGTGACCTCATTGCCTCAGGCAACGCCGCAGTTTGACGGCATTCAGGGCTACACGGTCCCCGATTCAACGCCAAGTCCGTTACGTCTTGCATCTGCGCCAGCTGGTGCGCCGAATATCGTGCTCATCTTGCTCGATGATGTGGGTTTTGGTACGTGTGGAACATTTGGTGGACCAGTGCCAACGCCAGCACTTGATCGTGTTGCGGCACACGGATTGCGATTCAATCAGTTCCACACCACGGCATTGTGTTCGCCAACGCGTGCAGCAATGCTCACAGGACGTAATCATCACACGGTGCACATGGGTGGCATCCCTGAAGGTGCCAACGTATTCCCCGGATACGACAGCATCATTCCTAAAGAGGCAGCAAGTGTTGCTGAAATTCTGAAACAGTCGGGTTATTCCACTGGTGCATTCGGTAAGTGGCACCTCGCTCCCTTATGGGAACAAACTCTTGCGGGGCCATTCGATAGGTGGCCGACTGGGCTTGGCTTCGAACGCTTCTACGGAATCTTGAACGCAGAAGCATCGCAGTGGGAACCTCCGATGTTCGACCAAACAACACCGGTGATGCCATATGAAGGTCGCGACGACTATCACATGACAGAAGACATTGTTGATAAGGCGATTTCGTGGATGCGCGTGCAGAAGGCATCGCAGCCAAGTAAGCCATTCTTTTCGTACATCGCAACTGGTGCAATGCATTGTCCTCACCATGTTGCGCCTGAATGGATTGAGAAATTCAAAGGCCAGTTTGATCAAGGGTGGGACGAGTTACGTCGAGAGATTTATGAACGCCAGTTGTCACTTGGTGTTATCCCCGAAGGAACTGCACTCACTGCGCGTCCCGATGAAGTGCCATCGTGGGATGAATATCCGGATCGTTACAAGCCGGTGGCTTCGCGACTGATGGAAGTGTTTGCAGGTTTCCTCGCGCACACCGATGCTCAGATTGGTCGCGTATTGGATGCGCTCGAGCAGATGGGCGAGATGGACAACACATTGTTCATGTACATCACCGGTGACAATGGTGCGTCTGCGGAAGGCACCATCCATGGCGCATGGAGTGCGCCGTCATTCCAGAACGGCATTCCCGAAGACCCTGAATGGTTACTTGACCACATGGATGATTTCGGCACTGCGCGTTGTGAGAATCATTACAACCTTGCGTGGGCATGGGCGCTTGACTCTCCGTTTCAGTGGATGAAGCAGGTGGCATCACACTTTGGTGGCACGCGTAATGCAATGGCGGTGCAATGGCCTGCTCGCATTAGTGATGCGGGTGGCTTGCGCACCCAGTTCCATCACGTGGTGGACGTGATGCCTACGTTGCTTGCTGCAGCTGGGGTATCGATGCCAACGGCAGTGAATGGTTTGCAACAGTTGCCCGTTGATGGCGTGTCCATGTTGTATGCGATGGATGGTGCTGATGGCGCTTCAACGCGTACCACGCAGTATTTCGAGATGTTTGGTAACCGTGCGATTTATCACGATGGGTGGATTGCGTCGTGTTTCCATGGGCGAGTGCCGTGGAACAGGTTCGGCATGGTGCCGTTCGATGGCCCTCAGGAAAAATGGGAGTTGTACAACATCGCCAATGATTTCTCTCAAGGCGTAGATCTGGCAGAGAAACATCCAGAGAAACTGGCAGAGTTGCTCGCATTATTTGACTCTGAAGCGAAACGAAACAATGTGTATCCGTTGAGAGAACCAGGTTCAACTATTGGAATGACCGTGGTACCGCCCGAAAACTTGGGTGGTCTCAAGAAGATGACGTATACAACTGATCACATTCGTATGCCAGAACGCTCTGTTGTCAACTTGAAGAACTGTTCATTCCGCATCACTGCAGATGTTGATGTTCCTGAACTGGGATGTCACGGTGTGATTGCATGCCAGGGCGGCAACATGGCTGGTTGGACGTTGTATCTGAATGATGACGGTTGTCCTGTGTATCACTACAACTGGATGGGTCATTATCATTACGTCGCGGCTTCGTCTGTGCCGCTCTCTGTGGGGCGTCACGAAATTGTGTTGGACTTTGTCTATGACGGAGGCTTCGGCGTGGGAGGCCATGCAGTTTTACTTGTCGATGCAATTCCTGTTGCGCATGTACGCGTTGAACGCACGGTGCCGATTGTGTTTTCCATGAGTGGCGAATCATTTGATATCGGAATGGACACGGGTGCACCAGTTGGTTTTTATCCACACGTGTACCGGTGCACTGCTGTTATTCACGGCGTCACTTTGGAACGCTTGAGTGAGCCATCACCTGATATTGCTGCTCTCATTGTTGAAGGTGAATTTCGTGCCAGCCTTGCGACGCAATAAAGCGTTTATTCAATAGTGCGCTGACGAGCCTCATCGAGGCCACAGAAGTAGGCCTCGAGCGCTCGTGCCTTATCGAAAAGATGTTGAGGTCGAGAAGCAATCCCTGCTGTCACGGCTCGCGGGGAGAACTCGATAAAGGTTCCACTATGTGTCTCTGACCATGTGTGTTGTTCCGCATCTGTTCGTCTCTCCACGAATCGTCCGAACGGACCAAACATGGCACCGGCAAGTGGGGCGATGATTACAAGACGTTCGGCCGCATCGGCTAAATCAACACTGACGCCAGAGCGCACTCCGCCATCTACGTATCGACGTCCATTGATCCTGTGTGGGGCGAGTAGGCCAGGTACTGCAGACGATGCAGCGACAAGATCGGCGAGCGGTGTATCGGCACCGCTGAGAACTGTGCGGCGAAGTCGCGGGACTTCTGTGACTACAACTCGCACGCATGAATCTGTGGCATCGCCAAATACCTCTCGCGCTGAAGTGGCTAGTACGCCTGCACGAGGGTTTGGAAAGGTGGGAACCTCAAGTTCGGCCAGGTCCATGTAAGAAACCTGAAGCGCTGTTGCTGCGGCTGCCCAGGCGCCAGCAGAGGTACCAAGCATGGGACAGCCGTGTAGGTCGATGCCGCGCTCGCGCAGGCCCTCAATGACGCCAAGTGCGTATCCGATGCCAAAGAGCCCACCACCACCAAAGACGCCTGCTAACGGTGGAGGGGATTGGAGGTTCACGGCTCCAGTCTCGCCTGAGAGGCGTAAGGTTGGGGTGATGGAGGCGCGAATTCTCACATGGAACTTGTGGTGGCAGTTTGGGCCATGGCGTGACCGTCAAGAAGCAATCTTGTCTACGTTGCAGTCCGAACAGCCAGACATCGTGTTCTTGCAAGAAGTGTGGGCCCAAGAAGGTGGCCTAGACCAGGCGCAATGGCTTGCCGATGAGATGAACATGTTTGTCGCGCGCACTGAAGGTCCGTGGTATGACAATGGCGTCAGTTTGGGTAATGCCATCTTGTCGCGTTGGCCGATTGTGTCGTGGGAAGTTCATCGCTTGCCCGACGTAACTGGTGCGCCAAGTTACAGGCGCGCAGTAGTGGCTCATGTTGAGACACCATTTGGTCGTATGTGGACAGTGTGTACGCACTTGGATTACAAGTTTGATGCATCGGCTACACGTATGGCTCAGTGTGAAGCGCTGTGCGGAATCGTGTCGCAACTTCGTAATGACCCAGAAGTAGAACTACCGGTCTTACTAGCTGGTGACTTCAATGCAGTTCCAGATTCAGATGAGATTCGCATGATGACGGGGCGAAGTGAGCCTGCAGTTGATGGCTTGGTGTTTACCGACATGTGGGAAGTTGCTGGTGAAGGAACTGGGTTTACGTGGCGACGCGATAATCCGTATATCGAAGATTCAGCGTGGCCGAACCGACGGTTGGATTATCTGTTCGTGTCATGGCCGCGCCCACGACCAATAGGTAACCCCACACGGATGTGGTTGGCAGGTTTAGAGACTGTTGGCGGGGTGCAGCCGAGTGATCATGCGGCAGTGGTCGCAGATATTCGCATGGTGGGCGAGTAGCCGCTCGTAGTAGCTACCAGGAGCACTGAAGGCGCTTCACGCCATTGATGAATGAGCTTTGCAAGTATGCAGGCTCGCCCTCGGTGCGCAAAGTGGGCATGCGACGTGCAATCTCTTGGAACATCACGGATACTTCACGACGAGCAAGGTTCGCACCTAAGCAGAAGTGTGGGCCGCCTGCGCCGAAGCCAATCTGTGCAGGCGCAATCTCGCGGCGCACATCAAATTGATATGGGTTTGCAAATGTGCGCTCGTCACGGTTGCCCGATGAATAGAACATCACCACTTTTTCGCCTTCAAGAATCTTTTGACCGTTGATCTCTGTGTCTTGTGTTGCTGTGCGACGGAAGTGGATAACTGGTGTAGCCATACGCACAATCTCTTCGACTGCGGTGCGGTTGTGGGTATCGAAATCATCGAACCAAATCTTGCGTTGATCAGGATTGTCAGTCAGTAACTTCATTCCATGTGAGATGGCATTACGAGTTGTTTCGTTTCCAGCGACAACGAGCAAAATAAAGAACGAACCGAACTCCTGAGCGGTAAGACTTTCGCCATCCACTTCGGCTGCCATCATGACGCTCGTGATGTCGTCGCGCGGGTTGGTTTTGCGATCTTCGCCAAGTGCCTGTGCGTACGCAAAGATTTCCATACCTACCGTGAGTAGATCCTCGTATGAAGTGACGAACTCTGGGTCACCAACTCCAAGAATCGTATTGGTCCAACGGAAAATTTCTGAATGGTCAGACTCAGGAACGCCCATCATGTCGCAAATGATTTCCAATGGCAGTGGCGCTGCCACTTGTTCTACGAAGTCACATGAGCGGCCAGGGAAATCTTGCAACAAGCGGTCCACCACTTTTGCTGCGCGAATTTTTACTTGATCTTCTACACGTGCAATCTCGCGAGGACCAAAGCCCTTTGCAACAATGCTGCGAAGACGGAAATGCTTTGGGTCGTCCATATTGATCATGGAGCCAAAGAACTCGTTGAGCTCTATGGGAAGGTCACCAATATTTGATCCCTGTCCACTGCAGAACAGCGCAGCATTACGGCTCACATGCCAGATGTCGTCGTGGCGAGTGAGTGCGCGGTATCCGCGACCTGGAGGAAACGGTGAATCTGGGATCACTGTTTCTTCAAAGAATTGGAACGGAGACTCATCGCGCAAGGTCTTGAAGGCCCCCTCACGCCAATCACGTGGCGCTGTCCAAAAAGTTTCGCTCGAAAGGTTGATGTCAGAAAGTGGAACGTTTGGCAACTGCATGGGGAAATAGTAGGAGAAATAGAGTCGATACTGCGTAGCGGGGCAGATCGAGGGCAGATTTTCCGGCAAACCTGACTACCCTTATGGGGTCGGTTCGAAGAGCGAACCACGAAAGGAATCCATGCCTGAAGCAGTAATCGTCGCCACAGCCCGTAGCCCTATCGGTCGCGCCAACAAAGGTTCTCTCAAAGACCTTCGTCCCGACGACATGGCAGCACAGATCGTTCGTGCACTTATGGCCAAAGTGCCACAAGTGCAGTCAACCGATGTTGAAGACCTCATTATGGGAATCGGCCAGCCTGCAGGCGAAGGCGGATTCAACATTGGTCGTATGGTTGCAATTCTTGCTGGCCTCGACGATGTCCCTGGCGTCACCGTCAACCGTTACTGCTCATCTTCATTGCAGACCATTCGCATGGCTGCACATGCCATTCGCGCCGGAGAAGGCGATTGCTTTATCGCTGCTGGTGTTGAAGCAGTGAGCCGTTACGCATCAGGTGCATCTGACTCTGCTCCAAACGCAATCTTCAAAGATGCTGGTGCTCGTACTCGTGCACGTGCCGAAGGTGGCGCAGCAGTGTGGACACCGCCAACCGGTCTTCCCGATGCATACATCGCAATGGGTCAGACTGCAGAAAACGTTGTTCAACAAGAAGGCGTTACCCGCGAAGAGATGGACCACTTCGGTGTTCGTTCACACAACCTTGCAGTTGCTCACCAGGAGAATGGTTTCTTCGAACGTGAAATCACTCCACTTGTTTTGCCAGACGGCACCATCGTTTCAAAGGACGACGGCCCACGAGCCGGCACCACCTACGAAGCAACATCACAGTTGAAGCCAGTGTTCCGCCCAGACGGATCCGTGACAGCAGGAAACGCTTGCCCATTGAATGATGGTGCAGCAGCAGTCATGGTGATGAGTGACACTAAGGCAAAGCAATTGGGTCTCACCCCGCTTGCACGCATCGTGTCCTCAGGTGTTTCTGGTCTCAACCCAGAAATCATGGGTCTTGGTCCAATCGAAGCATGCCGTCAAGCACTGAAGCGCGCCGGCATGACAATCGATCAGATTGATCTTGTTGAAATCAACGAAGCATTTGCTGCACAGGTTCTTCCTTCAGCAAAGCACCTTGGAATTCCAATGGACAAA
>JBIKZT010000110.1:0-4264 GCA_044354565.1 Ilumatobacteraceae bacterium
ACAACGACAAGGTTCCAGTCAGTAAATGTCTGGTTCTGCACACTTGCCAGAGCCCGAGCGAGCAAGATTGGACGTTCATACGTCCTCATCACGATGGATACTTGCTGCATGCCTAGACGAGCCTACTCATGAGGGAAAGAAGCAAGAGAGCAACACTGGTGGAGCTGAGGGGAATTGAACCCCTGACCTCTTGCATGCCATGCAAGCGCTCTGCCAACTGAGCTACAGCCCCTAGAAAAGCAAGCCTGTCTAGGTTTGTGAAGCCCCTACCTTACCAAGCCAGGGCCTCGACTTCCCAAGAAACAGGAAGGCTCAAAGAAACCCTAACTATGAGCATTTATATTTTGCGAGAGTGACCTTCCCAATATGGAGCACGCAAGGGTTTCTTCTGTATTTTTCCCGTTCCTGTCCGGGGAATCAACGCAACGAAATCAACAGAACGTGGAGCTTTGTAACCAGCAAGCATTTCTCGACAATGCGCAATTATCGCCGCAGCAAGTTCTGCCGACTCTGCAACACCTTCTTGCACCTGAACCAGCGCTTTCACGCTCTCGCCAAACTCTTCATCGGGCACACCTATCACTGCAACATCTTCGACACCTGGGTGCACCGCTATAACACCTTCAATTTCCGCTGGGTAAATGTTGACTCCGCCACTAATGATCATGTCAATCTTGCGGTCAGATAACCACAGATATCCATCAGCATCGATATAGCCCACATCGCCAGTAGTAAAAACACCTGGTTCTAAATGTGCATCTTTCGTTTTTCCCTCATCGTTGTGATAGGAGAAGTCGGTTCCCATCTTGTTGCGAAAGTACAACGTTCCTTCATTCCCCGGTTCAACAGGCTCGTTTGCCTCATTCATCACCAACACTTCAATATTGTCGACTGGCTTACCCACGCTCCCGCCTTTATCGAGCCACTCCTGCGAACTCACTGTGGAAATAATGGAACCTTCTGTACTGCCGTAGTACTCAGTAACTTTTGGGCCCCACCATTCAATGAGGCCACGCTTCACCGCTGGTGGGCACGGTGCTGCACCATGCCACACTGTGGTCAATGCCGCACCTTCAAAGGTGTCTTTCACTGCGGCCGGCAAGTCAAGCAAACGTTTCATTTGCGTGGGAACCAAGTGCACATTGGTACAGGCATGCTGGTCAATCAGACGCAACATTTCTGCAGAGTCGTACTTGTGCTGCATGACTACCGATGAACCACCCACCATTGGAAAGAAAGAAAACGCAAATTGCGCCGAATGATAAAACGGCCCGCACAGCATGGTGCGTCCAGGAATGGGCAAAAAGTTTGAGAATCCAGAAGCAATCAACTTCATAAAGTCGGAGGTCAACCCCATGCCATTCGACAAAGCACCGCGCACTCCTTTTGGTCGACCCGTGGTACCAGAGGTATAAAACATTGGTCCACCGAGCATTTGATCGAGTGGCTCAGCATCACTTGCGCCTGCAATAAGTGTTTCAAAATCCACAAAATGTGCATTGTTGCGCACTGCAGCCTGCGCCCCGCATTGGATACCCACAACATGTTGCACACTCTGTGAGCGATCGTCTTTCAATGCCTCTGCAACAGGGCCTTCGTATCGTGAATCAACGAGAACAACTTTTGCTTGTGCATCGTTGAACACGTAGGCGAGCTCATCGGCTACCCAGTGCCAGTTGACGGGAACATAGGTCCATCCTCCATGAGCACATGCTTGAGCAATTTCAAACCACTCGCATTGATTGCCAGCCACCACCGCAACGGTGTCGCCAGTTGCAAGACCAAGGTCGCGCAGTCCATTCACCAAACGGTTCACACGAAGATCAAGTTCTGCCCACGTAACAGATCGAATCTCGTCCATTAGCGCCACATCGAACCCACGATCGAGTGCAAAATCCCTTGTTAAAACTGCCATCTCTACCCCCTCAAGATGACTGAACCTTACTTCCTCAAAATTGGGAGCCTCGCCTGACCACAGTAGACGCCGTGGTCACATACCAGATGGGCAATTACGCCCAGGGCGCCGGAACGATGTCTTTGTACAGGCGTTCGATTTCGTAGAAACGGCGTGCTTCGTCCACAAAAATATGCACCACTACGTCGCCGTAGTCGATGAGGACCCACTGCTGCTCGCGCGTGCCTTCGGACCTCATTGGTCCACGACCAGTCGCTTCGCGGACAGAACCAAGAACCGCATCAGAAATGGCACGAACAAGGCGACCGTTCGATGCGCTTGTGACAACAAAATATTCGGTAATGCCAAGTACTTCGCCAACCGGCAAAACAATGATGTCTTGACCTTGTTTGTCGTCGATGACCTGAGCAATAAATGTTGCTAATTCCAGAGATTCTGAAATTGCACTGTTGTTTTCGGTCACTTCGGCTCCGTTGTAGTTGTAGACGTCGTGGCACCATTGCCAAGGAATGCAACAAAATCGTTCCCCAGCACGATACGCAGATTCACACCAGTAACTACATCGATTGTCGAGACATATTCAAGAGGTCCGAGAAGCGTGGCAAAGGTTTCTGCTTCAACCCGTGCAAGATCATCGTTGAAGTAGGCCACCGTACGTTCAACAGGAAGTTCATTCACTTGACGCACAAGAACAACATTTGCTCCCATATATGCAAGTCGGGTCACTGCTTCGCGAGCAATTGCGGTGCTAGCAAAGGGAACATCCACCATCACAGCTATCCCATTAGAGGTGAGTGATAGAGATCCGGGCAGAACGCTTGCCATCACCATCAAGATTTCTCCACCATCTAGTGAATACAGATCAATGTTTGCTGGATTACGTTGCGCATCAGCAAGAGCAGTTGCAGTGAATTGCCACACATCAATTTCGCCACGTAAGAGCGCTTCAAAATAACTCTGTGTCGTTGGTAAATCTGGCATGTCGGGCAGTGAAGTCGACGTAGTTACATCGGTCCCATCCGATGACACCGCAGCTACACCTGCGCGCGCCACTGCACTCCATAAAGCCTTTACTTGCGCAAGCCTGCTTGACTCGGGAATTCCCTTCTGCGTCGCAACAAGACCGTCGGCAATTTGTTGACCTGTGACCGTGGTTGATTCTGCAGGGATCACTACCACTGGTTTATTCGATGCATCAGTTCCAATAATTGGTTGCGTCATCGTGACTGGTTGCGTGCCGACTGGGGCAAGCAATGCTGCAAGTTCGGCGGATGAAACATCATCTGCAAAATCAAGAGTGACGTTGAACAAGTTCTCTACATCAAAGCGCAATGCATCAAGTCCGCCCTCGGCGTATCCGTCGGCAAGCCTGCTTGGCGCTTCACCTTTGGCGACATCTGCTGCTGCGCCAACTGGAACAGAAATAATGGTGCCACCATTGCCGCCAGGCGCAACCGCAAGCAACGCAATCGCGGTGAGTTCTTTATTTGCGTTCACTACTGCGAGCAAATTCACTTTTGTTTGCGGAATGTCAACAACAACACCTTGGTCGACCTTGTCTCCACCCGATTCGTTCAATAAAGAATTTGCGCCCACAACAATGCCGCTTGGTAGAGCGATCACTGTTAGAACAGATGACACCACTGCTGCCATCATGCGACGACGTCGACGTGCAGGTATCGCTGTCATGACACCACCTCATATAGATGGTGTTGCGCGATGATTGCCTGAACAGCAGGCGACGTCATCGCCTCAATCGACGCACCTGTTGCTACGGCTGCACGAAGATCACTACTCGACACATGTACTGGATCCATGGTGACCACTTCATGGCGTGCGCCCTGCACTGCACTTGGCACAGAAACTATGTCGGACGAACGATTCACTATGACGAGCGTAGAGAGCCTGAGTACGTCAGACAGACGATGCCACGTATGCATTCTTTCGGCTGTGTCTGCTCCCACGATGAGAAACATCTCTATAGATGGGTCGGCGGCCTTCGTGGCTTCCAGGGAGTCGACCGTATAAGTAAGGCCCTTCCGGCGAATCTCCTGGTCGTCAACGCTCAGGCCTGGGCGCCCATTCACCAGGGCGTCGGTCATGGCCAGGCGAATCGCCGAGTCGGTCACGACCCGTTCGCCCACTTTTTGCCAAGGCTCGTGGGCCACCACAAAACGCACCTCGTCAAGACTCAATTGACTCATCGCTGCATCGGCCATAGCCAGGTGCCCAAAGTGGGGCGGGTCAAAGGTCCCGCCGAGGAGACCCACTCGACGAACAGAGGGACTAGTCACGTGGCGAGTGTATGAGGTCTGAGACCCCTCGCCTGAGCAGCCCTAAAACATTTTG
>JBIKZT010000111.1:0-4258 GCA_044354565.1 Ilumatobacteraceae bacterium
GATGCAACTGAAGTCATCACCGTTGGTGATGTTGTTGAGTTATTCGAACACGGCGAAATCGGCGAAGAGCTCTAACTAGATGTTTTCTCGCTACATAGACAACACATACGCGCCAGTTGTTCGCAAGAATTTAGACAGGCTCATCTGGGGTCGCCTCTTTTCAAATGCGTGCTATCGCTTCGCCCCACCCTTCATTGCAGTAATCGCTCGCGGTTTAGATGTGAGCGTCGCGCAAATGGGCGTTGCACTTATGATCGGCGAATTTGCCGGACTTGGTTCACCCATTCTTGGACGCATGGTTGACAAAGGAAACCGTGTTGTCTCTATGACAGTCGGAATGATTGGCATCACGCTTGCAGTTGTTGGCGCTGCTACTTCCACCACATTGGTGCAGTTCGCAATCTCAATGTTTGTCATGAGTGGAGCAAAAGTCTTATTCGATACTTCACTGATTATTTGGGTGAATGATCATGTTCCGTATGAACGACGTGGGCGCATCGTTGGAGTGATTGAAACGTCATGGGCGCTCTCGCTGTTTATCGGCGTAGCCGCCATGGGTGTTGCCACCGCAGTTTTCTCGTGGCGCGCAGGTTTTGCAGTGGGTGCCATCGCCATGGCTATCTCGGCGTCATTCATTCTCAGCGCGCTACCTCGACACGAAGCACACGCCCCCGTTTCAGATGCAGTCCGAGGCACTATCCCGCGCAGTGGCTATTTGGTTTTTGTTCTTTCGTTTTGCCTTATGGGTGCCAGCCAATGCATCAGCATCACATTCGGCCCATGGTTTGAGGATGAATTCGGCTTCTCTAGCGCTGGCCTCATTGCCGTCATCATCGCACTCGGCGTCTTTGAATTGGTATCGAGCGTGGGAAGTGCACGAGTTACAGACACGTGGGGCAAAGAAATCAGTGTTCGCCGCGGAGCAGTTTTAATGGTTGTCGCAACAATCGTGATGGCCGCATGCACTCAGCTTTCATTAGTTGCAGTACCCATGCTCATCATTTTCATCTTGGGTTTTGAGTTTGCCATCGTCAGCATGTTGCCGCTGGCAGCAAACATTGTTCCCACAAGTGGCGGCATAGGTCTTGGTCTCACGGTTGGCGCAGGCACATGCGGCCGCGCAATCTTCAGCACTGTTGCAACTTCTTTGTATGACTCAGTTGGCCCAATTGCGCCAGCACTTGCAGCGGCAGGTCTTTCCGGCGTGGCTGCGCTACTCGTAACTTTTTACGCGCGCTCTGAGCGATAACCATTTGTGATTGGCATACGCCGATCTTTGCCAAACGCTTTCGTTGACACTCGCACACCCGGCGCACATTGACGACGTTTGTATTCATTCACATCGACAAGTCGAGCAATGCGCGAAACAACAGCCTCATTGAAACCAAGTTTCACAATTTCAGGAACTGTCAGATCGTCGTCAATGTAATGACGCAAGATGGGGTCGAGTTCTTCGTATGGCGGAAGGCTCTGGTCATCGCGCTGATCGGGACGCAATTCGGCAGACGGTGGTTTCGTAATAACTGTCTCAGGAATTATCTCGCGGCCGGCGCGCTCATTGATGCGGCGACACAGTGCAAAGACTTGTGTTTTGAACACGTCCTTAATAACGGCATACCCACCGGCAGAATCGCCATAGATAGTGAAGTACCCAACGGCCATCTCGCTCTTGTTACCAGTGGTGAGAACCATCCATCCGAACTTATTACTCAATGCCATCAGTGACATTCCACGACAACGGCTTTGCAGGTTCTCTTCGGTGAGGTCAGGTTCTTTGCCGGTAAATGAAGGCGCAAGCATCTCGAGATACGCAGTGAATGCGGGTTCAATTGAGATAACGCGATGATCTATCCCGAGAGCAGTTGCTAGTTTTTCTGCGTCATCGAGTGACCCTTGGCTTGAATACCGAGACGGCATTGCAACACCATGAACGTGATCTGCTCCCAAAGCATCTACCGCGATTGCCGCAACGATAGAAGAGTCGATGCCACCAGAGAGACCGATGACAACATCGGTGAATCCGTTCTTGCGAACATAGTCGCGTGTTCCCAGGACAAGTGCTTCGTACACACGGTCAAGGTCTGATTCAAAAGCAACAATGTCGCCGAGTGCAACTGAGCCATCACTTGCGATATCAACAATTGCAAAATCTGCTTCAAAAGATTTCAAACGCGTAACAATCTCTCCGTTCGCGCTCACAACAACACTGGAACCATCGAAGACAAGTTCATCTTGTGCGCCAACTTGATTGACATACACAATGGCGCTCTTTGTTTCGCGTGCACGCTGCATCAGCATGGTTTCACGCTGTGAGTTTTTTCCTTCATGAAATGGAGACGCATTTGCATTTAACAAAATACGAGCACCTTGTGCTGCTTGTGCAGCAACTGGGCCATCTGAATACCAAATGTCTTCACAAATCGATACGCCAACTATCGCCCCATGCACGGTGAACAAACCGGCAGCAAGTCCCTCGTTCGTCTCAAGGCCTGGTTCGAAATAACGATCTTCGTCGAACACTGCATAGTTCGGTAACAATTGTTTGTGATACACACCCTGAATGCCGCCATTGCGACACAAGGCAACGGCGTTGTACAAGTGCCCGCCTTCTGCATGGACAAAGCCAACGACGGCTGCGCAATCACCTGTGTAGCTCGCGATGCGTTCCACTGCTAACTGGTTGTGACGAACGAATGCCTTCTTCAACAACAAGTCTTCTGGTGGGTACCCAGTGACAGCCAATTCGGGATACACAATCACCTGGCAGCCAGCTGCCTCAGCCTTGGCGTAGTCGGCCTGAATCTTGCTTTCGTTCCCTGGCAGGTCGCCCACAATCGGGTTTATCTGCGACAGTGCCACCCGAAGGCCCTTCGGCGAGGTGGCTGGTCCGGTTGTGCTCACATCGTCAGACTAACCACAGACCCTATAAAACCCAATATCTATAAGGCTTACCGAACAACAGGGGCTTCACGTGCCCCCGTTTCACACAGCGTTCACATTTGGGCAATGGAAGAGAAACGGCAAGGTGACATCCTGTAACTACGTAAACGGGAGATATCCCTCGAGGTAAAGGACACCACAGTGCCCATTCAGGCTGAATACATCTGGATTGACGGAACGTCACCAACACCAATGCTGCGCTCCAAGACCAAAGTCATTCCCGACTTTGCCGGATCAATTGCTGACATACCAATGGACGAATGGGGCTTTGACGGCTCATCCACCGAGCAAGCTGAAGGCGATTCGTCTGACTGCATCTTGCGTCCTGTGTTCCAATGTCCAGATCCAATCCGTGGCGGGAAAAATGTTCTCGTCATGTGTGACGTGTTGCTCGCAAAAGATGCATCACCACACCCAACAAACACTCGTGCGCCATTGGCAGCAGTCGCAGCAAAGCATGCAGCTCAAGAGATGTGGTACGGCATCGAGCAGGAATACACAATGCTTCGTCTCGATGGCAGCCCATACGGTTTCCCCGTTGGCGGTTTCCCTAAGCCACAGGGTCCGTACTACTGCGGCGTTGGCGCAGGACGCGTTGTTGGTCGCGAGATCATTGAAGAGCACACACAGGCTTGCATCGACGCTGGCCTTCTTATCTCCGGAACAAACGCCGAAGTAATGCCTGGTCAATGGGAATTCCAAATCGGACCTGGTGATGCACTCACAGTTTCTGACCACATGCATGTTGCACGTTGGTTGTTGCACCGCATCGCAGAGGACTACGACGTGGTTATCTCACTCGATGCAAAGCCGATGAAGGGCGACTGGAACGGCGCAGGAGCACATACCAACTTCTCCACAAAAGCAATGCGCGAGGGCTACCCAGCCATCATCGAAGCATGCGAGAAGCTCGGTACTCGTGTTCTTGAGCACGTAGAAAACTACGGCGACGACATTCAGAGCCGCCTCACTGGCAAGCACGAAACTGCACCATGGAACAAGTACTCCTATGGAGTGTCAAACCGTGGCGCATCAGTTCGTATCCCTTGGCAGGTTGCTCGCGACCAGAAGGGCTACGCAGAAGATCGTCGTCCAAACGCAAACGTGGACCCCTACACCGTCACTCGTCTCATCCTCGAGACTGTTTGCGACTAGGCATTACACACCATATTTGTTGGGAACGGGGGGCTTCATGCCCCTCGTTTTCATTTTCAGGTAGCCCTATGACCCGCCTCACGGCAGACTGATGAGATGAGCGACATGCTGGATCAACACCGCGACTACGTATTGCGCACTGTCGAAGAACGAGGTGTGCGCT
>JBIKZT010000037.1:0-11429 GCA_044354565.1 Ilumatobacteraceae bacterium
AGAGCTTGCTCCCATCATGTTGCAAGACCCTGCACGCCAGTTGTTCCAGCAGATGTTGTTTGCCAAGATCGTGCCGAACTGTAAGAAGTTGGGCCTTCTCGACCGTAACGACAAATGGCTGCGTCATAAGTTCGAAGAGATGGGCGTTATTCAGTTCGAGGACTGGCAAGACACCGCCGAAGAGTTCACAGATTTTGAGCTCGGCAAAGAAATGCCAACAATCGGTCAATAACCACCAATTTCGGGGCGTTGTCAACGCCGTGAGTCGGTCATAATGGGGTATGGCCCTTTTCGGACAAGTACTCACGGCAATGATCACGCCGTTCGATGCCACAGGTGCGCTCAACATTGATGAGGCTGTGCGTCTCGCGCGTTGGTTGCAAGACAACGGAAACGATGGTCTTGTCGTTTCGGGAACAACGGGAGAGTCCTCCACGTTGACCGACCCCGAGAAGCTTGCTTTATGGGAAGCAGTTATCGGCGCAGTCACTATTCCGGTGATTGCAGGTTCTGGTTCTAACGACACTGCTCATTCGGTGCATCTCACTAAAGAAGTCACGAAGATGGGTGCTGCAGGCATCTTGGCAGTGGGGCCGTATTACAACCGCCCACCACAGTCTGGTCTCGTGGGTCACATCACCGCTATGGCCAATGCAACCAACTTGCCGGTTGTTGTGTACGACATTCCCGTACGAACTGGTCGCAAAATCAGTACCGAGTCTCTTGCGTACCTTGCGAACAACGTGAAGAACATAAAGGCATTGAAAGATGCAGCAGCCGCCCCTGCAGAAACAGCCAATCTCATGAAGATGGTGCCAAAAGATTTCGAACTGTATTCGGGCGACGATGGGCTCACGCTTGCGTTCCTTGCATACGGCGGTTCGGGAGTCATTGGTGTAGCTACGCACTGGAGTGCGCCAGAACATCAACAAATGATCTCAGCGTTCAAGAGCGGAGACATCGCCACTGCTCGCGCATACAACGACATCTTGTTAGAGAGTTATGCGTTCGAAACTGGCGACGCGAATCCAAACCCAATTCCTTCAAAAGTAATGATGAATCATCTGGGCTTTGCCGTTGGCGAGTGCAGACTTCCAATGGGGCCGCCACCTGCCGGTCTCGACATTCGTGCCCGTGAGGTTCATGAGAATCTTCAGAAAGCACGCGCCGCATTGCGCGGTTAAAACCTATGGCTCAATCAGTACGTATTTATTTTCTAGGCGGTCTTGGCGAGATTGGTCGCAACTGCATGGTGCTCGAGCAAGACAACAAGTTATTGCTCATCGACTGTGGACTTATGTTTCCCGATGCCGACATGCATGGCATCGACTTGGTTCTTCCAGACTTCACGTTCCTTATTGAAAACCGCGATCGCATTGTTGGTTGTGTGGCAACACATGGCCACGAAGATCACGTGGGTGGTTTGCAGTTCTTGCTTCGTGAATTGTCGTTCCCCATTTATGGTTCCGACGTGACGCTGGGTCTTGCAAGAAACCGCATTGAAGAGGCTGGTCTTCTCGGAAAGACTGATCTTGTTACTGTGCGCGATGGCGAGCGCATCAACATTGGTCCATTCGATGTTGAATTTCTCCCTGTTACTCACTCTGTGCCGCACGCACACGCAATCATCGTGCACACTCCGCAAGGCGTCATTGTGCATTCGGGCGACTTCAAACTTGATCTCACACCGGTAGATCATCGCCGCACAGACCTTGCGCGACTTGGTGAACTTGCTGCAACTGTTGGCGTGCGCCTGTTGATGTGTGACTCTACGAACGCAGAAGAACACGGCCATGCACCGAGCGAGAAGAGTGTTGGAGCAGTTCTTCACCAGTTGTTCCACGAACATCGTGACCGTCGCATCATTACTGCAAGCTTTGCAAGTCATATTCATCGCGTGCAGCAGATTATTGAAGCCGCAATCGACAATGGCCGCAAAGTGTGCCTTATGGGAAGATCAATGCAAAAGAACATTGCATTGGCAATTCAGCTAAAACTGATTGATGTTCCAGCCAGCATTTTTATTGATGTTGAAAAGGTGGACGATTACGCACCGGCGGATATCTGCATAATCTCTACTGGTTCACAGGGTGAACCAATGGCTGCGTTGTCGCTGTTGTCGCGTGGTGAAAGTAAATGGTTCACGGTTGGCGAGCACGACACAATTATTTTGTCGAGTCACGCCATTCCGGGTAACGAAGGCAATGTCAATCGTGTGATCGATGGTCTCTTGCGTGCAGGAGCCAAGGTGGTGCACAGCGGCATTGCAGATGTGCACGCAACAGGCCACGCGCAAGCAGATGAACTAAAGACGTATCACTCCATCTTGCGACCTGAGTGGTTTGTGCCGGTACATGGCGAGTTCCGTCACCTGCGTGCACATGCTGAGTTGGCAGTAGTGATGGGCACAGCTCCAGACCATGTGTTGCAGGCAACTGATGGTGACGTGCTGGAACTGTCGGATGATGGACTTGTGTTTGCAGACAAAGTGCCAGCAAGTTATTTGTTTGTTGACGGCATTGTGGGAGATGTTGGTCAAGGTGTTTTGCGCGATAGGCGAGTGCTTGCTGAAGAAGGGGTTGTTGTCATCGTTGCCACGGTGGATAGTGCATTGCACAAAGTGATTACTGGGCCAGAACTCATTACTCGCGGATGGGTGTATGCACCCGAGGCCGACAATCTGTTGGACGAAGCTGAAGCCAATATTGAGAAAGCGCTTGTGCAGGCCCTTGACGATGGAATTTCTGACATTGACAGCCTCGAGCGAATCGTGCGAAAAGCTGCTGGAAAATTTGTGAGTGACCGTACCAAGCGTCGCCCCATGATCGTGCCAGTGGTAATGACCACCTGAGATGGTCTGAAGGGCTCGAAATAGCCACTTATATCTAGGTATCCCGAACCCCCGAACACGGCGTTGGTACTGTTTTTTTATGTCTGCCAAGGGTTCTCGACCATCATCACAAGGTTCCAAGAAGTCTGCTGGCTCCCGTAGTTCCGTCAAGACTCCGCCAAAGGGCAACAAGCGTCCCGCAGCTGCGGCCGATTCTGCCGCTCGTGAAGTTGTACGTGGTCGCGAAGTGGAGTTCTGGGGCGTTGGCCTCATCAGCATGGGCATCTTGTTCGTGTTGTCTATGTATCTACATATCGCCGGACCGCTCGGTGAAGCGATCGACACCACATTCGGCTGGCTGTTAGGTCTTGGTCGTTTTGCGCTTCCAGTAGTTGTTGTGGGTATCGGTGTTGCCATGGTGCGTCGTCGCAGTATTGAACACCGTGTGCGTCTCGCCATCGGATGGACAATTGTTGTGCTCGCCATTCTTGGATTGCTTCACATCATGAATGGTGCAGACAAAATCGTTGCCGACGTCGACGCAATGTCACAAGCTGGTGGTTGGTTTGGCGCGATCATGGGTGAACCACTTCGTTCCACACTGAGTTGGGCAGGGGCACTTGTTGTGTTGCTTGCCATAGCGCTCGGTGGAACCATGTTGATTACAGACACAACCGTTCCAGAATTGCTCATCGTTGTTCGCACATGGTCAGCCAAGGTGTCCGGTTCGGCATCAGATGCTGCGCGTAAGGCAACTACCAATCGTTCAAGTGGCTCGTATGACGATCTTGTTGAAGTGCCTGGTGAAATGGAACGTCCACGTCGCCCACAAGAACCAGTCAGTATTTATGACGCCGCTGAAGATGAAGATCTGCGCCCTTCAAAACCGCGAGTAGGTCGTAAGCCAAAGCCGGGTTCAGTTGAACCCATCACGCCAGAGTTTGTAGGCAAGCCAGGTACGAAGAACAAAGACTCCAAGAACGATGATGCTGCATCGCATGTGCCGTCTACTCCTGGCGTCTGGACATTGCCATCCACAGACATTTTGTCCATGACAGAAGTGCACGAAGTGAATAAAGCGCGTGTTGCTGAACGCGGCCGTTTGCTTGAAGAATCTCTTGCGTCTCACGGAGTGGAAACACGCCTAGTGGGAATGACAGTTGGTCCCACCGTTACACGTTTTGAATTAGAGCTTGGCTCAGGTGTCAAGGTTGCCAAGGTCACCAGCTTGAACCGCGACATTGCGTACTCAATGGCCGCTACCGATGTTCGTATCTTGGCGCCCATTCCAGGTAAGTCAGCTGTAGGTGTAGAAGTTCCAAACGAAACACGTCAACTTGTTTCTCTTGGTGACTTGATTAATTCGCCAGAAGCACGCTCGGCTACGCATCCACTCGATGTTGCTGTTGGTAAAGACATTGCAGGTAGGGCAGTGTTCTTGAATCTTGCTGCAACGCCTCACCTTCTGATTGCTGGTGCTACTGGCGCCGGTAAATCAAGTGGTATCAACTCCATCTTGACTTCTTTGCTCATGCGTTCTTCGCCTGACCAGGTGCGTCTCATTCTCATTGACCCGAAGCAAGTAGAGATGGGTCAATACGCTCGTCTGCCGCATTTGCTTACTGCTCCTGTTACAAACCCGAAGAAAGCAGCAAACGCATTGGGTTGGGCCGTGAAAGAAATGGAACGCCGCTACGACCTTTTGGTGGAAGTGGGCTTCCGAGACATTGGCGGTTACAACGCCGCATTCGATAAAGGCGAGGTCAATGATCCCACCGATGAAAACGCAAAGATGTACGACCGTTTGCCATTCATCGTTGTTGTCGTTGACGAATTAAACGACCTCATGATGGTTGCAGCTCGCGACGTTGAAGAGAGCATCACACGTATCGCTCAAAAAGCACGTGCTGTTGGTATTCACCTCATCGTTGCAACTCAGAGACCTTCAGTAAACGTCATCACGGGCGTTATCAAGGCAAACATTCCTGCACGTATGGCGTTTGCTGTCAGCAGCCTCACCGACAGTCGAGTCATTCTCGACCAACCTGGTGCTGAAAAACTTGTGGGCAAGGGCGACATGTTGCTCATGCCTGGAAACACCAACGTGCCTAACCGAATCCAAGGTTCGTGGGTCGATGAGGACGAAGTGCGCAAGGTAGTTGCGCACTGGCGTCGTCAGGCTCCTGAAGTTGTGTACGTCTCTGGAGTTGAAGGCGATGAACCAGGTGGTTCAAGCAGTGGAGGCCTTTTCGGAGGCGGTAATGGCAATGGCGACGATGACGATCTCATCCAGCGCGCCATCGAAATTGTGGTGCGTTCTGGCGTGGGTTCTACCTCGTTGCTGCAGCGCAAACTCAAGGTGGGTTTTGCCCGTGCAGGTCGACTGATGGATGAACTTGAAGAGCGTGGCATAGTAGGTCCAAGCGAAGGTTCCAAGGCGCGCACCGTATTGATGAGTGTTGAAGAACTCGACAGCATGGGGGGATAACACATGGCCGATCAGGCATTCACCGAGATAACCAACGGATTGCAATTTCCAGAAGGTCCGGTGTCTATGCCGGACGGAAGTGTGATTCTCACCGAAATGTTTGCCTCGCGTCTCACGCGAGTTGCGCCAGACGGCACAAAGACAACTGTTGCTGAAATCAACGGTTCGCCAAATGGGTTAGCGCTTGGTCCCGACGGATATTTGTACCTGTGTAACAACGGTAATGCATTTACAAAAGTCGACATGGGTGGTTTGCTGTATCCCGGACCGTTTGACCCATCGCGGTATATCGGTGGTCGTATTCAGCGAGTCAACATTGCAACGGGTGTCGTCACAGATTTGTATACACATTGTGGCGAGCATCAATTGCGTGCACCGAATGACATTGTGTTTGACAAACACGGCGGTTTTTACTTCACCGACCACGGCACGCGAGATGAACGTACGGCAGACCGCACAGGAATTTACTACGCAACGACCGACGGTGCTTCAATTACCGAAATCGCATTTCCAGTAGACGGCCCGAATGGCATTGGCCTGTCGCCGAGCGAGGACACGTTGTATTGGGCAGAGACTCACACTGGTCGCGTGTACCAACGCACCATCACGTCGCCGGGTGTGTTAGCGCCGCCAGACGGAGCATCCGTTGTCTTGTGTGGATTGCCTGGGTATCAATTGTTGGATTCGCTGGCAGTCGACGGTGATGGCAACGTCTGCGTGGCCACCTTGATCAACGGAGGAATCACAGTAATTTCCCCATCGGGTGAGATTGTGAAACACATTGCCGTTGATGACCGCATCACCACCAATATTTGTTTTGGGGGCCCAGATTTCCAGACTGCTTACATCACAGCGTCATCTACAGGGCGCCTGCTCGCCATGAAGTGGCCATACAAGGGGCTCAAACTCAATAACCAGTAGGCTCTTATCGATGGGGCAGCGCTACTACATTGAAACTTTGGGTTGCCCGAAGAACCAGGTGGATTCCGAAAAAATTGCGGGAACCCTCATCGCCGATGGTCTGACGTCCACCGATGATCCATCAAAAGCTGACGTTGTAATTGTGAACACATGCGCATTCATCGAAGAAGCGCGCAAAGAAAGCATCGACATGATGTTGACGCTCGACGACATGCGCAAACGGTCGTCTCGTCTCATCGTGACTGGTTGCATGGCCGAGCGTTATGGCGATGAACTTGCCGAAGCGTTGCCGGAAGCAGACCAGGTCGCTGGCTTTGGTGTTCCCATTCAGTTGGGTCGTAAGCCTTTGAAAGTAACTGGCGAAGTGCCGTCTTTCGACCTTCTGAATTTGCCTCGACCAAAATCGGCGTCACCTTGGGCATACGTGAAGATTGCTGAAGGATGCGACCGTAACTGTGGGTTCTGTGCCATTCCAAGTTTCCGCGGTCCGCAACGCAGTCGAGATATTTCTTCCATCTTGACGGAAGTAGAACAACTCGATGTTCGTGAAGTAGTGCTCATTGCTCAAGATCTTGCAAGCTATGGCAAGGATCGTCCCGAAGAACTAGGTGCCGGCTCTATCGTGCAACTTGTTCGTGATGTAACGAAGATGACCGACTGGGTGCGTCTTCTTTATCTCTATCCGAGTGACCTTTCAGATGATCTCATCGACGCAATTTTGGAAACCAAGGTTCCGTACTTCGACCTGTCTCTACAACACGTCAGCAAGCCACACCTTCGCCGCATGCGTCGTTGGGGTGATGGACAACGTTTCCTTGAGCGCATTGAACGAATTCGATCATTGGCACCCCACGCGGCGTTTCGTACCAACTTTATTGTCGGCTATCCAGGCGAGACCGAAGAAGACCATGATCAGTTATTGAGTTTCGTTCGTGAAGCACAACTTGACTGGTGCGGCTTCTTTGCGTTTAGTCCTGAAGAAGGCACCCATGCGCTGACTCTTCCGGATCATGTTGATATTTCTCTAATGAATGAGCGACTCGCAGAGCTCCGTGAGATTCAGGACGCCATTTCATCTGATCGTCGTGACTTGTTGCTTGGGGAAACCATTGAAGTGTTGGTTGACGAACCAGGGATTGCCCGTTCCTTCCGTGAAGCGCCAGAAATTGATGGTGTCGTACAAGTGCCTGATTCTCTTGAAGTCGGACGTTTCCACACAGTGACAGTTGAGCAAGTGTTTGGACCAGATCTCATTGCAGTCGAGGGAAGTGTTGCAAATGCCCGTTGATGAAACCGCCATTGTCACCTGGGCCAACATGGTCACCGTGGGTCGCGTGTTGGCTTCACCGTTCTTGTTCGCACTCATTCCCGATGATGGCCGCGGTTCATGGGTTGCTTTTGTCGTGTGGGTCGTTCTCTGCAGCAGTGATGGATTCGATGGTTATCTCGCGCGCAAACATGGCATTACGCGAAGTGGTGCGTTCCTAGACCCACTTGCCGACAAGATTCTGGTGCTTGGCGCCATGTTCACATTGGTGAGTCGTGATGTGTTCTGGGTGCTGCCCGTCATCATTATTGCGGCGCGTGAAATCATCGTCAGTTTGTATCGAGTGTTTGTCGGCTCACGTGGTGTGTCAATGCCGGCAAGTAAGACAGCAAAAGTAAAGACCTTTAGTCAGCAGATGGCCGTGGGTTTTGCGTTGGCGCCACTCACAGTTCTTGATTACACATGGACATTCACCATTTGTATGTGGATAGCGGTTGCTCTCACATTGTTGAGCGCGGCGCAATATGCGATGAAAGCTATTCGTACCGGTTCGTGAACACGCCGGCAATCACAGATGTCGAGCGCGCTGCGCTTCAACGCAAAACGCTTCGTATCCTCACAAGTGGTCAGATCATTGGCGCAGCCGCATTGGCATCAGCCGTCACTGTTGGCGCGTATGTGGTGCAAGAGATCCTGGGTGACACAACACCATGGGGTGGAATAGCAACAGCCACTGTCACTATCGGTACTGCAGTCATGGCCCAGGTGCTTTCGCGCATCATGATGCGTCGTGGACGACGCCCGGGTTTGCAGTTGGGATATCTGTTGGCAACCATCGGCGCCATTGTTGCCGCATTCGGTGCGCAGATGTCAGTGTTGCCATTGTTCCTCGTTGGTTTGTTTCTCTTTGGAAATGGACAAGCTTCAAACTTGTTGGCGCGATATGCAGCAACAGACTTAGCGGTACCCGAGCAGCGTGGCCAAGCAATGAGCCGAATTGTGTTTGCCTCCACGTTTGGTGCGGTGTTTGGACCACTTCTTATTTCTCCGGCTGAAGCAGCAGGGCAGGATTGGTTCGGGTGGCACAAGTACACCGGTCCGTGGGCGTTCTCTGCGTGCGTGTTGTTGTTGGCGTTCGTGAATACAGCGGTGCGATTGCGACCAGATCCGTTAGTTGTGGCTGGCGGCATTAGTGAAAAGGGCAGTGTGAAACTGCCGAGCATAAAAGAGGCTCTTACAGTTGTGGTTGCCACACCCAAAGGGAGACTTGCTCTTGCATCTATGGTGATCTCACAGTCAGTAATGGTCGCGGTGATGACGATGACTCCAGTGCACATGAAATTGCATGGTCATGAAACGTTGAGCCAATTCGTTATCTCGTTGCACATTGCAGGCATGTTTGCGTTTAGTCCATTTGTGGGGCGGTACTCAGATAAGCGGGGAACCGTTCGAGCTGTTTTGTTGGGTTCGGGCATTCTTGTTGCGTCCACGATTCTGTCTGCTCTGAGCGGTGAGGCCGCGATAGTTCTCTTTCCAGCGTTGTGGCTACTGGGTATCGGATGGAACTTTGGGCTCATTGGTGGCTCTGCAATGTTGCTGGAGTCGGTACCAGACGACAAACGCGTAACCGTGCAGGGTTCAGCCGATCTCATGATGAGTTTTTGTGGTGGCCTCGCTGGGCTTTCGTCCGGCTTCATTCGAAGAGCAGTGGGGTATCACATGTTGTCTGCAGTGGCCACCGTATTGGCTGGGGCACTTCTGGTCTCAGCGTTCTATTCATTTCGTCGTTGGCAATTACAAAGTGAGACCATGTAGGCAATATGAAGTGCAATGTCGTGGCCGTGGGAACCGAGTTATTACTTGGCCAGATTGTGGACACCAACTCGTCATACATTGGTGAACAACTGGCCGCTGTTGGCATTGAGTCGCATCTTCAATTGAAAGTGGGCGACAATCTTGCACGCGTAGTTGCTGCGATTCGTCTTGCACTACAAGATGCTGATGCAGTAATTATTTGTGGTGGCTTAGGACCAACCCACGACGATCTCACGCGTGAGGCACTTGCAGAGATTATGGGAGTGCCGCTTGAGCACAACGAACAGATTGCCGAATTGATTGCAGAACTGTTTGCCAAGCGCAACCGATACATGGCTCCGAATAACTTGCAACAAGCACAAGTACCACGAGGCGCCACCATTATTGAACAAACTCGTGGCACTGCACCTGGCTTAATGTGTCCCGTTGGGGAGAAGGTGATGTACGCAATGCCTGGCGTGCCTCACGAGATGCACGACATGCTGGCGCGTGCAGTGTTACCTGACCTGTTGCGTCGCAGCGGTGAAGCCAGTGTGATCAAGAGTCTGGTATTGCGTACCTGGGGTGAGAGCGAATCTGCTCTTAACGAACGACTTGATCCCATCATTGACGAACTAGAAACTCTCGGAAATCCCACGCTCGCATTTCTCGCAAGCGGTTGGGAAGGGATCAAAGTGCGTCTTACTGTGAAAGCTTCATCCGAGGCTGAAGCAGATGCGTTGCTGGCTATCTGGGAAGGTAAGGTGCGCGACCTCACTGAAGATCTTGTCTTTGGAACGAACACAGACACTATGGAATCTGTGGTTCTCAATTTGTTGGAAGAACGTGGATGGACACTTGGAATTGCAGAGTCGGTGACTGGCGGTCTTGTCGGTGGTCGCATCACATCGATTGCTGGTGCGTCACGCACATTTCGCGGCGGCATCATTAGTTACGCAAGTGAAGTGAAGTTCGAGGTGCTCGGTGTAGAGCCTGGGCCTGTTGTGTCTGAACAAGCAGCGGTGCAGATGGCCATCGGCGCACAGCGAACAGTGAATGCAAGTGTCGCGCTAGCCCTAACGGGGGTTGCTGGCCCAGATGAACAAGACGGCAAACCTGTCGGCACCCTCTGTGTGGGCGTTGTATTCCCCGACGGCAGAACCTTTTCCAGCATCTCGCAACTGCCAGGCCAACGCGACCAAATGCGCCAGTTCAGCGTGATTACGGCGCTTGCATTCCTACGCGAGCTTCTGCTGAGCGAGCCTCGGTAGAGTAGTGCCAAGGCCCCTGTAGCTCAGTCGGATAGAGCAACGGACTTCTAATCCGCAGGTCGCAGGTTCGATTCCTGCCGGGGGCGCCAATACGAATTGGTGACCGGTGTTGTCTTAGCGATTCATGAACGCGTCAACGGCTACGCCGATTGCCGCTGCAACTCGCATATCGAGCAGGTCATCGTCAACTTGAATCTCGTAGGTGTCTTTGATCTTCATATTGGCGCGGTTTACATGCCCAATTTGTTGTCCACTTGAATTCAGAATGCTGAACTGCACTCGTAACAACCACGGCACATCGACGGCGAGGCTCACCACGCGACGGATAATTGCCTGTGCCTTGCTCGTCTCGGTAACAGTCCACTTGCCAGCCGGTGTTTCTACGTGAAACGTAGAACGCCCGAGTGAGGCGGCGAAATCTTTAGTCATTGTCCCGAGAGGAGCACCAGTGCCATCAGTGACGTCATACGTAGTAGCAAGTTCAAGGGCACTACGAGCCTTGATCGCAAACCACAAACCACTGCCGTCGGGGAGGGTGCACTTCACCTGTTCCTTGAGCTTCATTCGTGCCTGCTCGATAGTTCCGAGCGGAGTGGTCTGGCCGTCAATGCGTGAGAGGTGCCAGATGTTCTTCATCACTGTGAGTTTTTGGGTGAGATCAAGTCTGTAGCTCATAGTCGTAGCGTAGTGACACAACGTGCATCTAGTGCGGCTGTGTAAAGCCGAAACACTCGCGTAGTGCTGCATCCGTAAGCGCGGTAGCAGGCGATCCTTGTGCCACTACGCGTTGCGCTAACAGCATCACCATGTCGGCGGGGTCGGCGTCTGACAATTCGTGTGTTGCCATCACAACAGCGA
>JBIKZT010000112.1:0-4189 GCA_044354565.1 Ilumatobacteraceae bacterium
TACCTAAGCAAATACCCAAGCAAGGAATCAAGTTTTCGCGCGAGTACGCCGCAGCAGCAATCTTGCCCTCAATACCGCGTGGACCAAATCCACCGGGGATAATCATTCCGTCAAGACCATCGAGGCGACCAGATGCGAGCAAACCTTCAACGTCTTCTGCTTGAATCCAATCAATCTCAACTTTTGCACCGTGATGAAAACCAGCATGCTTCAAACTCTCGACAACCGAGAGGTAGGCATCTTGCAGTTCAACATACTTTCCTATCAATCCAATCTTGACTGGCTTGATCGAAGCATCAACTTGTGCGACGAGACCTTCCCATTGAGAGAGATCCACATCGCCTTCAATGCGAAGAATTTCACACGCAACAGCGTCGAGACCCTCTTCATGCAAGATGAGTGGGAGTTCATAGATGTTGCGAGCGTCAGCAGCATTGATGACTGCTTTCGTATCAACGTCGCACATATGAGAAATCTTGCGCTTCAAGCCACTGCTGAGCGGTTCCTCACTACGACACACGATGATGTCGGGCTGAATACCACGCGAACGAAGTTCTGTAACGCTGTGCTGTGTGGGCTTTGTCTTCTGCTCACCACTTGGACCAATGAATGGCACCAACGTGACGTGCAGGTAACACACATTGTCACGGCCTGCTTCGTTACGGAACTGGCGAATGGCCTCTAAAAAGGGCAAAATCTCAATGTCGCCTACAGTTCCGCCCACCTCAGTGATCACTACATCGGTGTCATCGGTGGCGATGCGGCGAATCCTTCGTTTGATTTCGTCGGTGATGTGCGGAATGACTTGCACTGTCTTTCCGAGATAATCACCGCGACGTTCTGCAGCAAGAACTGCTTGGTAAATAGAGCCAGTCGTAGCGTTTGAACTACGTGTGAGATTCTCATCAATGAAACGCTCGTAGTGACCAAGGTCGAGGTCGGTTTCGCCGCCGTCATCGGTAACAAACACTTCACCATGTTCAAATGGGTTCATTGTTCCCGGATCAACGTTGATGTACGGATCCAGTTTTTGCATCGTGACACGTAGTCCACGCATCTTGAGTAAGCGACCAAGCGAAGAGGCGGTCAGACCCTTTCCGAGGGAACTTGCAACACCACCGGTCACGAAAATGTGCTTAGGCATTTGGTCTCCCGCCAGGCTCGACTGCTAACGGGATTTCAGCATAACCGAAAACACCCCACCACAGAGAAACCGCTACCGAGCCTTCTTTCCGCGACTGACAGGAGCACCCAAAGTGTTCAGAATCTCTTGCGCGTGAGTGAGCGCTGACTCGTCTGCGATACCGCCAGAGAGCATGCGTGCAATCTCTCCCACACGATCTTCTTGCAAGACTTTTGTTGCTCGGCCGTACGTTTTGCCCGACTTCACCGACTTTGAAACAACAATATGGGAATGCGCCGAGGCTGCCACTTGCGCCAAGTGAGTGACAGCGAACACCTGATGGTCTGTACCAAGTTCACGTAACGCCTGTGCCACGGCCACAGCGGCTGCTCCACCGATTCCGGCGTCTACCTCATCGAACACCATGGTGGCGGGGTCTGTGGTGAGCACAAGACGCAATGCGAGCATCACACGAGCCAACTCGCCACCACTAGCAACCTTGGTGATGGGCATAGGCGCAGATCCTGGGTTTGCCGCCAACATGAACGACACCGCTTCGCCGGACGGGTCTGAACCCTCGTCGCCCACTGCAACCTGAATGGTGGCATGAGGCAAAGCCAGGAGGCGTAGACGCTTCTCAACCGCGGCAGCAAGGCCAGGAGCAGTCTTTCGGCGCTGACGGCCCACCTCGAGCTGCCGGCTGTGTAACACCTTGAGTGCATTGGCGCGGGAGGACTCGAGTTCTTGCACTCTTTCTGAATAACTAAGCAATTCATTGAGACGAGTACGAGCTTCAGCACCAAAAGCCATGACATCGGCGATGGTGTCGCCGTATTTGCGCACTAAATCGCGAAGTGCCTGGCGACGAAGGCGGATCTCTTCAAGGCGCTCTGGGTTTTCCTCACTGTTTTCAGCAGCCCCACGTACCGTGTGAGAAATGTCGTTGAGTTCAGCCAAGAGATTCTCGACGCGCTCTCGAATTTCACTCATTGACGAGATGGGAGACAACGACCGAGACACCTGACCAAGAAGGTCGACTGCATTGCCATCGTCCGACAAAAGAGCCGACACCTTCAGGAGTGCTTCCTGATGACGAACGACATCACCTAGTTCATCTTCTTCGCGTGAAAGAGCCTGATCTTCATCGGGACGAGAAAGGCCGGCATTCTCGATTTCTTCGCATTGGAAAGACAACAAATCAATTTCACGTACTCGTGACTTCTCATCGCCACCGAGAGCTGCCAGATTGGCGTCAATCTGCGTAACGGCCTCACGTGCCTCGCGCAATGCAGAGGTGTCTACCTTTCCGAAGGCATCGAGAGAATCGCGCTGCACAGATGCAGACATGAGTCTTTGATGAGCGTGCTGACCGTGAATGTCCACAAGGCCCTGACCCACTTCAGCCAAAGTGGCAACTGTGGCCATCCGGTCGTTGATGTATGCACGACTGCGACCTTCACGATGCAACACGCGACACAGAATTGTTTCAACATCACCGTCGGGGCCAGACGTAACGAACCTGGCTTCAACACGAGCCTCTTCTGCTCCGTCACGAATAACTGAAACATCAGCACGTTGGCCAACAACTAATCCAATGGCTTCGACCAGCATGGTTTTACCGGCTCCGGTCTCACCCGTAAACGCCGTGAATCCGGAATCGAACGTCAATCGAGACGACTCGATGATTCCGAGATTTTCAATGGAGAGTTCAACGAGCATTAGCGATCTGATAATCCGAACTTGGTTTTCAATATCTGATGGAAGCGTTGCTCTTCGAAGCGTACGAAACGTGCCACTTCGTTAGCGGCGCGAACTTCAACAACATCGCCAGGTTTCAATGTGTGCACCAAGTCTCCATCGGTGGCCACATTCACGTGACGATGACCAATCACTTCGATGCGCACTACTTCAGGTGCATCGAGCACCATTGAACGGTCGAACAACATGTGAGGCGATACCGGCGTTAGCAACATGGCACGAAGACGTGGCGACAGAATTGGTCCACGAGCAGACATTGAGTATGCAGTTGAGCCTGTTGGGGTTGACAAGATGAGACCGTCGGCTGCATATGTAGTGAACGGAACCTTGTCGATGTCGACTGCCAACCGAACGGTGTGTCCGGCATCTTTCTTCTCGATCACTACTTCATTGAGAGCAAGATGATTGGCGAGACGGGCATTGTTTGACCACATAGCGACTTCAAGCAACATGCGATCGTCATAAAAGAATTGGGTTCCTTCAACACCAGTGCGCCATGCTTCGAGCGACGGCAAGAGTTGTTCTTGTTCTACTGCGGCCAAGTAACCAAGAAGGCCAAGGTTGACTCCGAGAACCGGAACTGTTGCACCTTCAAGTGAACGAATCGCACGCAACATGGTGCCGTCACCGCCGATTGAAACGAGAAGGTCGACGTCGGCGAGTCGGCCGGGTTGAACATGTGGCGAGTTGATGGCGGCACTGTCAGCTTCGTCAACAATGGTGACCATTTGGTGGGTGGAAGCCCAGGCAGCGACTTCACGCGCAACTTCGAGCGCATCGGGACGAAAACGATGGACGGCGATTCCGATGCGACTCATACCTCATAACCTACGGAAACGGTGGGGCATTCCACGAACATCAAGAACTCCGTGTTCCCTTCTGCCCCTTTTATGGGCGATTCGATCACGCCACGCACCACAGCCCCAAGAGACTGAAGGTGTTGCGCCACGTCGTCACAGGCTGCCTGATGAATGAGTGGGTCCGTAATAACGCCTCGACCACGAGCCACTTCCAGCCGCCCAGCTTCGAACTGAGGCTTTACGAGCAACAACAACTGTGCATTCTCATGTCCTGGTTCAGGGGACACTACGTCGACAAGTGCGCGCAGCACTTTTGTCAACGAAATGAACGAGAGGTCGGCAACGACAAGCGAACATGGAAATGCCATGTCACCTACCGACAAATCACGGACGTTGACTCCGTCCTGCCACGTAACGCGAGGATGCGACTTCATGCGCTCATGTAATTGATTGCGACCAACATCAACTGCGAACACGCGTGATGCTCCGCGTTGAAGTACACAATCGG
>JBIKZT010000038.1:0-11415 GCA_044354565.1 Ilumatobacteraceae bacterium
CCCGGATCAATCAGCAAAGATGACATCGAGGCGGTGCTCCACATTTCGATGCAAGCCGACACCGGAGAATCTCGTGCGCCAGGCATGCTCACGAGTCACTACGCTCCGAACGCACGCGTTGTATTGGTCGAGACAATTGAGGAACTAAAGCATCAGATCTCAGAACTTTCCATTTCTGGTACACGTTGTATTTCACTGCATTTCGATTCCGTACAGGAATACGCATTTCGCATGTATGCGTCGTTACGCCAGGCAGACGAAACGGGAGTCGACGTGGTGGTTGCTCTTCTGCCACCAGATCAAGGGCTTGGAGAAGCTATTCGTGATCGTCTTCGCAAGGCGTCACATTAGTCGTCGTGCCAGTCAATTGAATTGAGTGTCCCGACCAGCAAGTCCCTCACTTCTTCAACATCGGGTGTTTCTGATGCACGAGTTGATCCGACCGTGAGATGAACGGTTGTAGCACCAGCTTCGGGAACCAACTCGCATCGACACCACGCTTGTAACGAATGATTTAGGTGAGTGTCATGAAGCGAAAACTCGATCATGTATGGCGGGTCATCAACGATAATGGGACCACAATGTGCCGCAACTACTTCAAGGGCATTCCAACAAACGACGGGAAGAACCTCCACTGTGAAACTGGAGACGTCACGGCGAATATGTGAGTCGTATTGCTTCTTTTCTACGACAGGCTCTTGCATGTCGAGAATCGTCTCCAGTGCCAGATTGATGCGAGCCATGTTGATCTCGCTTCCACCAACATCGGGATGGTGCGTCTTAGCTAAAACACGCCAAGAACTACGCGCATCTTGATGAGTTGCAGTAGTGGACAAGCCCAGAATTTTCAGGGCCTCGGATTGTTCCACTGTGGTTATCGCCCAATGAATCGAGGAGGGCGTTTCTCAAGGAAGGCGGAAACGCCTTCCTTGAAATCCTTTGTACGAAAGAGTGGAAGCAATTGCAAGAACACATGGTGCACATTCTGTTCGAAGGTCTCAGTTTCTGCAGCGCGCATCATTCTCTTAATCGCACGAACAGCCAGAGGCGCATTTGATGCAATTTCGCCTGCCATCTCACGAACTGAATCCATAAGTTGATCTGCCGGAACCACTGCATTCACAAGTCCAAGTTCTAGACACTCATCAGCCATGAGCGTTCGGCCGGTGAATGCAATCTCGGCAGCTCGCGCATAACCAACAATTCTTGGAAGTAACCAAGTCCCGCCACTTTCAGGAAGGATGCCGCGCTTTGCAAACCCTGGAGCCATCTTCGCGGTGTCTGCAGCTATTCGAATGTCACAACCAAGTGCAATATCGAGTCCATATCCAGCCGCACCACCGTTCAGGGCGCAGATGACTGGCGTATCCAAGTTATGAAGCACTATTGGTGGAGCGTCACGAATATCGAACTCCACCATGTTTGCTTCGGTGTTATCCAAAACACCCAGCGACTCTGTCTTGCCTGCTTGCGACCCCAAGTCAAGTCCTGCGCAGAAGGCTCGACCTGCACCAGTGAGAATGATGACGCGCGCCTCAGGATTGGAATCGGCTTCTAATAGCCGTTGCGACAATTGAGTGAGCATCTGGCCCGAGATGGTATTCATACGCCCAGGCGCATTCAGCGTGATAGTGGCTATATGGTTCTCAATTTCTAGGAGGACTTCATCTTCTTTCGTCATACCGACAAAGATAACAAGCATGAATGAACCAACTGTTATTCGCACTCCAGACGCCACAGCCGTGCCGCAACCAACACTTGATGGTTCTGTCGGAGACGGTTGCCGTGTGCTGTTGATTCGCCATGGACGATCAGCAGACATCATTCCGGGAACTCCTGAATCGATTGACCCCCCGTTACACGATTTGGGTAAAAAGCAAGCTGAAGCCGTGGGGAGACGACTGTCGAGCGCAAGTATTTCGGCCGTGTATTCCAGTCACCTTCTTCGCGCACACGACACTGCGTTTGCAATCGCTGAGCACCACGGTTTACCAGTGCTTATCCACGAAGAACTCGAGGAAGTTCGACTCGGAGACTGGAGCCATGGTGAGTTTCGCAGAAAAGCTGCATCGATGGACCCCGAGTATGTCGAGTGGACCAAAAATGGAACATGGGATGGCATACCCAACGGAGAAGGCGACGCAGCGTTTCGTGTACGTGTCTCTTCGAAGATTCGCGAACTTGCAAATCAGCACAAAGGTGAAACCATCGCCGTTGTATGCCATGGCGGAGTCATAAACGCATTTTTGGCCGATGTGCTCGGAACTCAACGATCGCTATGGATGATGGTGGAGAACACGAGCATCACAACAGTGAACATGGCAGATGTAATTAGTGTGCTCACGCTTAACGATTGTCATCACTTGTATGACCTGGTGACTGAATCCAACTAAGAGTGTGATTCATCGAAGAGCACATTACAAATTGCGAGCCAGAATGAAACTGCACCAATAATGTGCGCAGCCACAAGGATGACAGGCACTCCTGTGAAATACTGCGTGTAGCCAATTGCTCCTTGAAAGCAGGCAACAATTAAAAGCGTTTGCACAACCTCACTAAATCTTTTGTCGGACCACTGCCTTGCCTTCACAGCAAGAAAAACAATGAAAGCGACGGTGAGCATTACGGCAATCCCGTGCAATCGCGCAACGCTTGTGAGCGCAAACCCAAACCGCACTGCGTCCTCATCACCGGCGTGCGGGCCAGTAGCCGTCACAACAGTGCCCGTCACAATTGCCAATGCACTAAGTACGGCCAATGACAACAGCAGTGAAGATCCACCCGAAGCCAATCGACGAATGTAGATCGAGGGAGTATCAGACATTGACCTGCGATACAGAACAAACGCGTTTGTGATGAGAATGATGGAGACAAGGAAGTGCGCCATATTGGCAAAAGGGTTTAGACCCGTAAGCACCACGACGCCACCGATCACTACTTGGGCTAGAACGCCAATGATTAAACCCCACGAAAGCTTGACCAAATCTGCGCGACGTGGCCTGCGGAAATAGGAAAGCAGAACAGCTGCAATGACAGATGCCGAAACAACTCCAGTGAAAAGTCGATTCAATTGTTCGATCATTGTGTGACCTGTTGAAACATCAACAAACTTTGTTTCATTGCACCTCGGCCAATCCGAGCATCCCAACCCAGAGCCCGTGAGGCGAACGAGTGCCCCCGTAAACACGATGAGACATACCGAGCCCAACGCAGTTCCCATTACCAGTCGAAAGGACTTCTGAGAGACCGTAGGCATCTCTTCAATCTATGTCCTTCAGGGGTTTACGGTCCCGTTAGTTCGGACGACCTGAAGGTGGCTACGGTCACAGTCATGATCACCTCGTATGACGACTTCCCTATTCACCAGACATCGGAGCCGATTGCTCATCCGGCATCTGGCGACGCGAACCACTACGACAGATACTTTTTCAATGGCTATTCGCGAAACGGATCTTTGTTCTTTGCAGCCGCAATGGGTCTATACCCAAATCGCCATGTGATGGACGCGTCTTTCAGCGTCATTGTTAAGGGCGAACAAATCAATGTTCATGCTTCGGCGAGAGCGAACAATGATCGCATGCTTTGCACCAAGATTGGCCCGATTGAGATTCAAGTTTTGGAACCAATGCGCAAACATCGAATTCTGGTGGACATGAAGGAACACGGAGTGCGAGCAGACGTTACCTATTCAGCCACTTCACTTCCCTACGAAGAGCCACCGTTTCTCGTGCGCGCCGGCAACAGAACAACCATGCAATACACACGTCTTACTCAGTTGGGTCAGTGGTCGGGGTGGATCGAAGTTGATGGCGTGCGAATCGAGGTGGAACCCCAAACAGTCGTCGGTTCACGCGACCGCTCTTGGGGAATTCGTGGCATAGGCGAACGAGTTCAACAAGGAGCACCATTGCAGGCAATCCCACAGTTCTACTGGTTATGGGCACCAGTGTGCTTTGAGAGTTTTGGAACTGTATTCGACGTAAACGAGTATGCCGACGGTCAAAGATGGCATGAATCAGGGGCAATGCTCGTAGGAGACGACACCATCCGTCATGCTCACAACATTGACTACAAGTACCACTATGAGGAAGGTACTCGTCGCTCAGAGAAATTCGAAGTCACTTATACATTCTCGAAAGAGACCGCTCACCTAGTGTTCGAACCGATCACTCACTTCCAAATGGTGGGACTTGGTTATCTCAGCGCCGAATGGGGCCATGGAAATTGGAAGGGCGAACTCGAAACAGGTGGGGAACGTTTTCAAGTTCCGGTAGAGACACCCATGGACATGCAACATTTACATACACAAACACTTAGCCATGTCACTTGCACATTGTCTGATGGGACACAGCACAAAGGCATCGGAATTCTCGAGACTTTAGTTTTGGGAGCTCATGCGCCATCTGGATTCACCGGCATGGTAGACGGCTACACACGGAAGTAACTATCCGTGATTGATGGACATGCCACCATCGACAACTATCGACGCTCCGTTGAGAAAAGAAGCTGCTGGTAAACAAACGCTGAGAGTCATCTGAGCTACTTCTTCGGGATTGCCATATCGACCGATCGGAACTTTTCGGCGCGCATATTTCGCTTTCGACTCTTCAGGAATTGCTGATGTCATTCCTGTAAGAATTGGTCCTGGACAAATCGCATTGACAGTGATGTTGCTTCGACCCAACTCGACAGCAAAACTTTTCGTCAGGCCAATCACAGCGTGTTTTGATGCGGTGTAGGCGGCAAGACCACGAGTAGCAACAACAGATTCGGTCGAAGCAACGTTCACTATGCGTCCGCCATGAGGCGCTTGAAGTAATTGCGGCAATGCAAGCCGAATCAGATGAGCGTGAGCAGAAACATTCACCGCCAATGTTTCATCCCAGTTTGTATTGAACGTTTCGTCGTCAGTGTGCACGGATGAGATTCGACTGATTCCAGCATTGTTGACGAGAATGTCGATTCCACGCATGAACTTAACTGCGGCCGTGATCAACAACTCACGGTCAGACTGGTTCGCGACATCTCCGGACAGACATGCCGCACTATCTGGCCCATACATGGCCTGGATCTCCGCAGTTGCTGCCTCTACGCCCTTGCGATCCCAATCAGCGAGAAATACCCGGGCCCCTTCATCGGCGAATAGACGAGCCGTCGCCCGACCCATGCCGCTTCCAGCACCGGTGATCAGAACTCTGGCCCCCGACACGCTTCTCGATAACTGACTCAGACCCATGGAGACCCCCTGCCTTTAGGCCATGTTCCCATAGAGATTGGGTCATTGAGCACATTAGAAGTCCCGTCGAGGCCTACAAGTCAGCACTTTTAGTGATGGAGTCACCACTAAAACCACGCTAAGTGACCATCTAAACATTTTCTGTGAGAAATTCCTCAAGTTTCCTCCTGACCTGCCGATCCCTTAACCGGATCAACAAGGGAGAAGACAGATGTCTCACAACCGCACACTCACAATCAGCAAAGTCATCATTTCGGGAGCAATCCTGTCGATGGGCCTCGTTGCATTGCCTCAGACAGCACAAGCAGCAACAGTTTCCGCTGCACCAACTGCAAAAACCGCTCCAGGACAGCCGAAGTTCGGCGACAAAGGCGCGCACGTAGCAGCCGTACAGGCCGCGATCATTCGTAACGGCTTCACATTGAAGGGTGGCGTTACTGGTGTCTTCGACAAGAACACATTGCGTGCGCTTAAGAATTTCCAAAAAGTTGTTGGACTTCGAGCATCAGGAGTTGTTGACGCTCCAACCGCAAAAGTTTTGAAAGTGTCTGCAGATGCAACCACAACAACAATCGCGCCAGTCACAACCACAGTGGCTCCAACCACGACCCTTCCAGCCGTGGTGTACCCACTTACTGTCGACACCCTTCCAGTACGCGGCGCTAAAGGCGCTTCAGTTCTTGCTGTCCAGAAGGCACTTGTCATGGCCGGCATCTCTGTAAAGGGTGGCGTTGATGGCATGTTCGGTTCTGGAACCACTTCTTCCCTTGCAGCATTTCAAAGCGCAAAAGGATTGCCAGCCACTGGACTTCTTGATGCATCGACAGCATCGGCTCTTGGTCTCGTAGCACCGGTTGTTGCTCCTGCTCCTGCTCCTGCTCCTGCGGTATCAGCTGCGACTGCAAACACATCTGTGATCGTTGGAAAACTTCCAACACGTGGTGACAAAGGCGACAAAGTGCGCGTCTTGCAGAAGGCTCTCATTGCTTCAAACATTGAAGTCAAAGGTGGCGCAGACGGAATTTTCGGAGGAGCTACAACAGTTGCTCTTCAGAAGTATCAAACAGCAAATGGCCTTCAAGTAACCGGAACACTCACAACGCCAACTGCCATCAAATTGGGACTCGTTGCAGCTCCAGCGATCAGCATCTCTGTTTTTCCAGTACAAGGTCTTTGTTCATACGAGAACACCTGGCACGCACCACGCGGCAACAATCGCCTTCACCTTGGTGTTGACATCATCGCGAAAGAAGGAAACCTTCTATACGCAGTTGCTGATGGCACCATCACAAAGATGTACTCAACAGCGACTGACAAGCTTGCCGGTAACGGTGTGCGCTTGACTCGCGCTGACGGAACGTACTTCTTCTATGGCCACATGCAACGTGTTGCAGACGGAATTGGTATTGGCGTCAAAGTCAAGGCCGGACAAGTTCTTGGATATCTCGGTAAGACCGGTGGCACAACAACTCCTCACCTGCACTTAGAGGTTCACCCTTTCGGTGGAGAAGCAATTGATCCAACTCCAGTTGTTGCAGCAGTCGATGCATGCAGCGTCACCACACCGCTTCCAGTACCAGCGCCATAGATCTCGGCTAACAGCCGATACAGATATCCCAACACGCCATTGATCCAAGGTGTGTTGGGATATTTTGGTCTACGGCCTCACTGCGTAAAACGCATTAACCGAATGATCAATATCCAGACGCTCAAAAGATGTGAAACCCGCATTGCGCGCCATTGTTTCTGCCTTCTGAGCCGATAACCCCAGTGTGCCAAGTCCTTCACCGTCTGGCTCAGACATAGCTGACGACATGCAGCTCAAGACACTGATGCCGTACAGAAGAGAAGCCATTGGATTCTTAGAAACATTTAGCTCCAGAGAGTCATGAGCCTTGATATCCACAAGAAGCCATGTTCCGTCGTCCTTAAGCGCACGTCGTATTGTCTTCATCATCTCTGTTGGACGAGTCATGTCGTGAATGCAATCAAAGGTGCAAATGATGTCATAACTGTTGTCTTGCGAAATTGCGTGTGTACGCGGATCGTAGAAGGAAACATTTGAGGCGCCTTCACTCTTCTTGCGCTCCTCTGCTCGCTCCAGAGCAAATTGAGAAATGTCAAAACCGTCAAAAGTGCTGTTGGGAAATGTCTTGCCCATCAATAACGCCGCACCACCAGATCCGCAGCCAATATCAGCAACTTTTGCCCCGCTCTTCAGAGCTTCGTACGCACGTCCAAGGACTGGCAGCACGACTGGAACCAAGAAGTTCTGATTCCATGGCTCGAAACTACGTTCGATACCCACTGCACCTTCAGGACCATGGCTGTCGTAATCATGACCGATACCGGTACGAAACGACTCTGGCATGTAATTCAAAGCGTTCATGGTCTGAGGAAGACGGTGGAACATGCCCATTCCGTATGCAGGGTGGTCTGGAGTAGCGAACACCGCAATTGCTTCTGGTGTCAAGTAAAAAACTGGAACTTCTGCAGACAAGTCATCGCACGAAACAAGACGTGCAGCAACCTGGTTATGGAGCCACTCACGCACCCACCGTTCATGCAACGACAATTTCGTAGCGAGTGACGCTGAAGTATCCCCATCGCCTTGCGCTAGCGCTACATATAAACCCAAACGATCTCCCAGATGAATCATTCCCGAAGTAACTGCGCCTTCAAGCTTGCTAAAGATTTGAAACGAAGTCATTTTCAAAGCATCAGTATTGATGGTTTTATCTGTTGTCATACGAATCAGCCTAAACGATTAGGCGCTTCATGTTTTCAGTATGTACGTGACGCGAGTGGGAGATGCTCTAGACCAGACAGCTGCGTGAGTCCGAACGTAATGCCATCGCCTAACTGAAGTGTCTCAACAACACTCACGCTTGCGTGACCAATCACAAGTCTCTCCCACTCCCATGGCGTCGGAGGCATTCCCAACAGATGACAAATGGTGACGCTATTGGTGCCAGCATGGGCAACCAAAAGAATGCTCGCTTCATCGTTATACGAAGGCGAAGTCTGCCACACAGGAAGATCTGTATTAGCTCGCACTATTCCCCGCTCTTCCAAGAAAAGACTTGCACCGACATTGATGCGATCAACGAAAGAGATGACGCTCTCGCCACCGTCTATCCCATTCCAACGGTCCGATGAAACCTTGTTCTTCTCGGCTCGCCACGCTTCTGCAGCCTTTTCTTCCGGGGTTCCGTGCCACACAGGGTTGCGGATTTCTTCTAGCCACGGCTCGATCTCTAAAGGTCGATCCAAAGCACTCAACATGGGGGCTGCAGTTTGCTGAGTACGAACTAATGGCGACACAAGTACTTCGTCAAAGTGTTGCCCCTCGCACCATTGCCCCAGCAATTCTGCTTGCTCGAAACCCAGAGATGTCAGTGGTGGATTATCAACGCTGAATCCATCCTTCACCCATTCAGGCTGCGCGTGTCGTACGAGAGTTATCTTCATCAATCTTTCCTTGAATCAATTCAATCAATCACTACATCAATATTGCAATTGTCAAATGCACTTTGAAATTGTCGGGTGTATTGATCAATATTTTTACTGTCGCCACTTGCATCATAAACACCTGTCAATGCTGTTCCGAGACAGACCATTTCCGATTCGCTCAGCGTCAGATTGAAAGCAGTTGCAACAGTGAAACCGAGCGATGCTGCTTCTGAGCGTTCATTAGGTTCTTCTGTGAGAGGCAACGAGTCACTTGGTTGACCAATTACTGGACCCGGCAGTGTTACCTCTACACCCGGACTCTGAAAGACAGTACTGGCCGTGCCACAACGGGAAATCATGTACGCGTCTACAACATTCGCTTGTTGCAATGAGTTCTCAGAGTTCAGCGCAGTTATAGCCTCGAGTGCCTCATCAGAATCGGCAACCACACTCAGGTCCCATGACAAGTTATCCATCTCTTGGACAAATCTTTGTAACCGCGGCCGGAGCGCTGATGCAGCAGACCGAGTGTCTTCATTGTCCATTGCTTCGACTGTTGCGTCGTATGCGTCAAATGCAGACATTCGAATTGATGCGTACTGACTATCAGCAATTGCGCCCACGCCATCGCGTAACGACGTTAGAAAATCAGCCACAGAAACACGAGAGTCGCAAGAGTCAGTATTCGAAGCAAAGGCTGAGCAGCTCACTAGCGACATTGACACCAGAATCAACAACGATCGTGCAATTAGACGCGTAACTCTCACTTCCCTATTCTGACAGTTCTCGACCAATAACCACGATGCACCTAAAGTGTCAACATGAACAATCCTGATTTAGCCCTTCTGATACTTCGCCTGTCATTCGGCTTGTCCATGGCATTTCATGGTTACAACAAGTTTTCGAGTTCTTCAGGAATATCCGGCACGAGCGGATGGTTCGCCAGTATGGGAATGAAATGGCCAAACCTTCAGGCCCGGACGGCAGCTACTACAGAAATTGTTGCGGGTTTGTTAGTAGCCAGTGGACTATTGCTATGGCCTTCGTGTGTGGCTTTCGTAGCGCTCATGCTCGTTGCCATCATTACGGTTCACTGGAAAGTTGGGTACTTCATTTTCTTGCCAAATGGCGGTTGGGAGTATTGCGCCGCGATCATGTCAGTCGCCACTGTGCTCGCCATGCTGGGTGGAGGCACATACAGCCTCGACCATTATTTCGATGTGAACGTGAGCCTCGGGATATGGGCACTGCCTATTGGAGTTGCACTGGCTCTGTGTCATCTGGCTATCTCCTACCGCCCCACCCAATCCAAATAACTCCTACAATTGACGCATGTCTACTCGTGTAATTAGCCGCATTGTTCTATGGAGTGTGTGCTCTCTTATTGCATTGATGTGGGTCTATGCGTTCATCTTCGCCCCTCGTGAAAGCGTGAACAAGATCAAAGATGAAGCATGGGCACAAAGAGCTCAAGCGCATTGCATGAAAGCGGAAGATATTCGCTTCGCTCTTGAGGACCTAACCGAGATGAACCCGAACGACTCTCTTGCTCTGAAACAAAAGGCAAAGATTGTCGAGAAAGCTACCGACTCGCTCGAGGAAGCAATCAATCTGATTGCAAACGATCAACCATCCGATGACAAAGGTAAAGCAATCGTTCCTCTATGGATCGCCGAATATCGCCTCTACATAAAAGATCGCCGACTTTTCGCGCAGGCATTGATGACGTCGCAGACTCGACCATATTTTGCAGAGACTGAAGTAGGAGGCGTACCTGTCAGTGAACGCCTAGGCAAATTCGCTAGAGAAAACAAGATGAAGGCTTGCCAGCCTCCACTTGATTTATCTGTCTAAACCGACAACCATTCCTGGCGAGACTCGTCAAATCGTCGTATCACTTTTGCAGGAACACCCACGGCCACACTGAAATCAGGTATGTCTTTAGTGACAACAGAGTTGGCGCCAATCACCACATGTCGTCCGATGGTGACTCCTGGCAATACAACCGATCCATGTCCTAACCAAGAGCCGTCTCCAATCGATACGGCACGTTCGGGTTGCGACTGTTTCGAAATCGGAATCGTTATGTCCTCATAACCATGATTTTGATCTGTGATGTACACATGATGACCAGTCCATACGTCATTTCCAATTGAGATGGAGAAATGACCAACGATTCCGCTTCCTCTTCCAATGAGGCACCGATCTCCAATTGTCACAACGGGGGTCACCAGACATTCCTGACCAGGAACCATGCCGGCAGACAATGCGACCCCTGGCCCAATCAACACGTCATCTCCAATTGAGATGTATTGCTCGTTAAAGATCGTTGTTGGCTTCCACATAATCATGCTGCGCTCGCCAAACGACGCAAACTTTCTACTTCGTGAGTTATGCGGCCCAATAGAAGCCCAAAAGGCAGCCTTCTCGCTTCCAGCCGTAACCAATTTGCCGAAGGCTCTTCCTAAATAGTGACGGGACACGTTTCTACGCTAGCCACCTTCCTGCGTCACCAAACTACGCTTGCCACATGGCTAGTAACTCAATAATCACATGTCCTGGCGGAAACATCTCTGGAATCCAAAATGAGAACGGCTCGTTAGAGTTTCTTGGCATTCGCTATGCGGCAGCTAAGCGATTCGACGCACCGGTCGATATTGATTCCTGGACGAGCACTTACGAAGCTACGAAGTTTGGATCTATTAGTCCGCAAGTTCCTGGAATGT
>JBIKZT010000006.1:0-32273 GCA_044354565.1 Ilumatobacteraceae bacterium
GTCCGAATCCGACTCCAAGAGCTTGCTGAGCTCCTTTGGGGTGCCCTTTGCGGCAGAGCGAAAGGTCTCAACAGGGGGAGATGCAGTGGCGGCAGCCAAAGAATTGGGTTATCCCGTTGTGGTCAAATTGGGTGGCGACAAGATTGCCCATAAGACCGAACGCGGCTTAGTTCGCTTGCGCCTATCTAACGAAGAGTCTGTATCAAGAGCTGCCCAAGAGTTACTTGATGCAGCAGTCCCAGATGATGGCGAAGTTCATCTTCTTGTGGCGCCAATGATCAGTGGAACACGGGAGTTGATAGCTGGATTGTTGGTGGACCCGCAGTTTGGACCAACAATCATGGTGGGCGTTGGTGGAGTGATGGCTGAGGTAATCAAAGATGTTGCTTTCCGACCAGCACCGGTTGACGAAAGAATGGCGCGAGAGATGATCGCATCACTTCGAATGCAGGATCTTTTATTGGAGTTTCGCGGCGAGGCTGCGGTCAACATTGATCAACTGGTCGCAACAATTGTGGGTCTGTCAAATTTCTCAGAGCAACGACAAGACGTTGTCTCAGTAGACATCAACCCACTCATCGTGCGTGAGACTGGCGAGCTTGTAGCTGTTGATGCCTTGGTTGAGATTGGAGTTCGCAATGTCTCTAACGTTTCTTCTCGTACGCCGTACACAGATAGTCAATTCCGTGCACTATTTGAGCCACGAGGAGTTTTGGTAACTGGTGCGTCTTCCCACCCAGGCAAATTTGGTTTCGTTTCTTTGCACAATATTTTGGCCAGCGGATATGCCGGTGGGGTGTATGGCACAAACTTGAGTGGTGAAGAAGTGCTTGGCATTTCCACCGTTGCAGACATCGATCAATTGCCTGACAATGAAATCGATCTTGTGTTCGTGTGTACGCCTGCATCGGCAAACCCAGATTTGTTGCGGGCTTGCGCGCGCAAGGGTATTCGTGCAGCGTTTCTCACCTCTGCTGGTTATGGCGAAGCGGGAGAAGAAGGCAAGAAACTTGAAGATGAACTCATCCAGTTGGCAGATGAACTGGGAATTTTGCTGGCCGGACCAAATGGTCAAGGTGTTGTTTCAACTCCATCGAATTTGTGCGCTCAGATCGTTGCGCCTTATCCACCAGCAGGCCACATTGCTGTTGCCAGCCAAAGTGGAAACTTTGTTTCCAGTTTCTTGAACTACTCAAGACAAACTGGAGTGGGCATTAGTCGTGCCGTTTCTGCAGGCAATGCTGCCGCTCTCGGTGTGGCTGATCTGATTCAGTGGTATGCAACCGACACAGCGAGCAAAGTTTCGCTTGCTTATGTCGAAGGCATTGTCGATGGACGCGGTTTAATGTCCAAGTTGGCTGCAGTTACAAAAGTAAAACCAGTAGTCCTCGTTAAAGGCGGCGCAACAGATAAGGGCGCGCGTGCTGCTGCAAGCCACACCGGTGCACTTGCTGCAAACGATTCCATTTTCGATGGGGCATGTCGTGCTGGAGGAATCACCCGAGCTGCAACAGTAGAAGAAGCTTTTGAAGCCGCCGCTACGTTTGCTACTCAACCCTTGCCTAAAGGACCAAACGTCATCATCTTGACAACTGCTGGGGGTTGGGGAGTGGTGACTAGTGATGCAATTGCTCAAGACGGGTCACTTCAGTTGATGGCATTGCCTGAAGACCTTCAAGCAGAGATCGATACGAAGTTGCCACCGCGCTGGAGTCGGAATAACCCAGTCGATTGTGCAGGTGGTGAAACACGCGACACGATTCCCGAAGTAATGGAGATGATTGCGCGCCATAAAGATGTTGATGCTGTGATTTATTTAGGTCTTGGAATCCAGGCGAACCAAGCGCGTCTCATGCGCGAAGGTTCGTATTACCCGGATCACGGTCTAGAAAGAATTGTGGAGTACCACGAACGGCAAGACGCACGCTTTGCAGAAGCTGCACATGCTTTGTCAGTGTCAACTGGTAAGCCCATTCTCGTAGCAACAGAGCTAGCGGTAGCAGACCCCGACAATGCGGGAGTAAGAACCGTCCGTGAAACCGGACGCCTCTGTTATGCGAGCGGCAACCGAGCTGCAGTTGCCCTCGGACACATGTACCGGTACGCCGTGCACATTGGTCACGCACAGAGATAGAGACACAATGTCGCGCCGAGCTCGTAACCCTCTCTCCGTGGTCGTCACAGCCGCAGGAATAGGTACAGCTCTGCTGGTAGTCGCATATTTTTATGTGAACGGTGTTGCACACCGTGTGGACCCGCAGTCTGAAGCCGCAATTGCTGTTTCTCCGCGTGTTCCTGTTCTTTCAGCACGGCGCGCACCAAACACGTTGTCGACCATCACCCGTATAGACCGATTAGATCGCGCATTGACGACTGTCGAAGGCCGGATACCGAGTAGCGCTTGTCTGGCTGTGAATTGGATGGATAGATCCATGTTGGACATGCGCGCAGATACTGCGTTCGTGCCTGCGTCGAGCACCAAGTTGATTACAGCTGCAGTTGCGCTGAAGGTTCTTGGTAAGGATTTTACGTACATCACAAATGTGCATGCGAAAATGGATGCGAACGGGACCACCGGAGACTTGTATTTCGTAGGGGGTGGAGACCCAAGTTTGATTCGTGCGGAATACCCGTCGCTTGAAAAGTATGCAACTACCGCAGGAACGTCCCTAGAAAAACTGGCCGACGCAATTGTTGCTAGTGGTGTTCGTCAGATTTCCGGATCAGTTGTCGGTGTAGATACTCGTTACGACAACATTCGTTTTGTCGCTGATTGGCCGACGTCGTTCTATATGACAGAAGCTGGACCACTCGGTGCACTGTTTGTGGATGATGGAATGATTCTCGGACAACAGTTCAAACCAGACAATCCTGCTCTCGCAGCTTCCCAGGAGCTCACCAACCTTCTAGTCGCTAGAGGCGTCATCATTGCCGCAGCGCCACGACATGAACCCCTGCCAGATGATGTTCCAGTTATTGCTTCAGTAGCCTCCGCACCGCTCACATCGGTATTGAAAGACATGCTTGTGAACAGCGACAACAACACTGCAGAACTTGTGTTGAAAGAGATCGGTTTTGCTGTAAAGAAAGCTGGTTCCACGGTTGCTGGATTACAAACCGTGCAAGAGGTCCTCGCTAAATGGAAAATCAAAGACGTTGTGATGAATGATGGATCTGGGTTGGCATCTAGTAACCGAATATCGTGCTCTGCGTTTCAGAAAATTCTTGCACAAGAAATCGATGTGTTTCCTTCTCTTCTCGCGATAGCCGGAGAAACAGGCACAATCCGAGATGCCTTCACAGACTCGTCGGTTAAGGGCAGCCTCGTTGCCAAGACCGGCACTTTGTCAGGAGTGAAAGCACTGACCGGATACCTCACTATTGAAAATAGTGAGCCCGTGATTTTCTCGCTAGTCATGAATGATGCAGGTATCGATAACAAGAGTGCGTATCGCCCAGTGTGGTACGCCTTGTCTGATGCACTGAATCGTGCCAAAAGCACACCGTCGTTAGAGCAGTTGATTCCGTAGTTATGTCTACGCCTGTGTTTCCATTAGGAACTGCATATTTGCCTGGTGAAATTGTGGTTTTGAATATCTTTGAGCCCCGCTACTTGGAACTCTTTCACAATCATTGCAATGTCAAAGGTGAGTTTGTGTCCGTCCTTATTGAACGGGGAAGTGAAGTTGGGGGCGACGATATACGTTGCCAACATGGAGTGAGCATTGTGGTTCACGAAATTGTCGCTGTCGACGAAAGACTGGTTGTCTCGGGCGTGGCACATTCCATTGTCGACATTATTGAGTGGTCGCACGAGTTCGTCTTCCCCTCAGCAAACGTCATCGCACAATCTGTTGATGACATTGACATGCCTGATCGTTTCGATGTTGCGTCATCGCTATCACTTCTCGCGCAAAACGTCCGTCGTGTTCTCGCCATGTTGCGCGAGGCTGGCGTAGTACAGCCTCAGCAAAATTCAGGGGTAGCACTAGAGACAATTGCCGCCGGAAGATGGTGGGATGAGCGCGTGACACAAGATGACCTGTGGAGAGCGTTGTGGCTCGTGGCGCGACATGTTCCATGCGGGCCGATGGATAGATACAACCTGCTTCGTCCTGGCACATTGATGGAAAGGGCCGAGCGACTTCGGCTCAACGTGGATCATGTGACAGAGATTGCCAATTTTCGCTTCTCGGAATAGCCCCTGTACAAGGCCCACAAAAGGGCCGTAGAGTGGTCTCCCCATGGCCGAGACATCTCCATTTCGTCGTCGCATAAGCACCAGCGACCAAGTCAGTGACATTGTCGACTCCGTCAAGCAGTACGCACGCCAGGAAACCATTGAACCCATGAAGGGCGCTGCTCGCTGGGTGGCAGTGGGGACCATTGCAGCACTTTCGCTCGGCATCTCAATTGTGTTTCTTACGCTCGCAGTACTTCGCTTCAGTCAAGACCTCGGTGGAAACACACTTGATGGCTCGTGGTCGTTTGTCCATTACTTCATCACTCTCGCGGTTGTGTCTGTTTTGGTGGCATTGTCCTTCTCGCGTATTTCACAACGAACACTTGCTAAAGGAACAGCATCATGACAGAAGAGAAGCGAATTTCTCGTGACGACCTCGAGTCGAAGTTTCGTGCACTACAAGCCGACATTCAGGGACGCACCGCCGACAAGAAACAGTCACTCATTGCCGCTGGTTCTGCCGTAGCCACTGTTGTCGTGATTCTTGCGTATCTGTTCGGTCGCCGCCGTGGTCGCCGCCGCGCATCACGTGTTGAATTTCGACGTTTCTAATCTTCATGATCGCACTAGTTCGATTTATAGGTCGCAGGCTCTTCAATCGTCAGCTTTCAAAGAGCAGATGGGCAGCTCGATTAGTTACAGCTGTAGCACTGTGGAGATGGCTTGACCGTAAGTTCATTTCAACTAAACAATTTTCTTTGAAGAAGAACGAATCAATGGAGATACGTGTAACAACACAAAAAGGAAACCTCCAATGAGTGGCGTGTTCAAGGAAGGGGAGAAGGCTCTCTTTATTGACTCCAAGCAGCGCCGATACCTCGTGCAACTTAATGTCGAGGGCGAGTTTCATAGCCACGCTGGTTTTGTAGCGCACACTTCGGTAATCGGTACTGCACCAGGTTCCCCAATCGAATCAACCAAGGGATCTAAATACATAGTTCTGCGTCCAACTCTTGAGGATTTTGTTGTAGAGATGCCCCGTGGTGCACAAGTGATTTACCCCAAAGATCTTGCGCCAATGTGCATGATTGGTGACATTCATCCTGGCGTTCGTGTCTTTGAGACCGGTGTCGGTTCCGGAGCTCTTTCGATGACGATGCTTCGATATGGGGCACACGTCACCGGACTTGAACTACGCGAAGACTTCATGAACCGTGCAAACACAAACGTGCGGTCGTTTCTTGGCGAGGAAGCTCTCAGTCGATACAAAGTCTCATTAGGTGACAGCTATACGGAATCCCCAGAGGGCGAGTTCGATCGCGTCATGCTCGACTTGCCTGAGCCATGGCAAGTAGTTCCTCGCACTGAACACATGCTTGTCCCGGGTGGTCTGCTTGTTGCATACACGCCGTCTATTACTCAGGCAGTGCAGGTGCGTGAATCAATGGGCAAGGGCTGGGTTGATCAACGAACTCTAGAAGTGCTGCACAGAACGTGGCACATTGAAGGCATGGCAGTACGACCTGACCATCGCATGGTTGCGCATACTGCGTTCTTAACTGTTGCGCGTTGGATTGGCGCCTAAGACTTAGGGCTCAACAAAGATGCATTCGCCGGGGCATTCCTCGGCCGATTCAAAAACGGCTTCTGCAAATTTGTCGGCGAAATTAGCAAGGCCTTCTGCACCTTGAGCATTTCCCTTTGCGGTGGCGTACACAGTGTCGCCTTCCTTCACGTAGGCGAGACCATCATCAAGGAGGGTAAACACGTCGGGAGCAATCTCTTCACAGAGTCCGTCGCCGGTGCACAAGTCCTGGTCGATCCACACTTTCATTTGGGAAATCCCTTCGTCATTAAACCGATTCATTCGGCTTCGATGTTCCCCTGGGGGGTGTCACCATGTTACACAGGAGCCCTCTCATCAGGGGTATGGGTGGGCCATGAATTCTCTATAGGGTGAACCTGTGGACACGCATGAACGCGACGCCCTTCTCGCTGAGATAGAGGACCTTCGAGGCAGATTGTCTCGTGCGCCTATTGAGCGCCGTGAATGGGAAGAAAAGTTACTCACCGCCAAGGGGCAATTGTCACAAGCGGAGAACCAGCGACAGCAACTTGCGAATCTCCTGCGTGATGTGCGTGAGCAGGTCGAGTCCTTACGCAGCGAGGTGGCCCAGTTATCGGCTCCACCTTCGGGATACGGGGTGCTACTCGATGTGAACCCGGACAATTCACTTGATGTATTTGTCAATGGACGCAAGATGCGCGTACTGGCCTCTCCCCAAGTGAAAGTCGATGACCTCTTTCGCGGTGCGGAGGTTGTTCTCAATGATTCCTTCAATGTTGTGGCAGTGAGAACGGCAGATCTCACTGGTGAGGTGGCCACTATTGAAAAAGTTTTGGAAGATGGCATTCGTGCTGTTGTTTCCACTCGTGGCGATTCCTCCGTCGTTGTGACTTTGAGCGATCTGTTGCGCGGTTCGGTGTTGAGGGTGGGAGACACCTACCGCCTAGATGCCCGTGCTTCAGTTTTGATAGAGAAACTTCCCCAACCGGAAGTTGAAGATCTACTTCTCGAAGAAGTTCCAAATGTTCGTTACAGCGATATCGGTGGACTTGATTCGCAGATTGAACAGATTGCCGATGCAGTGGAGCTTCCGTATCTACACCGCGAACTTTTCAGCGAGTACCAATTGCCTGCACCAAAGGGCATCCTTTTGTATGGCCCGCCAGGATGCGGCAAAACACTGATTGCGAAAGCGGTGGCAAATAGTTTGGCCCAGAAGGTGTCAGAACGAACTGGTACGGATAAGGGTCGTTCGTATTTCATCAACGTCAAAGGACCCGAACTGCTCAACAAATATGTCGGCGAGACAGAGCGGCACATCAGGCTCATCTTTCAGCGTGCGCGTGAAAAGAGTGAGGAAGGTTGGCCCGTAATTGTCTTCTTTGACGAGATGGATTCCATGTTTCGTGCTCGTGGTACGGGCATCTCGTCGGACATGGAGTCGACCATCGTTCCTCAATTGCTGGCCGAGCTAGATGGCGTTGAAAGTTTGAGCAACGTAATTGTGATTGGTGCAACAAATCGCGAAGACCTCATCGATCCAGCAATTCTTCGTCCGGGGCGTCTGGACGTGAAGATTAAAATTGAGCGTCCTAGCGTGGCTGCGGCACGACATATTCTCGGTCTGTATATCACCAGCGACATTCCGATTGATGATGACCTAGTAAGGGAACACGGCGACATTGATACTGCCATCAGTAACTTGATCAATGAAGCTTCGGAAGCAATGTACGTAACCACTGAGGAAAATGAATTCCTCGAAGTTACGTATCAAAACGGCGATAAAGAGACTTTGTACTACAAGGACTTCTCAAGTGGTGCGATGATTGAGAATATTGTTCGACGAGCAAAGAAGAATGCGATCAAACGAGTTCTTGCCAATGGCACTGCAGGACTGAAGGCAGATGACATCATTCAGTCCATTCGTGACGAGTTCCATGAAAACGATGATCTACCGAATACCACTAATCCGGATGATTGGGCTCGGATCTCTGGCAAGAAGGGCGAGCGAATCATCTTTATCCGCACCCTGTCTAAGCCATCGCCAAGCAATGAGACGAACCTTGGTGGTAAGGCCATCGAACGTACGGTGTCGGGCCAGTATCTATAACTCATGTCAATTCCGAAGATTTGCGGCATCGAGACCGAGTACGGCATTCATGTTCGTGGATCAGATGTCTCCGCTGTTGTTGCCTCGTCGATGCTTGTTAACGGGTATGGCCTCGATACCGATGGTGTGCGGACTTGGGATTTCCAAGATGAATCTCCTGATATAGATGCGCGCTCGGGCCAACGTCCTGAGGCAGATTTTCCAGTAGTCGAGACTCTGATGGCCAATACCATCCTCACGAACGGTGCTCGGTATTACGTGGACCACGCTCACCCCGAGTATTCGTCTCCCGAATGTGCGACTCCTCTTGAAGCCGTGTTGTATGACCGCGCAGGTGAAGAAGTCGTTCGAAGATCAATGATTCGAGCCAATACTTTGCTCGATGATGGCGTTGAACTCATCGCACACAAGAACAACTCTGACGGCAAAGGCAATAGCTATGGCTGTCACGAGAACTATCTAGTCAATCGCAACGTACCCTTTGGCCGACTAGCCCAGAGTGTCATGGCGCACTTTGTGAGTCGTCAGATTTTTTGTGGCGCCGGAAAAGTCGGCGTTGAAGCACAACGTGAAGGGGAGCCGTGGGTTCCATTTCAAATTTCACAGCGGGCTGATTTCTTCGAGGAAGAGATTGGACTGGAGACGACTATTCGACGTCCGATTGTGAATACACGCGATGAGCCTCACTGCGACGCAGAGAGATGGCGCAGGCTTCATGTGATTGCGGGAGACGCAAACATGTCAGAAGTTGCCACTTATTTGAAGATGGGAACGACTGCGCTCGTGTTAGGGCTCATTGAGGACAAACAGTTTCCGATGAATCTTGTACTCGAGGACCCGGTGACATCAATTCGCAAAATAAGTCATGATCCCAGCTTGCAACAGACCGTTACGTGTGAAGGCGGCAAACTTCTCACTGCACTCAACATGCAGATTGCACTATATGAGGCTTGCAAAGATTGGTTTGAGTCAATTGACAATGACCCAACTGGAGGTTGTGGTCATGACGTCTTAGAACGTTGGGGACAGGTATTACACGATCTGCAAAACCTTGACCCGCGTCTCTCGAAGACGGTGGACTGGTGGGCAAAACTTCAAGTTGTACAGGGCATGCAAGAAAGACACCAATTACCTGATGGTGATCTCCGACTCAGAGCAGTTGACCTTCAGTACCACGACATGCGTTCTAGTAAGTGTCTTGCTCAGAAAGTCGGCTTAGAGACATTGGTATCGCCCGATGCTGTCGACCATGCCGTTCATCATGCCCCTCGAAGCACACGAGCCTATTTTCGAGGAGAATGCATTAGCCGATGGCCTCAACAGGTGGTTTCGGCAAATTGGGACAGCCTTGTCTTTGATGTGGGTCAGCCACAACTGCAACGCATTTCTATGCCAGACCCAATGAAGGGAACGTTTAGCCATGTGTCTGAACTGCTGAATCGTGTGGGAACCATCGATGAGTTATTGGCTGAGCTTGGGTCTGAAGCGGTGGAACCATATGAGCAGGACCCAGGCTGGTAGTGCCACCTGCGGCGAACTAGGTACGGTATGAGCATGCAAGAGCGAGTTCAGCAAAACAGGACGGACGCAGATTCGAAGGTCGACCAGTCCCAAGACACCACGTCGGCAGCCACTCATGACAAGTTGAAAAGTGATCTTGATGATCTGCTCGATGAAATTGATGAAGCACTTGAGACCAACGCTGAAGAGTTCGTGAAGAACTATGTGCAAAAAGGCGGGGAGTAATCATGAGCATGCCACTGTTCACCCCGTCTAATGACCCAGGCTCCAACTTTGTGGAATTAGTGAAGCGTGTAGGGCTAACGCCACCGCATGAGACATGGTCCGGTTCAGTCGATGTACCCCACGCGACAACATGTGTTGCTCTGCGTTTTTCGAACGGTGTTGTGATTGCGGGCGACCGTCGCGCAACCTCAGGCAACATCATTAGTCATCGTGCAATGGAAAAGGTTGTACAAACCGACCATTTCAGTGCGGTTGCCATTTCAGGCGCGGCTGGTCCTGCAATGGACATGATCAAGTTGTTCTCACTGACGTTGGAACACTTTGAGAAGATGGAAGGCCGGTTGCTTTCACTCGAAGGTAAGGCAAATCAGCTGTCCATCATGGTGCGAAACAATTTGCCAGCAGCCATGCAAGGCCTCGTAGTCATGCCTTTGTTTGCCGGATATGACGATGTCGATCAACAGGGCCGTATCTGGGACTACGACGCAACAGGTGGTCGATACGAAGAACGCGAGTTCGTAACCATTGGGTCTGGCGGCACTCTTGCAGGAACTGTCATAAAAGTTGGATGGCGAAGTGAACTCAGCCGTGATGCAGCAGTAACGCTTGCTTGCAAGTCGCTTTGGGAGGCAGCTGATTCGGATTCTGCAACTGGTGGCCCAGATGCCTTGCGCGCCGTATATCCGATTGTTGCAACCATTACGAATGAAGGCTGGAGCCGTGTTGATGACACAGAGTTGAGCCCTATCTTTGAATCATTCGCTGAAGAGATGAGAGCACGATGAGCATGCCTTTCTACGTTCCTCCAGAACAGCTGGTCAAAGACAAGGCAGACTTCGCACGTAAGGGCATTGCTCGCGGGCGGGCTCTTATAGCGATGCGCTATGACGGAGGAATCGTTCTCGTAGCCGAGAATGCTTCAAACACCTTGAGAAAGATCAGTGAAATCTACGACCGCATCGCATTCGCCGGTGTTGGGAAGTACAACGAATTTGATTCTCTGCGGCAGTCTGGCATTCGTGCGGCAGACCTCACTGGCTACCAGTTCTCCCGTCGCGATGTGGACGGACGTAGCTTGGCTAATCAGTACGGACAAATTATTGGTCAAGCCTTTACTCACGAATCAAAGCCACTTGAGGTTGAGATTCTGATTGCAGAAGTTGGCATCACCGCCGAAAGCGACTGCATGTATCACATCTCATTTGACGGCACCGTTTCAGATGAGAAGGCCTTTTGTGTCCTCGGAGGTGATGACGCAAGTATCACGACTCGCTTACAAGAGTCGACAGTTACGGATTCAACATTGACGTCCAGTGTTCAACGCGCTGCAGCCGCACTAGCTGGGCCAGATAGAACCCTCTCAGCAGACGATCTCGAAGTTGCCATCTTGTCTCGATCATCTCAGAGAAGGTGTTTCAGTCGAGTAACTGACGCTGATATCAGCGAGATGTTGTCCTAACCCACAATGCAACGACGTATTTACGGTATTGAAACCGAATACGGAATTACCTGCGTACTTAAGGGTCAACGCAGACTCACTCCCGATGAAGTAGCTCGATATTTATTTCGCACTGTCGTTGCTTGGGGACGTAGTTCGAATGTTTTTCTTACGAATGCCGGGCGTCTTTACCTTGACGTCGGATCACATCCTGAATTTGCCACCCCTGAGTGTGATTCAGTTCTCGAAGCGGTGAAGTATGACAAGGCTGGCGAACTGATACTGAACGATCTTGTGGAGAACGCTGAAAAGCGTCTCAAAGATGAAGGTATCCGTGGAACAATTTTTCTCTTCAAGAACAATACTGATTCGGCGGGGAACAGTTATGGATGTCATGAAAATTTTCTTGTTCGTCGAGCCACTGAACCAAGTTCATACGAAGAGTGCTTCATACCGTTTCTGGTGACCAGGCAGATCATCGCTGGGGCTGGAAAAATAGTGAATACCGTTAAAGGCCCTGTGTACTCCATCTCACAACGAGCTGAACACATTTGGGAAGGAATTTCATCTGCAACTACTCGTTCGCGCCCAATCATCAATACGCGCGATGAACCGCACGCAGATGCAGAGGAGTTCAAGAGGTTGCATGTAATCGTCGGGGATTCGAACATGTCCGAGTACACCAGCTTTCTTAAAGTTGGAAGTGCTGCTTGTGTCTTGCGCATGCTGGAGAGCGGACTTGTACATTTGCGAGACCTCACACTTGAGAACCCGATACGCGCTATCCGAGAGATCAGTTCCGACATAAGTTGCCGTCGCCCCGTGCGGTTGGCAACCGGCAAAGAAATGTCCGCGCTCGATATTCAGTCATACCTACTCGAGAATGCGCTTGCTTGTGAGTCCAAAGGCATCTTTTCCGAAGAGGAAGTACGCGCTTTACGCATGTGGGAAGAGGTGATCTCCAACCTTTCAACAGACCCCATGAAGTTAGATCGAAAGATCGACTGGGTCATCAAGAAACGCCTCATCGACAACTACTCAGAACGTCATGGCTATTCACTTGATTCACCGGAAGTACAAATGCTTGACCTGCGTTATCACGATATTCACAGCACGCGAGGCGTGTACAACACAATGCGTAGACGCGGAGCGGTGGATACGTTATTGCTTGACACGGACGTCGATAGTGCGATGACATCTCCACCGCAAACGACGCGTGCAAATCTACGAGGCAGATTTATACAAGCCGCTATAGACAAGGGCCGTGACTACACCGTCGACTGGGTGCACTTAAAGGTCAATGATCAATCGCAGAGAACGGTTGTGTGCAAAGACCCATTTCGCGCTGTAGACGAGCGAGTGGATCGCCTTATTGAGAGTTTGTAACGCTTCTGAGCGGTTGAAGCAAGTAGCGTAAGAGTCTCATGTCTGAAGAAATCGACCTTCCAGTGGAAGAAGCCACGCCTGTTCCACATCTGGGAAAGATTTTGCGTGACTGGCTCGTTGTGGTGCTCATTGCCCTAGGCGCAGCCATGCTGGTTCGCGTCTATGTGTTGCAACAGTTCTACATCAGTGGTCCTTCCATGCAAACAACGTTGTTGGAGAACAATCGGGTTCTTGTGAACAAGTTGAGTTATCGATTGCATGATGTGCGTCGTGGTGATGTTGTTGTCTTTGATCGCGTTACGACTAACGATGGGGTAGTGGCACACGATGATCTCATCAAGAGGGTTATCGCAGTTGGTGGAGACACGGTTTCCATTTCACAGTGCAATGTCATTGTGAATGGCAAGAAGATTGATGAGTCGTATCTTGATGACAAATCGGGTGGAAGTCAAAATCTCGTCGATCGCTGTCGAGTCATTGATCTCGCAGAGCAGACAATTCCTAAAGACAAGATTTTTGTAATGGGAGATAACCGAGCAGAGTCGTTTGATAGCCGTAGCTTCGGTCCAATCGACAAAGACCTCATCGTTGGGCGCGCTTTTGCAATTGTTTGGCCCTTGTCGAAACTATCCGGGCTGTGATTTCGCGGGCACATGGCCCACTTCTGCTGAGTACACGTCAACTAGACGGTCCACATAGTCGCTATAAATAGCATCGACGCCCATGCGAAAGTGGTTCGTCATCACATGTTCAAATTGCATGTCCCAACTAAACGCGAACAGTTTAAACTTGTGTGCAAGCGTGACCAGTCCACCATTCCAGTCTGAGTGGTGCATATTCAGGACGTCGACACCGTGTTCCAACAAAAGTGCGCAACGCCGTTCAGGACCTTCCTTCATACGCGACAATCTTGTTGAGTCAACGAAACGGACATCGGGGTAGATGGCTCGATTACTCACGGTGACGTCCACTTTGTGATGACAAAGCCAAAGCCGGGATAGGTCGAATGTACTCTCACTAGTAATGCGCACGATTGATTCATACGCTTGTTCGTCTTTGACGTCGACGCTGAAGTGGAAATCTGTCCCAATCTCTTCATAGAACTTTTCTAGGGTGGGAATATGGCTCGGAAGAGCAGATAGGGGAACTTCGCTGATGGGGCGGGAACGACCCCAGCGTTTCACGATGCCGTCATGATCAAGGACAATGTGCCCATCGGCCGTGCGCCACATGTCTGTTTCGAGACCGTTAGCGCCGAGTCGCAAGGCTAAAGCGAAGGCCTCAAGGGTGTTCTCTGGAGCATGGGCCTTGGCGCCTCGGTGAGCGAACGCAATGGGGTCACCAATGAGGGACGGAAGTCTTTGCTGCACACTCTGCACAATAGGTGGTGGCTTCTATGCTGGAAGAGTGTTCAACCTCAGCGGAAGCGAAATAGTTTTCCTCCTGCTCGCAGGACTGGTGGTCCTCGGACCTGAACGGTTGCCAGGCGTGATTCGCCGCGTGGGGAAGACGTACGGCGAAATAAGACGCGCAGCGTCTGGATTTGAACGAGAATTCCGAGACACGTTCAAAGAGCCCCTCGATGACTTCCAGAAAGCCGCCAATGACATCAGGAGTGGATTTGGAGAAGTCGACCACGAACCATCTCCACCATTTCGGCCAGAGCGGACAGCTTTTCCGACACCAGATTTTTCACCATCACCTCCAGTCGAAAAGCAGGACAATTCGGTCAAGAGTGACGAGTCAGATCAATGAGCGACTCCAGTACGCGTACTCCTGACGCGATGCCCATCATGGAGCATCTACGAGAGCTTCGTTCACGCATCGTCAGATCTTTCTTGGCTATCGCTGTTGCCTCACTGACAATGCTTACGGTGTACAACCCGGTCAAGAATTTTCTGACACAGCCGTACAGAAATCTGTGTTCAGCAAGACCCGACTTTAAGTGCGACGGTTCGTTGTTCTCATTAGGACCACTCGATGGTTTTTCTGCGCGCATGCGAATTTGTTTGTACGGCGGCGTCGTACTGGCGCTGCCTGTCATCTTGTGGCAGATCTGGCGATTCATCGTCCCTGCATTGTCAAAGAAGGAAAAACGTTATGCAGTTCCGTTCATCGTTTCGTCGATTGTGTTGTTTGCTGTCGGTTGTTCGCTTGCATATTGGACCCTCGATAAGGCTCTAGAGTTTCTTATCTCGTGGTCCGGTACTGATGTTTCTCAGGCGTACCAAGTAACGAAATACATTTCACTTGTAGTGCTGATGATGTTGGCATTCGGAGTCGGATTCTTGAGTCCCGTCCTCTTGGTTTTTCTTCAATTGGTATCCGTTGTCACTCCAAGAGCACTCATCAAGCAATGGAGATACGCAATCATGGGCATCTTTGTTGCTGCAGCGGTCATCACACCGTCTGGTGATCCGGTAAGCATGTTGGCGCTCGCGGTACCACTATCAGTTTTGTACTTGTTGTCAGCCTTAGTCGGTTGGCTCCTTGTGCGCCGAAGGGCCACATAACTCAATGACAAATGTTCGACAAGATTTTCTCAGTCAACTGAGTTATGCACCAGATGGCTTCCAAATAAAGGCTATGGATTCCATTGATGCAGACGCTTCCGTACTAGTGGCTGCACCTACTGGTAGCGGGAAAACACTGATCGCTGAATACGGAATTGCTCGTGCTCGTTCTCTTGGCCTCCGCGCGTTCTACACAACACCAATCAAGGCTTTGTCTAACCAGAAGTATCGCGACCTTCAAATTTTGTATGGAGCACACAACGTGGGTCTCGTCACAGGTGATAATGCGGTGAACCCTGAAGCACCTGTAGTTGTGATGACCACTGAAGTGTTGCGCAACATGATCTATTCGCAGTCCACAAGGCTTGACTCACTGGGTGTGGTGGTTCTGGACGAAGTGCACTATCTACAGGACGCCTATCGCGGCCCAGTGTGGGAAGAAGTCATCATTCAGTTAGACCCTGAAGTACAACTTGTGTGCCTCTCCGCAACAGTTTCAAATGCTGACGAAGTTGGGGAGTGGCTTTCCACTGTGCGCGGTCGTACGGACGTAGTGGTGGAGACCACACGACCCATTGAACTCGTGAATCATTTTGCATTGTTTGACACGGCCACCAAAAAGACCGAGATGTTTCCCACAGTTGTGAGCGGCGAACCTAACCGACACGTACAACGACTTCTCGCCTCCGGCTCATCAACTCGTGGCAAAGGTGGCCATATCACTGGAAAAAAGACACGGCGATTTTCCCCGCCTTCACGACCAGAGATAGTGGACATGTTGGAAGACCACAAGATGTTGCCAGCCATTGTTTTCATCTTTAGCCGCGCTCAATGCGAAGACGCTGTTCTTTCCTGTATGCGAGCAGGCATCGTGCTCACCTCGATGGACGAAGAAGCCCAGATCAGAGACATCGTCGAGCGACATTGCGAGAATCTGACAGCAGATGACAAAGATGCTTTGGAGTACGGGAACTTTATTGACGATGTGTCAAGTGGAATTTCGTGTCACCACGCAGGGATGATCCCCATGTTCAAAGAGGCCGTTGAAGAATGCTTTGTGAATGGGCTGGTAAAGGTTGTCTTTGCAACAGAGACGCTTGCCGTCGGAATCAACATGCCGGCGCGCGCTGTTGTCATCGAGAAGTTGACGAAGTACACCGGCGAGCACCACCAGTTGTTGCGCGCATCAGAGTTCACACAATTGACAGGGCGCGCAGGTCGCCGTGGCTTAGATGAGATTGGTCACGCCATCTCACTGTGGAACCCATTTGTTAGTTTCGACCAAGTTGTCTCGCTCGCGATGAGTCGCAGTTTTCGATTGTCATCTGCGTTTCGCCCCACTTTCAACATGGCAGTCAACATGGTGCGCAATCACTCCGAAGATGGAGCCCATCACATTCTCAATCTTTCTTTCGCCCAGTTCCAAGCCGATCGCGATGTCGTAACTTCCGAGGCGACGCTTGAAAAACGAAAGAAGGAGCTTGCACTGCTCGAGCAGGCTTTTCAATCCCACGAGGCTCCGTCAGCGACTTCGGAGATAATGGCTTCTGCTGTAGAGGCTGAGATTTCTTTACGAGCACTACGCCCAGGAGACGTCGTTATGTTCGACGCGTCCAACATTCGCGGCAGGGGACTTGTGTTAAGTACTGCTGCTCGCCGATCGGGCATACGTCTAACGGTTGTCACGCCTAGTCGAAAAGTTATAGACGTAATGGCAAAAGATCTTCGTGCTTTGCCTTTGAAAGGTGGTGCGGTGGACCTTCCAGTCCCATTTGAGCCAGCCCGCACAGAGTTCATTAAAGAGGCAGCTACGCGTCTCGCTAAGGCAAAGGTAGACGACATCGTTGGTCGTTCGCTCGAGGTCAATGATGAAGAACGCGTAGTTGATTCTCCACTGTCTGCCAAGAGCATCAAAAGGTTACGCAAGGAAATTGAACAACTAGAGGAACGCTCACGGCACAGATCCGGCTCAGTTGGAGCACGGTTTATGGATGTTGTTCAACTCCTACGGGAGATGGACTACATCAACGATTGGGAACTGACCGATAGAGGACACACGCTTGCTGGAATTTTCCACGAATCAGATTTGCTCATCGTTGAGGTGATGAACCGAGGGATATTAGACAATCTCTCTGTCAATGATCTTGTCGCGGTGTTGTCAACTCTGGTCTTCGAACCACGTGGCGGTGATAACGGTGGGCCTCCACGTTGGCCATCTGATTTGGTTCGCCAAAGGTTCAAGAGAGTTGAGAAGGTGAGTCTGCAGTTGCAAGATATGCAGCGTGAAAAAGGAATGCACTTGCATCGTGCTCCCAATGGTGGATTAGCTTTTGAAACAGCTGGTTGGGCATCAGGAAAACCATTATCGCGAATTCTTGATCCCGATTTAACTCCAGGTGACTTTGTTAGGTCCATGCGACAACTCATCGACTTGCTGCGTCAAATCTCAAGTACCACTACAAACGATTCATTACGCCAAGTTGCAATGAATGCGTCACGCGCCCTCGACAGAGGAGTCGTCTCAGCTGCTGCTGGAGAATCAATATGACAATTCGGAAAGGGCAGGACTGGGGGAGCCCGTTCGTGATGCCCAGTGACTGCAAGGTTGTATTTAGTGATGCCGATGCTGCTCGCTCAGAACCTCAAGCACCGTTTTATGTATCAAGTGGCGACCTCCATGAAGCCCTCGGCAAACCTCGTCAACCTAAGGCGGGAGAAGAATGCCAACTGTTACCAATTGATGCAATGCAGTACGCGATTCAGAATTCCGACGGAAAAGTAGTATCAGCATTCGCAATCTCGAGCATCACCATTGGCCGTTGGTATCGAGGTGCGTTCTTTGTTCTTTCCAATTCTGGTTTTCACAAATCTCGGCATCTCTTGCCTCGTGCTCATCCAAACGATGGGTTCTTAGATTTGCTTTCACTGCGCAGTTCGATGCCTTTGCGACAGCGTTTGCTCTTCAAAAGGAAGTCCCGAATCTCTGCACATTTGCCTCATCCAGATATTCGCGTCGAGCGACTTGATTCATTTAGCTTCACCAGAACAAAAGCACATGAGCCTTTGATCATTGATGGCTTCGAGATAGGCAGTTGGTCTTCAATTTCTGTGACTGTACGACCCGATTACTGGCTTACGGTCGTCTAAGCATCTACGGTAGAACCATGAAAGCATGGATTTTGAATGACTCACCCGGCACCTACTCGTGGGGAGAAATTGAAACTCCTGCATTGGGCCCAGATGAAGTGCGCATCCGAGTTGTAACTAGCGCACTCAATCACATGGACTTATGGGTCACTCGCGGTATGCCAAAGCCTCCACTGCCGCATATCCCTGGTTGTGACGCAGCAGGAATCGTTGAAGAAATCGGCAGTGAAGTTACTTCCGTTGCCGTTGGAGACGAGGTTGTTGTTAACCCTGGGGTGTCACCAATCGAAGACATCGTGAAGTACGGAAACAATTCTCCAATGGGCCCTGGCTTCATGATTTGGGGCGAACACTGTCAAGGTGGACACGGAGCGTTTGCTGTTGCTCCTGCTCGCAACGTTCGCCGTCGACCATCAACGCGTTCTTGGGAAGAATGCGCGGCGTTCCCTCTCGCATATCTAACAGCACTGCGAATGCTGAACAGAGGAAGAGTGCGTGCCGGAGACACCGTATTGATAGTTGGTATCGGATCAGGCGTTTCCACAGCAGCACTTTCGCTGGCTCATTGGTTTGGAGCGCGCACCGTCGTTACTAGTCGCGACCCCGCCAAGCGTGAAGCAGCGTTGCGCATGGGAGCATCCGCCGCAATTGATAGCAACGACGACCGTTGGCCAGTAGAAGCCGATGCCGTCATTGAGAGTGTCGGCCCAGCTACGTGGGATAAATCCGTGCGGTCATTAGCCCCAGGAGGCCGCATGGTGGTGTGCGGTGGAACATCTGGTTCAAAGGCTGAGATAAACATTCCTCGGCTGTTTTTTAAGCAGTTTGAGATCATCGGTTCTTCTATGGGTAGTTATGAAGAGTTCGACCAACTTCTCACTATCGTCGATGCTGGGCTTCCTATCGAAATTGACAGCGTTTATCCAATTTCCGAATACGAAGCAGCACTGCACAAACTTGAACAAGCTGAGCAGTTGGGAAAAATTGTTATTTCTCACGGTGATATCAAGTGAGCGCAGATGTCGAGCAATTAAAAGAAAGAGCATGTCAATTCATTGACACTCATGCTCAAACACTCATTGATGTCAGTCATCAAATTCACGCCAATCCAGAAGAGAACTACGAGGAGCATTTTGCAGCGGAATTGCTCTGTAGAACGTCAACAAGCTTAGGTCTCCACGCAGACAAAGGTGCCTACGGTGCACCAACTGGTTTTGTTGCCGACTTGGGCTCTGGCAACACAGTGTGCATCATGAGTGAATACGACGCGCTGCCCGATATTGGTCACGGTTGTGGTCACAATGTGATTGCCGCTGCTGGGCTTGGTGCTGCTGTGGCTCTCGGAAGCATCGCTGCGGATGCTGGTGGTCGAATTCGTTATTTAGGAACGCCTGCCGAGGAGGGCGGTGGCGGAAAGATACTCATGGCAAAGAATGGCGCCCTCACCGATGTCGATGTTGCGATGATGGTGCACTCCGCTGACGCTGATCTCACGACAATCGATGCGATAGCCCTTCAACAGTTGTTGGTGGAGTATTTCGGGGAAGAGTCGCATGCCGCAGCTGCGCCGCATCGTGGGCGAAATGCGCTTGATGCAGCAGTGCTTGGGTACATGGGCGTGGCCGCCCTGCGTCAACACATTCTGCCGACCGAAAGAGTGCACGGAGTATTTCGTTCTGCAGGCGAGAAGCCGAACATTGTTCCTCGCGAAGCATCCACCGAGTGGTATGTCCGTTCGGACACCATCACCACCCTGAACGAGTTGAAACCACGCGTACTGGCTGCACTCGAGTCCGGTGCTACTGCCTGTGGCTGCACATCCAAACACACATGGGTAGGAACGCCGTACGCAGACATGATTACGAACGAAACATTGAGTGCTTCATATGTTCTCAATGCCGCGCGTCTCGGCAGAACAGTGACGGACCCTCGCGTCAGTGGACATAGGGTCGTTGGAAGTACAGATATGGGCAACGTGAGCCACCTGGTGGCTTCAATTCACCCGATGATTGCGTCAGCACCACATAACACTGCAATCCACACCAGTGCCTTTGCTGAACACTCCCGTGGCCCGTTGGCAGACGCGGCAGTGATCGACGGGGCAAAGGCCATGGCATTGACTGCAATCGACTTTTGGACTTCTGAACAAATGCGCACATCGGTCCAAGCCGACTTTGCGAGAGCCAACCCGGACAAGGATGTTCTGTAACTGGTATCCCCAGACGACGGTCGTCAGGCTCCTAGGCTAAATAGCCGTGACTGTGTATGTTCCCGAGGAATTCACGGACGCAGAGTCAGATATCTTGCGTCGTTATTTCAGCAACTTAGATCAACCTGTTTTTGCGTTAGTTAATCTGCCTGAAGTTGTAAAAGGTGCTCTATTTGCTCGTTACAGCAGAAGTCCACGCAGCCTTCGTCGTCTGTTTCTTGATGAGTTCGTCAACGATTTAGAAATTGCTGGAGATCAGGCAGTAGATGCAACCGTTGGCGTCGACCGTGCTGAGTCTTTGTACGAGAAAGTCTTCGTCGAATATGGCGATGACTCTGTTGCGCAATTAGGCGGTGTGCATCTTGCTTGCGAGCAAGCGTCAAACATCCTCACCAAGATTTTGGAGTGGGGTCGCTTGATGAGTTACCTCGAACAAAGCACTCGCTACATCGCCTACGACGAGCGTTTGGGCGGTCGATTCAGGTATTACCGAGACCCAGATGTGGTTGCCAGCAAATTTGGTACCCGCTATGTAGGCGATATGGATCGCATGTTCGATTCGTATAGCCAATTGGCAGAGATTGTTACAGAACACGTTCGCTCTACAGTGCCTAAGGGTGCAAAAGATTCTGACTTTGTATATCGCCAAGCGACTCGTGCGAAGGCGTTAGATGCTGTACGCGGAATGTTGCCGGCGTCGTCTTTATCAAACGTAGGCATCTATGGCAGTGGACAAGCGTTCGAGCAGTTGTTGCTGCGGATGCGTGCACATCCACTTCCAGAGTCTCGCCTGTACGCCGACATGATGTTGACCGAGTTGCGAAAAGTCATACCGTCTTTCTTGCGTCGCGTTGATGTTGCAGAACGTGGCGGAAAGTGGTCTGAGTACCTCAGTACTAATGCGGGCAACATGTCCGAGCTCATTGATTCGATGATGGGGGACACCGTCGCCAGCGATGTTGACGAAGTGACTCTCGTCGATTTTGATCCTGAGGCCGAGAACAAACTGGTTGCCGCTGCTTGTTACGCGTATTCACATCTTCCAGAGTCCCAGATTCGTATGCGTGTAGAAAAGATGAGTACCGCCGAAAAGACCGAGATTCTCAACACCTACATCGGTGATCGCGATAACCGCAGACACCGTCCGGGACGCGCGTTCGAAAGCATTGACTATCGATTTGATGTTCTCTCTGACTACGGCGCTTTCCGAGATCTTCAGCGTCACCGTCTGCTCACCATCGAATGGCAACCACTAACTCCGTATCACGGATATGCACGTCCAGAATTGGTGGACGCAGCAGGGGGAACTGCCATGTTCGACGAAGTGATGGATAGGTCATCGTCACTGTATGACGCACTTGTTACCGACTATCCACAGCAGGCTGCCTATGCCGTCTCTATGGCGTATCGCATTCGCTATGTCATGCAGTTCAACGCACGCGAGGCTATGCACATGCTGGAACTTCGCTCGAGCCCACAGGGACACCCTGCATATCGCCGTGTGGCACTCGAGATGCACCGTCAGATCGCTGAGAAGGCCGGTCACAAGGCCGTAGCTGCGTCAATGAGCCATATGACGACCGAAGCCCCCGAGCTTGAGCGTTTGGAGTCTGAACGGCGTGCAGAGGCCAAAAGAAACAAGCATTCGTAGACAATCTGCGACAGTGACGCGCGTCACTTTTTTGTAGCATTCGTCAAATCGACACAGTTTGTGCCTAGTATCCCGCCGCGAGCTGTTGCGCAAAAAGAGGAGCACATAGTGGCAAAAGATGACATCGACCCAGAAGATATGGACGTTGATATCGATATCGAAGGTGACGAGATAGACATCCTTGAGGACCTCGGCGACGACCCATTGTTGGTCGACGAAGATGATGTTTTAGATGACGACGATGGCGATGACGAAGACGCCGTCGGCGCCACAGTTGTGCGTAAAGCCGGAGATGACGACGACGATGACGACGACATGGTTGCACCAGATGATGTTGAAGAGGACCTCGCGTCCATTCTGAAAGATCGTTTGGCGAGCGAGGATCTTCCTGCAGAGGAAGACGAAGTTGTTGAAACTGACGATCGCACAGCAGATGATGCACTGCAACCTAAAAAGGCCGACGAAGTGCAATGCACAAATTGCTTCTTACTTGTTCGCAATAGTGCGCCATCGTGTCCAATGGGCGACGATACGTGCCCATTGTTCCCACCGAAGTGACATGAACCCGCTTTCGCTTGCTTCCTCAATAGTGCGTCACATGCAGAACACTTTGAGAGGCATGCAGAAGCAAGCGCCTGGTGCACGCATGGTTGGTGAGTTTGCTGTTCGCCAAGCGGTGAAGGAGGCCACGAAGACCGTTCAGAACTTCCAATCTGGCCGCGCTTCCAGTGCAGACAACGAGCAAGGCCCTGATGTCAAACACTGACGTCTTCGTGCGCCGGTCCACCGCATCTGATTCGGACGCTATTGAGAATCACATTCAACAGGCTCGAGCAGAAGCATCCCAATACCGCGGTGCAGGCACACGTTCTCCCGAACAGGGAGCATTGTTACTGAACTATGTAGCCGGAGTTGGCGAGACAATCATGGCTTCACTGTCTGCCTCTGGTTCTAAAGACACATCAGTGTTCATTCACCATGTGTTTGTCGTTCCCGACGCTCGAGAGATCGGTCTCGGTGATGCACTCATTTTGCATTTACTTGATGAACTTCATGGGCTCGGGGTATCTCATGTTTCCGCGCATGCGCTTCCCGGAGACAGAGCAATGAAGAACCTATTCGAACGTCACGGCCTAGTGGCACAGACGATCGTTGTTGGAAAAAGTCTCTAACGACCCTTCCACTGAGGTGCACGCTTCTCGATGAATGCCATGAGACCTTCTTTTGTGTCTTCTGACTGAAGGATGGGAGCGAATTCCTTGTTCGTCATCGCAATCAGTGCTTCATCGCTTTCATAAGCTGATGCCAAAATGACACGGCGACTTGCGGCAACTGCCAAAGGTGCTGACGTCGCAATCTTTTCACCAAGAGCAATAGCAGCCTCTACTTCTTCTCCTGGTGCCACCACATAATTGACGAGACCCAGTTGATGTGCGCGTTCAACTGAAAGTGGATCACCAGTCAGAATGACTTCCATCGCGACTGACTTGCCTATGGCGCGGGGAAGTCGAAAAAGTCCGCCGGCTCCCGCGATGAGATTTCGTTTTACCTCTGCGAGACCAAACGAGGAGCGTGAAGATGCAATCACCATGTCTGATGCGAGCACGATCTCACAGCCACCGGCGGTAGCTAGACCGTCCACAGCAGCGATGACGGGCTTAGTACGTTCCCGATAGACGAAACCTGCAAAGCCACCACGCTTAGTACCAAGAGTTTGTCCACCTGCATTTAGCGCTTTGAGGTCTGCGCCTGCACAAAACACAGGGGACTTATGTCCCTCTGTATTTGCCGTGAGTACTCCGACCCACGCTTCATCGTCTGCTTCCAACTGATCGATACATGCTTCCATGTCGGCTGCCAGTTCATCATTGACGGCATTGCGCGCGTCTGGACGATTGAGAGTAATGATCGCGACTTTGCCACGACGTTCGTATTTCACCATATTTGCCATATCGCCACCGTAGTGGGGTAGCGGCTAGTGAAAGAAGTTGCGGTCTATTCGGCTGCTTCAGCAGGTGCGTCAGCAACAACAGAGGCAGGTGCTTCTGTAACAACTTCCACAGGCGCTTCAGTCACGACCGGTGCAGGCACTTCAGACTCAACTGGTGTGCTGGTGGTCTTAGGGGCAGCAGCTATGTCTTTGTCCTTCTTGGGTCCACGTGGGCCCCTTGCCTCTGCGGTCTTGTTGACATCAGACGCACGCTTGCGTGTCCCTTTGTCGTTGCGCGGTGCTTGAAGTGGACGTGGTGCACGAGCCTTCGGATCCACAACAATGCCGAACAACAATGCCAACTGAGGCATCAATGGTCCGAGGCGCGTGATCGTCTTTGTGAGCTCTTCTGAAACAACTGCAGGAATTGCTGGTGGCAATACTTTTCCGTGGATGGGAGAGAACGCAGCAGCCTCAAGAAGTGCGATCCATCGTTCTGCTGGTGCATCGGGTGTAAGACCAAGAACGGTGGCGTCTGTGAGCTGTACAGCGAGTGCTGGTGGGAAAGGCAGTCCAGCCTTTGGTGGCTGTGATGACAGACGAAGCGCACGCACAACACGACCAACGGTCATCGCTGCAGTGATGTCTTCAAACCAGTTCTTTGTTTCTGTTTCTTGACGCACAACCAGTGCTTGCTTCATCTTGGCTACTAGACCACGTGTTGCTTCATCGATGGCTACCAATTGGTCAGCAGTGACAACGATGGAACGAAGGTCCCGTACATCAACTTCTTCGATGATCTTTTCTGCAGACAATGCTTTGTCGCGCCATTCGGCTACACGAAGACGGGGGAGCAACTGCTCAGCAATCTGAATGAGACCATCTGCTGGCACTTTCTCGCGGCCTTCCGAAACAGCCTTCTTGTTTTGCTCTTCGATAGCTGCGCGAACAGCCGGTACACCACCGATGAGGACTTTCTCGGCGATGGTGCGATGTGCCTCTGGTAATTCAGCAAGCACTGCATCGACATTGACGCGCAACGGACGAATTCGTTTTGCTTTCGGGCGCTGTGGCAATTCTGGTGGTGCGTCAAAGAACTGACGGCGAGGACGATCGGTTTTTGCATCGCCACCTTCGCGACGTGCGCCATCTTTGCGCTCACCACGAGGGCGGTCACCATCACGATGTGGACCTTTGCGCTTGTCACCGTCACGAGGTCCCTTTTTGCGCAACTGCTGAGTGACTGCTTCAAATGGCTTGTCGGAAGGGAGGATCTCGAGCAGACCGCTACGTTCGGCCTTCTTTTTTGTAGGAGCGATGGCAAGCACACGTGTGCCGTCCAGGTCCTTCTCTACGTCTGCGACAACTACGTCGTTCACTGAGGTGTTGGATGGGACAAGCGTGTCAGCAACTTCGCCTTTGGGCTCACGGGCACCGGCTGCACGCCAGGTCCATGTGCCGTCGGGGCGTTTGCTTGTGAGTTGAATCTCGAGACGACGTGACATAGGCAATTGACGCTATCTCGGAAAAACCCAATGACCATCGGTCACAGCGCCTCCACTTGCTACCTTGTGGCATGCCTATCTACGCGCTCGGTGACCAAGTTCCATCCATAGACCCCACGGCCTATGTCCATCCTGATGCAGTCATTATTGGCTCTGTCACTATCGGAGCGAATTCGTCTATTTGGCCTGGCGCAGTGTTGCGCGGGGACGACGGCGCAATCGTGATTGGTGCACGCACCAGTATTCAAGACGGAACCGTTGTGCACACAACTCCATTCAGCCACACCACGGTGGGCGATGACTGCGTGATTGGCCACATCGTGCATCTTGAAGGCTGCATTATTGAAAATGGTGCACAGGTTTCTTCAGGCTCAGTTGTTCTTCACCGAGCAGTGATCAGCACGGGCTCCATAGTTGCGGCCAACGCGGTGGTACTGAACGACACGGTTGTTCCACCAGGGGCACTCGCAGTCGGTGCACCAGCCGTCATCAAGGAAAATCGCGCTCGGCAGGGCGATATCGACATTGCAGTACAGGCGTACCTACACAAAGGCGACAGATTCAAAAAAGAGTTGCGCCGCATTGACTAGCGACAACACAGAAGTTTGGTCTCTGGTTGACATCTCCCTTCCTGCGTCGCAATCAGAACTGGTGTCAGACACTCTCTGGGCAATGGGAGTTGTAGCCATTGAGGAGATTCAGGTCGACAACGACACCGTGACACTTCGTACAAGTATGGGGGAGAACCCAACAGACGACATTGCACTTCTCGTGCATCAGTTTCCATTTGTATCGATTTCGTCTGTTGACATCGCTCGCACTGTTGCAGACACATGGCGTGCGCATGCAGAACCCACTTGGGTGACCGAAGATGTGGTGTTTGTTCCCACGTGGCTACCAGCGCCTCCTGCACTCCATCAGATTTTCATTGAACCACTTGACACTTTCGGTCTCGGCAATCACCCGACAACTGTTGCTGCTATGCGACTTGCATTACAGCATGTTGTTCCGGCAACTCATGTACTCGATCTTGGAAGTGGCTCAGGAATTCTTGGAATTGCACTGAGCAAGATTCTCGGGTGCAGAGGATCAGCATTCGATATCGCATCAGGCGCGCGCAATGTTCTGAATGAGAACTGCAAAAGTAACCATGTAGAGAATGTCGCGTGGACTGATTCTTATGAGACGGAAACGTACGACGCCGTTATCGCAAATATCTTGGCGCCGGTACTACGTGAATTGGCTGGCGTTATTCAAGACGTAACTCAAACCAATGGTGTAATCATTTTGAGCGGTATGCGAGATGACCAAGTGGAAGATGTTCTCGCATGTTTTGATTCAAGCTTTGAAGTAGGCAAGGCTTCCATCGATGGATGGACCGCTGTTGCTTTGCAAAAGGTGAGCTAAGAGATATTTCTTGCGCGCACACCAATAGGTGCGATCAATCGATAACCAGCGGCATGACGCTCTTCTTCGGATTCGCCACCCCAGAATCCGTATTCACGATTACGTCGTGCAAAGTCTCTGCATTCGAACATGACCGGACATGCGTTGCACACTTCTCGAGCTTGTGCTTCTCGGCGCTCACGTGCTTGAGGTCGTTCTGCCGCAGGGGGAAAGAACACTGCAGAGAGACCACGACATTCGGCGGTCACTGACCAAGACGTGTCGTCCCATTCTCTGAAAGAAAACAATTCTCCGATGGCCATGGTTGCCCCCAACTTCGCCGCGCTTAGGTCCCACATTAGCGGAATTGATCAACCAGTCAATTCCGTGCCCCACAGGTTCAGAAAAGACTACGCACGCCTGCAGCAAAGCGATCGACGTCGGCCTCTGAGGTATCCCAGGAGGTCATCCAGCGCACCTGAGACCTGCTGAGGTCCCAATCCCAGAAAAAGCTCCACTCCTGCAGGTCAAGCCGTGCCTGAGGGGGGAGGAGGGGATACATGCTGTTCACCGCTGGCTTTACCAGTTCGAGACTTGTGATGTCTGACAGGTGGCCGTAGAGGCGAGCGGCCATGGCATTTGCATGCGCAGCAGTTTCTAGCCACAAGCCATCTGACAAGGCTTCAACAAACTGTGCGGCGGCGTAACGCATCTTTGATGGCAGTTGTGTGTTTTGCTTGCGAATGAACTCAGCGCGAGGTGAAGCAACACCACGGCGCAAGAGAACTGCTTCAGCACCCATCATTGCGTTCTTTGTGCCACCGAACGACACCACGTCTACGCCGGCTCCAAAAGTTTGCGCACGAAAGGTAGCGACATCACCACCAAGTGCAGCAGTTGCATTCGATATTCGCGCACCATCCAGATGCACACGCATTCCGTAGGAGTGTGCGACTTCACACAATGTTTTAATCTCTTCAATGGAGTACAACGTCCCAAGTTCGGTTGCTTGAGTAATTGAAACAACACCAGGTTGCACATGATGCACATTGCCAAGTGCTCCGGCGAGAGCATGTACATGGTCCGGCGTCACTTTTGCGTCTGGCGCAGGAACGTCTTGCAACTTGATTCCCAGCGCGTGTTCTGGTGCACCGGTTTCATCAACATGAATGTGTGCCCACTCGGAACAAATCACAGACTCGGCTGGTCCGAGCAAACTTCCGAGAGCAACAATGTTTGACCCGGTGCCATTAAAAGTGAACAGCACCTCAACGTCTTCATCACACAGGTGTTGGAAAAGAGCGACGGCTTTCTTCGTGTAATCATCTCCGCCATATGCACGGACATGGCCATAGTTAGCGGTCTCAATCGCTTGTAGATAACGCGGGTGAGTGCCGCTGAAGTTGTCACTGGCGAAGAATCGATCGGGTGCTGGAGGAAATGCCACAACAATGACCTTACCTGTCGTACCATTTCGTCATGACGAAATCACCAGAGGCATCAGGACAGCGGGGGAAAGACAGTCGTTGCCGATGGTGTCGACATGTTCTGGCGCAATCCGATGGACCCGGTCGTAAGAAAGAGTTCTGCAGTCAGAAATGCAGACAATGGGATTGGGTTGCACGCCAACGAGCAACGGAACTCGAATTGTCAGAGAACGAACTTGTGGTGACACGTGATGAGCTCGACACATTGAAAGATCAGATTTATGTTTTGCATTGTGCAGTCATTGATGCGCGCACAGATTTGGCAGCTGGACGCCACACAAAGGACAGCCTGCTGGAGATGGTCAATTGGCTGTTAGAGGCCGCAGACCCCGTGGCTGCCGCTTCGTTGTCCCCATCCTTGCGCCCATAATCTCCGTTATGTAATTTATGTGGAAACCAATATCCACAACGGTTAGCCAGCCTGATGTCCCCCAGACCCATGGCCTCAATGTCATGTGACTTCGTCGTCGCACCTAAGGTCGGATTATGAGTATTCGTTCATTAGGAAACGGCCAACCAGTCGATCAAGTTCTTGCTTCTATGGAGGCCATGCGCACAGACGACGTGCGCTGGCGCGATGGCAAATGCTTCACATTGGCTTACAGCGCCGGACCTGAGGCTCTGGCGCTCGCTGAAGAGGCATACCGCCGATTCTCCGGTGAGAACGCTCTGAATACAGCCGCCTTCCCTTCGCTTCGCGTCATGCAACAAGATGTCGTAGACACGGCCAGTGGTTGGGTACATGGCGATGACACCACTGCTGGATTCATGACATCGGGTGGCACGGAGAGTTTGGTGCTCGCTGTTCGGGCGGCCCAAAAACGTGCACAACGCGAAGGGCGCAACCTTTCGAAAATGAACGTAGTGCTCCCCTCATCTGCGCACGCAGCATTGGAAAAGGGTGCGGATTATTTCCAGGTAGAAAGTCGTCGCGTTGCTGTAGGCACTGACTGGCGTGCAGACGTAAACGCAATGTCTAATGCAATCGACGACGAAACAATTCTCGTTGTTGGTTCTGCGCCACAGTATCCGCAAGGCGTTGTTGACCCCATTGCCGACATCGCATCACTCGCAAAAGAACGCAACATTAACTGCCATGTTGATGCATGTATGGGGGGCGTAACACTTACCTATCTGGAGCGACTTGGAGAAAAGATCGCGCCTTGGGATTTTCGCTGCGATGGAGTGACATCAATATCGATCGACCTACACAAATACGGATACACATCCAAAGGTTCAGGTGTGCTCCTCCATCGAAATAAACAATTGCGTAGTGACCAAACTTTCATTACGAATAATTGGCTTGGGGGCATGTACGGCTCGTCAGGAATCTTGGGAACAAAGTCTGGTGGACCGATTGCATCATCATGGGCCGTCATGCATCACCTTGGTGATGACGGATACTTGCGCGTTACTCGCAGTGCCCGAGAATCAACAGTTCGTATCGCTGAACATATTCAGAATCACCCTGCACTTGAGTTGCGTGCGTATCCCGATTCCACTCTCCTCTCCTTCGGGGTCACCGATGTAAATCGTCATGACGTTTTTGCCATTGCAGACACCCTGATCTCGTACGGCTGGTACATGGATCGCCAAACACCACCAGACAGTGTTCACCTCACTGTCAACGCAGTGCACGCTCCATTGGTGGATGAGTTCCTCGCAGACCTCGACCGGGCCGTCATCGAGTCTGTGGGCGCCAGTGGCACAGCCGGGGCCTACGCCACCACGGAGTAATCACTCGACACGGCTCACCGACTACGGTGTAAGAAAACGTCTACTTGGGAGAGTGTGTTTCATCTGAAACACCGCCGAAGGAGCAACCACCCCGGAATCTCTCAGGCACAGGGACCAGGTAGACGCCGAACGCTGGAAAGAGTGGGCTCGCCCACCGCCGACGGGGAAAGCCACGCAGGTGGTGAAGCTCTCAGGCACAAACGACAGCGGGGGTACCAGAGTCCATCGGAGCAACCATGACCTCTACCCCACGCTCACTCACCACGCCTGCCTTCGAAGCAGATCACTTCGCATCGCGCCATCTTGGTCTTAGTGAATCCGATCGTCATCACATGTTGCAGGCTGTTGGTTACACCTCCACGGAAGCGTTACTTGATGCCACCATTCCGTCGGCTATCCGTCTTCGTGAATCAATGACATTGTCCGCACCCGTTCCAGAACATGAAGTACACGCGTTGCTGCGTTCCAAGTTTTCACGCGACGCACATAGAACATCCTTAATTGGTCAGGGCTACTACGGCACCATCACTCCCCCTGTGGTAAAGCGCAATGTGCTTGAGAATCCAGCGTGGTACACCGCCTATACGCCGTACCAACCTGAAATCAGCCAGGGACGACTCGAAGCTCTTCTGAATTTTCAAACCATGATCACAGAAATCACAAGCTTGCCTTTGGCTAACGCTTCACTGCTTGACGAAGCCACTGCAGTTGCCGAGGCAATCACAATGGCTCACCGCATTAGTAAATCGAAATCAGATTCTGTGTTTATCGATGCGAATACACACCCACAAACCCTTGCGGTCGTGCGCACACGCATGGAGCCAATCGGCATAGAGGTCGTTTCTGGACACATCTCAACCGTGCCTGACAATTGTTTTGCAGTAGTTGTCTCGCTACCCGGTAGCGACGGAGCACTAGAAAATCCATCTTTCCTCACAGCACTAAATGAAAAAGTGCATGCGGCAAATGGCATTGCAATCGCCATCACAGACCTCCTTGCATGCACTCTCATTACTCCCCCAGGTCAGCTTGGTTTTGATATTGCCGTTGGCTCATCACAAAGATTTGGTGTACCAATGGGTTTTGGTGGGCCTCACGCTGCATTCATGGCGACACTCACGTCTCACGCTCGCGCACTGCCTGGACGCCTTGTCGGAGTCAGCACCGATACAGCAGGTCGTCCCGCATTACGGCTTACCTTGCAGACAAGAGAGCAACACATCCGTCGCGAAAAGGCGACGTCGAACATCTGCACTGCGCAAGTCCTCCTTGCAAACATTGCGGGCATGTACGGCGTATGGCACGGTCCAAACGGCTTGAAGCACATTGCGCAAAGAATTCATTCACTCGCTGGTGCAGCAGGCAATGCCTTGAAATCCTCAGGAAAGACCATCTTGCATGATCAGTTCTTTGACACTATTGCATTTGCGTGCGAGGACGCTGTTGCCGTTGCGAATTCAGTTCGTGCAGCAGGATTCAACATTCGCGTAGTCAACAAGACCACTGCATCATTCAGCGTGGACGAGACCACAACAGTTGCAGTTCTCAATCAATTGCTGGTTGCTTTAGGAGCGTCAGTTGTTACCGAAGTCGATCACATGCTTCCTGCTGAATACTCCAGACAAGACAATTTCATGGCCCAGACCGTGTTTCATAAGTACCACACCGAACATGAGATGCTTCGCTACTTGCGTTCGTTAGCCGACAGAGACTTGGCTCTCGACCGCACCATGATTCCGCTTGGCTCGTGCACTATGAAGCTGAATTCAACAACGGAGATGGAACCCATCACCTGGCCAGAGTTCTCATCACTTCATCCATTTGTACCGGAAGACGAATCACTAGGACTTCGTACTGTCGTAACAGAGTTAGAGCAAATGCTGGTCGCCATCACAGGCTATGACGCAGTAAGTCTTCAACCGAATGCGGGAAGCCAGGGAGAGTTTGCAGGCTTGATGGCCATTCGCGCTTATCACCGTTCGCGCGGTGACATAGGAAGAACTATCTGCCTCATTCCGTCAAGCGCCCACGGCACAAATGCAGCAAGTGCAGTAATGGCGGGCATGCAGGTTGTTGTTGTGAACTGTGACGACAACGGAAACGTCGACATTGACGACTTGCGAGCAAAAGTTCTGAAGTCTGGTGATTCACTTGCTGCAATCATGGTGACGTACCCCTCAACACATGGAGTATTCGAATCTGCAATCACGGAAATCTGCGCAATGGTGCACGACCAGGGTGGCCAGGTGTATGTCGATGGTGCCAACTTGAACGCACT
>JBIKZT010000113.1:0-4135 GCA_044354565.1 Ilumatobacteraceae bacterium
AACACGTGACGTTTCTTATTTCTCTGGCGTAGTGACTGCACCTTTTGGTGAGGTCACCGTTGTCGCTTCCGATTTTGGCGTGCGTTACGTCATGTTCTCTGAAGATGCGCATCCGAAGCCGTTGAGCGATATCAACATTCATTTGGACCCTCAACATCCTGTGGTCAAATCCACTCTTGATCAACTGCGCGAATACTTCAGTGGCGCACGCACTGCCTTTGACGTTCCGCTCGATCTTCACGGAACTGAATTTCAGGTCGCAACATGGAGGTCGCTTGCTGGGATTCCGTTTGGGAAAACCATTTCCTATGGCGAGCAAGCTGCATCCATTGGTCGGCCAAAAGCGGTGCGCGCAGTAGGCGGAGCAAACGGTCGAAACCCAGTTGCCATTGTTCTGCCGTGCCATCGGGTCATTGGGGCAAATGGCTCGCTCACTGGCTTTGGTGGTGGAATCGCCGTGAAGCAGTGGCTATTGCAGCACGAACGAAGCGTCATCGCCAACTCGTAAACGTTTGTTTGTCTAGTCTGCATACATGAGCAATGTCGCAAATGTATTGGCCGTCATATTGATTCTCGTGTGCGCGGCAACAGCAATCATGGATTTTCGGAAATCAGAACAAATTGTTGAATCGATGAGGAAATTGAAAGTTCCAGTGGAGCGATTGCCAGTTCTGGGAGGAATCAAACTGCTTGCAGTCGCCGGACTCATTATTGGTTTTCAAAACATTCGACTCGCAGAGATAACTGGTCTTTGCCTGTGCTTATATTTCGCATTAGCTGTCACCACGCATACACGTGTGAAGGATTCTTTGAAAGAAACGTTTCCAGCATTCGTGATGTTGTCACTGTCGGCACTGTTTGTGCTGACAACAGTGGGTCAGTAAATTTCCGTTGGTTTAGCCGCGGAACTTGTCCCAATCTGAATCTTCTCTGCCAAGTTCTTTAAATCGTTTCGAGATCCACAAAGGCACTTCCATGGGAACGCCTTGTTCGATGCCGCGAACCATTTCGCCATTTTCATCCCAGATATGGCACGTGTTTAGGTTCATCGCGTAGGAACGCTTGCGCTGTTCTTCAGTAGAAATATTTGGTGCATCCTGTGTGCCCATTGCTGCACCGACACGCATCGACCATCCGCTTTGAATCGCCACAGGTGCCATCGCCGCTAAAAGTGCACCAATGTGAGTGCATCCACGTGGGCCGCCAAAGAGTTCTTTCACCTTGTTGTTGAATCCACGCGCAATAGAGAGGCCAACCAGTTTCTGATAGTCCGGCTCGATATCTGTGCAATGGGTATGAGGTCGCTCTTTGAACTCCACATGCACGGACACAATCTCAAACATGGGGAACGTGATTTCTAGGTCGACCACCATGTGGTGTACCCATAACGGTTCAGGATCTTCGGGAATGTAGAGCCCTGCGGGCTTCTCGTCGCACACCACACCTCTTAAGAGAAACTTGTCGGGACTGAGTTTGTATGTACGCACTTCATAGTTACGAGTGTGAATAAGTTCAGCGCCAGCGGGTGCTGCGGGGAAGTAATCGCGTGATGCCACGGCAAATACTGTGACAGAGCGAGCAATGGAGAGACGACTCCAAGCGGATTAGTCCTATTTGAACCGTAGAAATAAGCCAATTCGTGTGACTAAGTCCACGGAACTTTGTGCGGACTTTTGGAATGCCTAACAGGGGGGTCTGGGCATACCTTCTTTAGAGGCACGAAAGTTTCTGTGTCAAAGGAGCAAGTTATGTCAGAACAAACTTCGAAAAATCCAATTCTCGAGAGTGGAAACTTTTTGTATTCACTCATGATGCTTGCTGTGATCGCAATGGTGGTTGCGATTGGTGGCATTGGAATTGTTTCCGTTGCCAAAGGAAATAACGCAACTGCATCGGCGAGTGGCGCATCATCGACAACCGTAGAAGTCACGCTCACTGAGTTTGCAATATCTATGAGTCCAGATGTCGTGCCACCTGGAAACGTTGTATTCAATGTTCACAACGCGGGAGCAGCTGTGCATAACTTTGTTGCAAGCGACCTTTCAAAACGCACAGCAGACATTCCAGCTGGTGCACATGTGTTGCTCGATGTCGGCAAAGTATCGAGCGATGTGAATGTGATTTGTGAAATTCCTGGTCACAAGGATTCTGGAATGAAGGCCGTTCTGAAGGTGAGTGCAGATGCCAGTGGTGATCCCACATTGAATACCACGCCTGCGATGACAAACGAACAGATGGACGCTGCAATGGATGCTGTGGCAAAGCAATTTCCAGCGAAGACAAAAGGTCTTGGCAACCAAGAACTGAAACCAACTATTGGTGCAGATGGCGTGAAGCAATTCGACATCACTGCAAAAATCATCGATTGGGAAGTCGAGGCCGGGAAAATTGTTAAAGGCTGGGCCTACAACGGTCAGATTCCCGGTCCAGTCATGCATGTCAATGTTGGCGACAAAGTTCGGCTTCGATTGAAGAATGAGTTAAGTGAATCAACATCGATGCACTTACACGGAATCCGTGTCCCGAATGCTATGGACGGCGTTGACCCGTACACACAAGAGCCCATCTTGCCTGGCGAATCGTTTGATTATGAGTTCACGGCTCTCGAACCAAGTGTTGGTATGTATCACTCGCACCACAATGCTCAGGTACAGATTCCCAATGGGTTAGCGGGTGCGCTCATCATTGGTGACTGGAAAGCCGAAGCGATGAAGACTGCTGCATCACGAGTCAAGGACTCAAACGGCAAAGCTGAACAAGAAGTTGTGATGGTGCTGAACGATGCAGGCACTATTGGCTTGTCGCTTAATGGAAAGTCGTTCCCCGCTACGCAGCCGTACTCTATGAAAGTTGGTGAGTCGATAGTGGTGCACTATTACAACGAGGGCTTGATGAGCCATCCAATGCACTTGCATCAACCTTCTGGTTTAGTAGTTGCTCGCGATGGAAAGATGCTTGATACCCCGTTCTTTGCAGACACCATCAGCGTTGCGCCAGGCGAGCGATGGACAGTTGTGTACACCGCGCTCGACCCGGGCGTGTGGGCATGGCATTGTCACATCCTCACCCATGCAGAGACCCCAATGGGGATGAAGTACATGGTCACAGCGCTAATAGTGAGTTAGAAATTCATTGACGAAAAGGCCCGAGGTGTATTCCTCGGGCCTTTAGTCGTTGTTGGGGACAGTCATTCGGGCAGACTGTTTGTTATGACTTCACTTAAAGAGACTCTGAAATCTGACCTAACGGTTGCTATGAAAGCCAGCGACGATCTCACAAAGTCAACGCTTCGAATGGCCTTGAGTGCAATCACCAATGCTGAAGTTGCAGGCGACGAAGCAGTAGACCTGTCCGATGATCAGATCGTGAAGGTATTGCAAGCTGAATCGAAGAAGCGTCTGGAGTCGGCAGAGATCTACGAACAAAATGGTCGTGCTGAGGCAGCGGCCAAAGAAAAGGCAGAAGCAGAAGTACTGGCTAAGTATTTACCCGCTGCCATGAGTGATTCTGAATTGGCCGCTGTGGTGGCACAAGAGGTGGCAGCTGCGGCTGCTGCTGGTAACGCCGGCATGAAAGCGATGGGTCTTGTTGTGAAAGCCGTTCGCGAAAAAGTTGGTTCGTCGGCCGATGGTTCAAAGATCGCAGACTTGGTGAAATCTGCACTTGCGCAATGAGCAAATACTTGGGTCCCGATATTTCGCCGGTGTCATCCACTATGCAGCGCACAGTGACCGCACTTCGCAACGTGTTGAAAGCTATTTATCACGTGCATCCAACGCATGACGACGAAGCAATCGCTGCAACAGCTGAGGCATTAGAAGTTTTCGTGCGTGATGCCGGAACCATGGGGCTCGGTCAGCCATCTCTCGAACGTCACACTCGCAACCCGCTGAATGGTTCGATGAACCCTATGGCTCCTCCGGTTGCCTTTGAATATCAAGAACGCAGCGTTACTGGCACAGTGCGATTTCACGAGGGGTACCAGGGCCCACCAGCATGTGTGCATGGTGGAGTCGTGGCTGCATTACTTGATGATGTCCTTGGCCGCACGCGTCATCTCACAGGGCGTAACTGTGTCACCGGAACGTTGAACGTCACATACAAGAGGCCCACGCCGCTGAATGCCGACCTCACG
>JBIKZT010000114.1:0-4109 GCA_044354565.1 Ilumatobacteraceae bacterium
TGGCCGACTCTGGTATCAACGCGACGCACCCTGATCTCACAGGGCGAGTGTTGTCTGGGTGGAGTTATCGATCTGATACAACTGCAGTTCTTTCTTACAACACCTCGTTGACTTACGAACTCACGAACCCCGGAAAGGGAATAGTTGCCTGTGAAAATGGGCCAACGCATGCGACCAATCCAGTGCTGATGGATGGCGTCACCGACGTTTCCGACGTTGGGACCACAGATAACGATGGTCACGGCACACACGTTGCGGGAATTGTGGGCGGCACGTACTCGGGTGTTGCTAAGGCAGTCTCTCTTGTGCCCGTTCGAGTACTTGATTCGTGTGGTGCTGGCACTGCCACCATGGTTCGCAAGGGTCTCGAATGGATATTGGCGAATCACCAAGAAGGTGAACGCGCAGTCGTGAACATGAGCATCGGTTTCGACGTCTCAGCAACAACTATTGATAATGCAATTAGGAATTTGATGGCAGAAGGAATTGTTGTTATCGCGGCGTCGGGCAACTCCGCTAAGTCAGCTTGTAATACCACTCCTGCGGGCACACCTGGCACGATTTCAGTAGGCGCAATCAATATAAATGATGCAGAGACGACTTGGTCAAACTTTGGGGATTGTGTCGATATTTTTGCTCCGGGTGATTCGATCGTCTCGGCATGGCCAAAGTATTCATCGTTAACCAATACCTATGTATCTGAATCCGGCACGTCGATGGCAGCGCCACATGTCAGTGGTGCAGTCGCGCGGTATCTGCAAACTGCAACTGTCACCTCTGCAACACCTACAGATGCGTGGAACTGGTTGAGGCATAACGCAACGTGTAACGCGGTTACTTATACAACTGCCAGACAGTTGCTGACGCGTACACCGAACCGATTAGTCGCAGTCGATGCACCAGCAACTGCGCCGTGCGCACCCACAGCCGTGACAGCCACAGTTGCAACAAAGTCAACCGTTGTGTCGTGGGCCGAACCAGCAACCGGAAACGGATCTGTCATCACTGGTTACACAGCAATGGTGAGCCCGGGTGGTCAGAGCTGCACGACTGTTGCTTTGACGTGTGAGATTTTGGGTTTACGGGCTGGCGAAACGTATGCGGTCACGGTGACTGCCACTAATGCAATTGGTGTTGGTGCGGCGTCAACTGTGACGCAAGTAGTACCCGAGGGCATTCCAGATACACCAGTAGAGGCATTGTCTGTAGTTGGCAATAAGACGGTGACAGTTTCATGGCCGAGCGTCACCTCTACATCCAGTAGCGCGCTTACATATGTGGTCGTTGCATCACCTGGTGGGGCAATTTGCACAACACTCGAGGCTTCGTGCACATTCACTGGGCTGAAGAACGGTACGCAATACACATTCTCTGTCACAACCAAAACCAGTTCTGGCCAGGTAGGTGCATCCAGTGTGACGGTGACTGCGCGGCCGGGTTTTGTGGTGAAGAAGACGTCGGTAAAGAAAAAGTCTCGCACCTTGTTGTCATCAGTTGTCACGACGGTGTCGAAGGGGAAGAAGACCTGGAGCGAAACCGGCCGTTGCTCTATCTCTAATGGGCGACTGGTTGCGCCGGCTACAAAAACTGCGTGTTATCTCACGCTAAAGGTTGCTAAGTCGCCGAATTTCCCCGCCATGTCCACACGGGTGAAGGTTTTGGTTGGTTGAGGCAATGGTCAATGCCTCGCTCGCTTGTATCGTCGTATTAACCATCACATCGGGTTTGCCCTTTGTTACGAAGTAAGGAAAACCATGTCCACCATCGCACTCAATGAAGCAAACTTTGAATCAACTGTTCTTGCAGAAGGAATCACCATTGTTGATTTCTGGGCAGAGTGGTGTGGGCCGTGCAAAATGTTTGCACCTGTTTTTGAGAAGTCTTCCAATGCTCACCCAGAGATTCGCTTCGCCAAAGTAGACACCGAGGCCGAACAGGGCTTGGCGGCGGCACTTCAGATTCAGTCGATCCCCACCATCATGATTTTCCGTGATGGCATCTTGCTCTTCAATCAGGCTGGCGCAATGCCAGAACACTCTTTAGAAGAAATCATCACTACAGCAGAAGGCCTCAACATGGAAGAAATCCGTGCTGAGATTGAGATGCTTGAAAAAGGCAATCAGGGTTAGTTATCTTCCCCAGTGAATGGGGGACTTCCACGAGGAGCGACGCACTCGCTCTCGGGGGAGGGGCGTATTTCTTGGCATCGTCTTAGTGACGTGCGCACTTCTTTCGCCTGTGTCTGTGCCTGCGCAGGCAACCGTGACTGTCTCTGCGGTTGATCCCACCGGTCGCATTGCGGTAGGAGAAAAACATACGTGCGTTATTCGTAACGACAACACCATTTGGTGTTGGGGCGATAACAATTATTCGCAATTGGGTAATGCGGTTGTTCCAACACCAGAAAGCAATGTTCCTGTTCAACTTGGTGCGCTTCCGTCTGCAAGGATTCCCAGAAAAATCTCAGCCGGGATGTATCACACATGTGTCCTGGCAATGGATGGCACGGTGTGGTGTTGGGGAGATAATGGATACGGCACAATTGGAGTTGCTGGTGGAAACCAAACCAATCCCATACAGGTATCGCTAGCTTCTAGCGCCGTGAGCATTGCTGTGGGCGGTTTTAATTCCTGCGCGATTCTTGATGTCGGAAGCGTCCAATGTTGGGGGCGAAACAACTTTGGCCAATTAGGCAATGGAACAACAAACACTGTTGCCAATCCAACACCAGTCACTGTGTCAAACATTCCTGGTTCATTCTCGGTTGATCATTTGGAAGTGGGTCTGTATCACGCGTGCGCCATTTCCACCACGGGTGGCGCGTGGTGTTGGGGGTATCACTTGAATGGTCGATTAGGTATCACCGCTGGCTCCAGCGTGCTGCAACCAACAGCAACGTCATCACTGGGCGGTACCGGAAGAACTGTGTCAGCAGGCGGTTTGCACACATGTGTAGTGCTCACGAATGACACCGTTACGTGTTTCGGAAGAAACACAAAAGGCCAGTTGGGGCAAAACACCACTACCTCGGAGAATGCAACTCCCACAGTCGTATCGCTGAGTACAACCGCGAGTGCCATCTCTGCGGGCAATGAGTTCACTTGCGCACTGCTCACTACAGGCGCAGTGGAGTGTTTCGGACGAAACGATGTGGGGCAACTTGGTGCAGGTACAACAAGCACGTCGCGTTACACGCCCGGCGCTGTGAGTGGACTATCGGGCACCGTGGTGGACATAGTGGCGGGCACTACTCACGCGTGTGCGGTGATGTCTTCGGGTGAAGTGCGTTGTTGGGGTGGCAACGCATCGGGTCAACTTGGCTTGGGTAATACCGACCCTTCGTACTCTGCTGTGGCGATTGCAAGTTTGAACATCATGCCAACGACGACAACGACCACAACGACCACGACGACCACAACAACCACAACCACAACCACAACCACAACCACGACAACCACAACAAGCACTACGTCAACTACAACCACCACCAGTACGACCACGACAATTACGTCAACAACTTCCACCACAGTTCCAGCCGTTGTGCCAGAGAATCCACCAGCTCAAGTTGTGGCACCACAAACCAACACCACAACCTCATCCACTACCACCCTTCCCACATCACCTATCAAAAAGAAAAAAATCACGCCCATTCGCTTACGCGTGGGGCGCAAGATCAGTGCGGCAAACATTGCAGCGAGCGTGTCGTTTGCTATTCCAAAACAATCGTGGGGCACGATGCGCATCAGCATCATGACGGGTGGGAAGCGATGCAAATTCTCTGGCACAAGCGTGAAAGCAGTGCGCCGAGGCACATGTTCTGTGGCCGTTGTGTTGCTGCCGAAGAACGGAAAAGCGTCCATTCGAAACAACACAATCACCATTTCATAAAGCAACTTCCCGCGCGCACCTGCGCCCGCGCGAAGGGGGAATCTGTCAAGTTTTTCTTTTCCCTTATTCCATATGGCTCAAATGGGGGTCTCGAACTGACTCTGACACAGCCATGGTTTAGAGACTGCGGCCATGGCAACGTCAAAACGTAAATCAAAAGAAACATCCGCAACTCGACCTTTGGTGATCGTTGAATCTCCGAACAAAGTGAAAACGATTTC
>JBIKZT010000115.1:0-4097 GCA_044354565.1 Ilumatobacteraceae bacterium
ATCAACTCAACGCATCAACTTCACTCATGTGGAATGTCGTGCGAATGTTGAGCCGCCGTTTGCGTGCGATGGATCAAGCTTTGGCCGACAGTGTGTTCCTCGACGTCACAGGAAGAACTGCGAAGCGTCTTGTTGATTTGTCTGGTGGCAAAGATGAATTCATGCTTCCCGTGACACAAGAAGAACTTGCAGGCATGGTTGGTGCGTCACGTGAGCGTGTCAACAAAGCAATCGCTAGTTTCATCAAACTGCACTGGCTAGAACAGCATGATCGTTCATACCGTATTTTGGACCGCGCAAAACTAGAGCAACGCGCTCTGTAATTCAGAGTGTTGCGCTGAGCAACCAATCTTTCGCGCGAGCGTAAGAATCTGCAGCATCTTCAGGCCTGTGTGCTGGGCGTGATGCATCATGTGCAAAACCATGTTCTGCTTCGGGGTACAACGCCACCTGTGCGCCAGTGGATCGCAATTGATCAATGTCAACAATTGGTGTGTAGTGGTCTTGCCCGCCAACAATTGCCAGCACATTTTCTGCATAGCCAGATAACAACATTCCAAGTGGCTCACCTTGTGATGGGCTTCGCCATGCTTCAGGCAACGTAATCATTCCGTAAAAGCTGGCGATACGAAAAAACCGTTCGCTACGTGCGGCTTTGAAGCAATACATGCCGCCCATACAAAACCCGATGAGCCCCACAACCGGAGTCTGCAATGCATCGGCGGCTTCTAAGAGGTCGCGCAAATTCACTTCATCATTCAGTGAAGGCACTGCTGCGAATCGTGGTTCAATTTCTGGACCTAGTTCTAAGCCAGGAAATGGGTCCACCGCACACACCGACATCTGCCATTCGTTTGAGAACTGTTGCACCATGTCGTCATACAAGGGACGCAGGCCGAAAATGTCCGGGGCTACCACGAGACCCATTCGAGGTGAATCGTGATGAACAATCTCGGCTGAGGTGCCAGATGGAAGTGTGATGCGCATCCCTTCAGTATTGCCCACTGTGCCGAGCCCTCTTGACCAAGAAATTTTGCAGGGTGAGACATTGGGTGAGACCTGCGAGCCCACCTGCAACAAGCCCTTGTTTGCACAGTGCTCGCCATGTCACACACAACACCCAATGCACCAATACCCGACGCTCCCCTTGTCTGGACAACAGTTTCTAATGGCACCGCACGCCAGATTGTGGACGAGTGGTCGCGGCTCTGTCGCCGGCCCTCCACTCTGCGCCACGTCAACACATGGGATTTCCTACCCCATTCCGTCACCCACCTCGACCAACTCTTAACACTCTCAGGTTTCGGCTCAGAACTAGACGACACTGCCGGCGACACATTCTTATGGCACCTCGTTCGTCAAGCACGCACTGACGACATTGCAGCAAGAGTTGTCTTGCACAGAATCTTCCCATCGCTAGTTGCAATCGCACGTCGTCGTGGACGCATCTTCAGCGGCGGCATAAACGCTGCTCTCATTGAGGTTTTTGCTCATGCGTGGATAGTGATTCGTGAGTTTCCCTCTGAACGTCGTACATCAAAAATTGCGTCCAATCTTGTTCGAGATACCGAATACTTTGCCTTTGTACGGCACACACGACTTCGCCGCGTAGAAGAATCTCAAGTTGGTTCCGAAGTCTTATCCAGCATTGTGGACACAACAGATATAGGGGCATCAGACATGGAACTAGACGATGTCCTCGCATACGCAGCTGAATTAGGAGTTCACCAGGACGACATTGAACTACTCACACTTCTGGGATCAGGCGTGCGTGGAGTAGAAATTGCTAATGCACGGGGTGTTGCACCGAGAACAATTCGCAATCATCGGCGATATGCCATCGACGCAGTCATTGACGCACTGACGGATGCACATCAATAGTGGTTTGAAAAGTTACCGGTGCAACTTCACGCGACGAAGTCGCAAACTATTGGTCACAACAAAAACCGAGGAGGAAGCCATTGCAAGGCCAGCCCACATTGGGTTGAGGCGACCAGATGCGGCTAACGGAATTGCCGCGACGTTGTAGGCAAATGCCCAGAACACGTTGGTGCGAATGGTGCGCAATGTTGCTCGTGATAAACGGATTGCGTCTGGCACTGACCGTAAATCGCCATTCACAATGGTGAGGTCACTTGCTTGCATCGCAACATCTGTGCCACCGCCCATTGCAATACCAACGTCGGCCTGAGCAAGTGCTGCTGCATCATTTACGCCATCGCCCACCATGGCAACTGCGTATCCACGCTCTTGCAGATCACGTACCACTGCGACTTTGTCTTCAGGCATAACGCCGGCATACAAGTGATGCTCATCAGTATCAATGCCAACGGATTCTGCAATCGCGCGAGCAGTTGTGGGATTATCGCCAGTTAACAAAATGGGTGCAAGCCCCATCAGTTTCAACGAAGCAATGGCTCCAGCGCTTGTTGGCTTCGGCTGGTCGGCAAGAGCCAGCACAGCTTTTGCTTGCCCATCCCACGTGACAATCACCGCAGTGTGTCCGTCTTCTCTAGATGATGCCAATGACTCACGAATCAATTTCGGCAAAATCACCAGACGCTCACGAAACATTTCTTCGCGACCCACCGTGACAATGGTGCCGCCAATACGCCCGGTGGCGCCAACGCCAGGCAGAGATTCAAAGTCATCAAGAATGGGCAACCCACCCGCTTCTTCTTCAGCAGTGCGCACAATTGCTCGTGCGATGGGATGCTCACTACTTTTCTCTACTGCACCCGCATATGTAAGTGCTTCAGTGCGCGTCACGCCTTCAACACACACAACACCTACTAGAGACATCACACCTGTTGTGACAGTTCCGGTCTTATCGAGAATCACTGTGTCAATGCGTCGTGTGCTTTGCAAAACATCGATGCCTTTGATGACTATGCCCATCTGGGCAGCACGACCACTACCCACCATGAGGGCAGTGGGAGTTGCTAACCCCAAGGCACACGGGCACGCAATGATAAGTACTGCGACTGCCGCCGTAAATGCTTTTGCGATATCACCATCGAGATACATCCAGACACCAAATGTGCCGGCGCTGATCGCAAACACCATAGGCACGAAAACACTGCTGACCTTGTCGGCAAACCTCTGCACAGGCGCTTTCGTTGCTTGTGCATCGCGCACAAGTTTGGCCATACGGGCAAAAGTTGTTTCAGCGCCCACTCGTGTGGCACGCACCAATAGTCGGCCATTCATGTTCACTGTGGCCGATGTAACTGCGTCTCCCACAGTGACATCTACAGGAACACTCTCACCTGTGACCATGCTCATGTCCACACTTGATGAACCATCTGTTACTACGCCATCTGCAGCAATCTTCTCGCCAGGGCGTACGACGACAATGTCTCCTTCACGAACTACCGAAGCAGGTATAGATACTTCTTCGCCATCACGAAGCACGGTGGCATATTTTGCACCGAGGGCAAGCAATGCTCGAAGTGCGTCTCCGGCTGAATGCTTTGCACGCATTTCCAAATAACGGCCGACGAGAATGAAGGCGGTAACAGTTGCGCCGACTTCGAAATAGACGTGTGAAGAACTGGTCTCGCCCATTGACATACCGTTGTGTGAAGAAGACATGACGGCGTCGCCCCAGACAACAGCCCACACGCTCCATGCTGTTGCAGCAATAACACCAACACTGATGAGTGTGTCCATCGTGGTTGTGCCGTGCATCGCATTTTTGATAGCCGCTTTATGAAATGGCCATGCTCCCCACGTAACGACGGGCGCCGACAATGCCATCGCCCACCACTGCCAATTATGGAATTGCCATGGCATCACCATAGAAATGAGCACAACTGGAACCGTAAATACGATTGAAATAGTCAAGCGAATAAGTGCAGAACGCAATCGAGCATCAAGATCGTCATCAAATGGTTGATCATCAAGCACGTGTGCTGAGTAGCCAATTTTCGTAATTGCAGAAAGAACTGCAGACTCAGTCACCGTGTCGCCGTCATAAGCAACCATTGCAGTTTCAGTTGCGTAGTTCACGGCAGCTTCAATGCCAGGAATGTGATTGAGTTCTTTTTCAATCTTTGCGGCGCACGCACCACAAGTCATCCCTTGTACAGCCAGTT
>JBIKZT010000039.1:0-11135 GCA_044354565.1 Ilumatobacteraceae bacterium
TTGCTGCAATCATGGTGACGTACCCCTCAACACATGGAGTATTCGAATCTGCAATCACGGAAATCTGCGCAATGGTGCACGACCAGGGTGGCCAGGTGTATGTCGATGGTGCCAACTTGAACGCACTTGTCGGTACTGCTCAACCAGGAAAGTTTGGTGCCGACGTCAGTCACCTCAACTTGCATAAAACTTTCTGCATTCCACACGGCGGTGGCGGACCAGGAGTTGGCCCAGTAGCTGTGCGTTCACATCTTGCGCCTTTTCTTCCCGGAAATCCCCTCGTCGATGACTCCCCTGTTGGACCTGTATCGGCTGCCAATTACGGCTCAGCCAGTATTCTGGCAATTCCTTGGGTGTACATCACCATGATGGGCGCAGATGGCCTGTTGCAAGCAACTTCAGATGCGATTCTCTCTGCCAACTACATCGCCAACCGACTTGATGATGCGTTCCCTGTGCTCTATCGCGGTGCAAGCGGAACCGTGGCTCATGAATGCATCTTGAATGTTGCGCAAGTGATTGCCGGAACAGACATCGGAATTGACGACATTGCCAAGCGCCTCATGGACTACGGGTTACACGCTCCAACAATGAGTTTCCCTGTTGCTAACACATTGATGGTTGAACCGACAGAAAGTGAATCCCTCACTGAAGTCGACCGATTTTGCGAAGCCATGCTGCACATTCGCAAGGAGATTCAACAAGTAATCGACGGCAAAGTTGCCGCAAGCGATTCTGTTCTCCATCATGCACCGCACACCATCGAAGACATCGCAGGTGATTGGCAACGCAGTTATTCGCGCGAGCAAGCTCTGTTCCCAGTTTCCAGTCTTCGCAAGCGTGCGTACTATCCGCCAGTATCAAGAATTGATGCTGCCTTCGGAGATCGCAACCTGGTGTGCACCTGTGCGCCTATCGAGGAGTACGCAATGTCACTCGATGCGGATACTGTAACGGTGTGAGCCAGGAACACGAATCTCCACCTACATCGGACTATAAATCGACAAACCCTATTGAGGTACTCCTTGGGCTACTCGGTTCGGTCGACCCGATTGATCTTGCAAGTAAAGCAATCGACACATCTCGCCGGACAACCGAAGCCCTCATTGTGATGATGGAGAATCTTGCATCCACCGTCGACAATCTGAATCGAACCACAACACGCATCAATTCGTTACTCGACGAAGTAGAAGAGCCATTACGTCGTGTGATGCCTCAGGTAGGCAACGCGATGAATGCAATGGCTTCAATGGGTGAAGTTGCTTCGCAACTCGGAGATCTGTCGAAACGCCTCGGCCCCCTAACCACGCTCGCAGAAAATGCAGGTGGGTTGTTTGGTTTTCGGCCAAACAAATCTGGTGGAACTACGACTTCTTCTTCGCCACAAACGGAGTCGTAACAACCGTTCCGGGCAACAAGGTGCCCCGAACATCTAGATGCACAGCGTCTCCCACCTTCACAGATGGGTTCACAAACGCTAAAGCGATGCAATGCCCCAGGGTTGGCGAAAAGTTTCCACTTGAGATGAAACCAATGTCCTGATTGTTTGCATCCAACACACGAGTTCCATCACGAGCTGGTCGTCTTCCACCAATAGAAATTCCCATCAGAGTGCGCGCGACACCACGAGCTTTCTCGTTTTCAAGAGCCGACTTACCACGGAAATTTTCTTTGTTCCACGCAACGACCCACTCCAGGTTTGCCTGCAAAGAAGTAATTCCTGTGCCAAGTTCGTGACCATGCAGAGGTAACGCAGCCTCGAGACGCAACGTGTCTCGGGCGCCGAGGCCAGCGGGCATTGCTCCAGCAGCTAGCAATGAATTCCAAATAATTGGAGCATGCGCAGAGGGAACGGCTAGCTCTAACCCTTCTTCGCCCGTGTAGCCAGTACCCGCGACGGTGCAAGCGACACCTGCGATTTCGACAACTGCGACCCGAAAACGCGGTACGGCAGCTGCTTCAGGACTGACAGCAGCAACAACCGAACGCGCCGTTGGACCTTGTAAAGCGATAATTGCACGAGACTCGGTTGTGTCCACTCCACCAATGGCCGAAACAACACGTTCTGTATTTGATGCGTTCGGCATGACATCGAAAACATCGTCACTCACCCACCAAACAATGATGTCATCGAGGACTGAGCCATCAGATTCATCCAACAAGTGCGTGTACTGCGCTCTACCGGGAGAGATGCGAGACAAGTCATTGGTGAGATTCTTCTGAAGAGATTCAAAAGCTTCAGGGCCTTCAACACGCACTGTTCCTAGATGAGACACGTCAAACATCGCGCATGACGTGCGACACGAAGCATGTTCAGCGAGCGTTCCGCTTGGATATGCAAGCGGCATGTCCCATCCGCCAAATGGCGTCATTTTTGCATCAAGCAAACGATGCTGTGCATCGAGTGGTGAAAACTTCACCTCAGACAGCCTTAGTGCCAGGCTTTTCCTGGTTGTCGTCCTGCAACACTGGTTCAGGGCGCAGCTCAATGATGTGGCGATCTATTTCGTCGCGAACACCAGACATCGGCAAAATGTTTAGAACCCCTTGACCATGTCGTAAGACATCGATGAGTTCATCACCGTTACAAAGCACAACTGACGACCCACTTATCACCAAGTGTGCAGATGAGATGTCGGTGTCAACATGTTCACGCATATACGCAAAAACATCTCGAATGGATTCAAGTTTGATTCCTGCATCAAGAAGATTCTTGATCACTTTTAGTTCAAGAAGGTCGCGGTACGTGTACTCGCGACGACTACCGCTTCCAGTTGCATCAGTGCCCGAAGGGCGAACCAAATCTGTTCGTGCCCAGTAATCGAGTTGGCGATAACTGATTGCAACTACTTTGGCCGCTTGCGTGCCACTGAAAGTTTCGTTCTTCATGCTTGTCCGATCTGGTCGCGATCCAGTTACATGCTGGAAACTACGCGAGTGTAAGACGCTACGGGCATCTTCACTATTTCGTCAAGGGGCTATTTTCCGAAGTCGTCCGGAGAGATGTTTTCAATGAAATCACGGAATTCGTCGATGATTTCGGCCTCTGCGGGTTGATCAGCCTCGTCTTCGACTGCTTCGCCCACTTCTTCGAGGAGAGTTTCGAGTGCATAAATCGGACACGAAGCCCGCAACGCAATGGCCAAAGCGTCGGATGGACGAGCTGAAACCGTGGTCTCTTGGCCACCATCGGGCAAAAGCACCACATCTGCATAGTACGTACCTGACGAAACATGAGTAAGAACCACGCGTTCAACAGAAACGTTGATCCTTTCCAATGCAAGAACAAAGAGATCATGCGTTAGTGGCCGAGGCGTCTTCTCATCGTCCAATGCAATTTGAATTGATGCGGCCTCGGGAGCGCCAATGAATATCTCGAATTGACGACGAGGCGACTCTTCTTCACGCAGTGTGACTATTGGGGTGTTCGACATACGGTCAAGTCGAACCGCACGAACTGAAAGTGATTTCATCATTAGCGAGGTTCTGTAAGTCGAGAGATGTCGCGCATCAGCAAAGACTCGCGTAGTTGGGTACCGAGCTCCATGAACTCAGCAAGCATCTCAATAGCCTCGTCACGCGCGGCAGGATTGCGCTGGCGCAGCAATGGCAAAATGCGTTGCTCAAACAGGCTCAACTCACGTTCAGCAGATGTTTTCCATGCTCGCAAATGCCGAATATCAATACCCATTTCTAGGAACCGTCCCGCAGTTCTAGCAATCGATGCTGAATGCGGATCAAAGAATGTTGTATCGCCAACTTCGTGACCACTTACCAGACCAGCAGATTCCAATTCTTTCAAGAAACCGGCATCAATGTCTACTTGTTGCAACAACTGATCGCGAGGTACAGATTCCGTTTTGTCAGCATGTTTGAGCGCCAACTTACGTTGCTCTTTTGCAACTGATGCTGGAACCATAGGGTCTTGTTCAACTGGAGAAGGCACTGCAGTGGGACGCGGAACTGCTGCACGTGCCGCGGGATGGCCAGATGTGGTTACATCACTCATCTCTATATCGCGGCTGATGTCCTGACTCTCGTCTTCCAATTTGTCCTTGATAACACGCAAGGGCAAGTAATTAGCCTTTTGTTCACGCAAGATAAAACGCAAACGTTCAACCTCTGAATCCGTGAACTTCCGATATCCAGACGGTGTGCGCTCAGGCTCAATGAGGCCCTGACTCTCCAGAAAACGAATCTTTGAGATTGTTACATCAGGAAATTCTTCAAGCAATAAAGCAAGGACTTCACCAATGGACAAGTAATCGCGGTCGGTAATCATCGATTGTCAGCACTCTCAAGGAAAATCAAATGAAACTTTCCTACTTGTAGTTCATCACCTTGACGAAGTTCAGCAACATCAACTCGTTCTTGATTTACGTACGTTCCATTCAGAGAACCAGCATCCTTCACCAAGTAACGACCATCCGTCTTATGTATTTCACTATGTCTTCTCGACACAGTGATGTCGTCGAGAACAATTGTGGATTCCGCATGACGTCCGATAGTGGTGACGGCCGATGACAACACGAAGTAGTCACCTTCTTCTTCCCCGCTCCGTACTACGAGGATGGCCGTACCTGCTGCTATTTCGTCGAGGTCAACAACTATGTCGTCATCTGGACCCGGAGCATCTTGCAAAGGGTCAACCTTGGTCAAGGTAATCGTCCTGTCGTCTACTAGGTCAAGCACGGAGCCACAGGCAGAACAGAAACCTGAAGTCGGCGGATTTCGATGCCCACAGCGATTGCAAAAGACGTAGGCCACTGGATCTCTATGCTCCCGTTAGTGCCGAGTATTCATCGGCTGACATCAGTGCGGACTCATCAATGTTGTCAACTTCCATTTCGCAGATCCAGCCTGCGTCGTACGGATCCGAGTTCAAAAGTTCGGGTGTATCAATCAGTGCGGTATTCACAACCGACACTCGACCAGATACAGGCGCATACACATCGTTCACACTCTTTGTACTTTCAATCTCTCCAAGACCTTGGTGAATCTCAACCATCGAGTCAATCTCTGGGAGTTGAATAAAGACAATGTCGCCGAGAGCATCTTGTGCGTAATCAGTAATGCCCACTCGCACAGTGGTGCCATTGATTTGCACCCATTCGTGATCCTTTGTGTAACGGAGGTTTGCTGGAACTTTCACTCCCCTAACGGTACTCGCTTGGCCCTTCTGCCAGATGCCAAGTGCGCACGCACCGAGGGCAAATAATCAAAAAACGACTTATACGAGACAATGACTCCAGGAATACCCGCTGCCCATCCCATGAAGGTGAAGATGGTCCAGTTCCCGCCGGCAGAGCCCAAGGTAATCCAAGGCACCGCAGCAAGCAGAGCAAAAGTTGCCCACTTGCCAAGGCGGGTCACCGGGAACCGCTCCATTCCCATTGCTGTAGCACCGACCATAAGAAGAGCGATCGACACCTCTCGGACCAAGATGACGACGCCAAACCACACGGGCAGATAGTTGTAGTACATGGCGGCGCCAATCCCCACAAAGAAGACGAGCCTGTCAGCTATCGGGTCAAGAATCTTTCCTAATTCGCTTACTTGGTTGAATCTTCTGGCGATGTATCCGTCCACAAAATCAGTGGCTGCTAACAAGCCAAAGAACCAACTACCAGCAACCACGCGACCATCAGCAAAGAGGCCGACAAACGTGGGCAGCATTGCAAGACGCAGCAACGATAAGAAATTGGGAATAGTCAGGTTTTCACGAACTCGCACAACGTCGATGGTAGTCCGAGTGTTCCACCGGTTCCGTGAAGCACCTATTGTTCAACCATGACTCTTTCTTTACAAGGCCAAGTTGCATTCATTACCGGCGGAGGTTCCGGCCTCGGTGCCGCGGCCGCACGTCGACTAGCAGCTGACGGCGTCATCGTTGCCATAAATGACCTCAGCATGGAAGCAGCTAAGAAAGTCGCAGACGAACTTGGTGGTTTGGCATTTGCTTTTGATGTCACAGATTCGGTCGCATTTCAGAGCGCGGTTGACACATGCGTAGCCCAGTTGGGTCGTCTTGACATCATGATTAATAACGCAGGGATTGCGCCAAATGACGCAGCGTCAAAAATGGATCTCGTGGTGGAGAACATGGGGAAAAGAATGGCGGGAAACATCGCTGATATGGAACCGACCAATTATCTCCTCGACCTCAGCGATGAAAACTGGGATCGCATGATCAAAGTGCATCTCTACGGAGCCTTTTACGGTTGCAAGGCTGCACTCAAACACATGCAACCACAGAAGTCAGGTCGCATTATCAACATCTCATCTGTGCTTGGTTTGTATCCAGCAGCGGGTGCTCCTCACTACTCCGTCGCAAAAGCAGGAATCATTACTTTGACCAAATCAGTAGCTGCTGAAGTTGCCGCACTAGGAATCAACGTCAATGCAGTGTGCCCCGGATACATACGCACGCCGTTACTCACTCCATTCAGCGAGACCATGATGGCCGGTATCACAATGCGCATTGGTAAGGGTCGACTGGGTGAACCCGAAGAGCTTGCTGAAATGATCCGTTTCCTTTCAGGCCCAGAATCTGAATACTGCACCGGTGATGTTTTCAGCGTGTCGGGTGGCTACACCGGATGACAACAATCTTTACTCGCATCATTCAGGGCGAGATTCCCGGCACCTTCGTATACAAAGACGAAGCATGTGTTGCGTTCATGTCGATAAACCCGATGGCCGACGGACACGTACTGGTCATCCCCCGCGACGAAGTTGATCACTGGGTAGATCTATCTCCGTACATCGCATCACACCTTTTTGAAGTGTCCCATCGAATCTCTCGTGCTCTTAGCATTGCCTTCCCGTGCGAGAAAGTCGGCCTCATCATTGCGGGCTATGAAGTGAACCACTGCCATATTCATCTCATTCCAACAACGAATATGGGACAGCTCAGTTTTGCCAACGCAGCTGCAAGTGTTGAACGATCAACCCTGGAAGCACACGCTGCGAAAATAACGGCTGCACTCGCCACGCTCTAGAACAGAGTCAGATCACTGCTCTCTGTCGGCTCATCATCTGGCAATACAAGAGACGCGTCGTTGTTGCGCACACTATTCACACGAGTAGAAACGCGAATAGTTGCAAAACGAGGTTGATGCTCTGGGTGAAATAGTTCAAGCGGTGGCTCCGACGATGACAACCACTCCAGTGCTTCTTGTGCATGGAACTCGACCGGACTTCTGTCGTGAATGAAATCCAGATCACCAATGCTGTCTCTAGTGATTAACGCGCACGTCCGTTCTTCCTCCACAATGGGTGACTCGCTCCACAGCCCCGCCCCGAGCATGAGGTGCCCATCACTTCGAGTGACGAAATACGGAATCTTCGCCTTCGGATTACTGCGCTCCCATTCGTAAAAGCCCGTCATCGGAATGATGCATCTATGCCCTTTCACCAGCCCTCGAAATGACGGCTTCTCAGTAATAGTTTCTGAACGCGCATTAATCATTTGCGCACCCTTAGATGGGTCTTTAGACCAGATTGGCAACAATCCCCAACGAACGATGTCAAGACGAACCACACCGTCACTAAATCTGAGAATGGGGATAGCAGTTGTTGGGGCAACATTAAAATTGCGAAGCAAAGGAGAATCAGTGTCCGGCAGTTCCAGTTCGAACCCAGCATCAGACACTGCATCATTCATCTCATTGAAAAGATCCTGAGTATTAAAGTTGCCAACAAATCTTCCGCACATGCGTAGATAAGCCTACGAGATAACTCTCACTGGTCGGGCTGGCGGGATTTGAAATCCGTGCCAAGTGTTTGCGTAGTTTCGTTGGTGCGTTGTAGTGCCTATTTCTCGGCACTCTCTGAACTAGACAACTCCTCTGCAACCACGAGTTGCGAAATGTTGGCACCAAGGTTGGCACCAATCCTTCCTTCAAGAAGTGCAGAGAGTTTGCTCGAAAGTCTGTCTGCGGTGTCTCGTGCTTGATTGCGCATAAATGGCACACACAAAAGCACCACCTATCGCCTACCTGAACAAGAGTGAGCTCTTACTGTTCTGTTCACTCCCTATAGAGGAGTGTGAACTGAACAAAAAGCGAAGGCGCTCGGTTTCGTTCTTGAACAGAACAGAACAGAACAGAACTGAAAGATAGTCTTGATTCGAAATGGGTTGAAGCCCCCGTACCATTCCCATTCTGTATCCGCCCAAAAACGACCATTGTGGCTATCAGTTCAATTCGTGTAACACTCCTTGGAGGGGCTGTGTTGCAACTGCCTTGTGTTAGGAATAAATCATGAAGCAAACGATCATCAAAGGGCTCACGATTTCAGTGGCCGCAGTCATGCTCACATCGGTAATGGCACCACCGGTAAGCGCAACAACGACTCCAGTAGTGAAGTGGAAAGTTTCATCACTCCTACCAGCGAATACTTACACCACCTCGGCTATCGCTACGACAAACTCCACAGGGGTCAAAACATGGTCAGTCTCAGGTGCATGCACCATAAAGAGCGGGAAAGTCACCACCAAAAATTCTGGGGCATGCACGGTAAAACTCTCAGTAAAGGCCAAAGCAAAGTTTGCATCAAAAACTTTCTCTAAGCGCTTCACGATCAAGAGCAGCGAAACAGCAGGACAGAGCAACGCCCGCAAAAGTGCAAAGCAGTATCTAGACATTTCACCGTTTTCAAGGCTCGGCCTCATTGACCAACTCCTCTATGAGAAATACACACTTGAGGACGCAACGTACGGAGTTGACATCGCTAATACAGATTGGAATGCGCAGGCAGGCAAGAGTGCAATTGCTTATCTTGAGATTTCGGCTTTCTCTCGCCAAGGGCTCATTGACCAACTTGTTTATGAAAAGTACACACAATCACAGGCGGAGTACGGCGCAACCAAAGCAGGTCTCTAGATTGGGTATGCGCAAGTGCGTAGATGGCTCACAACAGCAGGATTACTGAACATGGAAGTCAACGGCTACACAATCGAACCAGGTGCAAACCTGACTGGCGCAAACCTGACTAGTGCGTGGCTTCGGGGTGCAAATCTGACGTATGCAGACATGCAGGGTGCAGAACTGACTCGTGCTACTCTTTGGGTTGCAATCCTGAGTCGAGCAAACCTGACTAGTGCAAACCTGAGTCAAGCAAACCTGATTGGTGCAAACCTGGAAGGTGCAAACCTAACTGGTGCAAAACTCCAAGCCGCAAACCTGACTGGTGCAAACCTGGAAGGTGTAGACCTGACTGGTGCAAAATTGTTGAACGCAAGCCTGACTAGTGCGAACCTTAGTCAAGCAGGTATGCGTGTTGCAGACATGCGTCTTGCGAGGCTGGTTGATGCAAACCTGCAACACGCAGACCTACGTAGAGCAAATCTGTATCACGCAGACCTACGTGGAGCAAACCTGGAAGGTGCAAACCTAACTGGTGCAAAACTTGAACGTGCAAATCTGGAGGGCGCAAACCTGACCAGTGCAAACCTGCAAGGTGCAAACCTGACTAATGCAAACCTGGGACATGCACACCTGTATCACGCAAACCTGACTAATGCAAACCTGACTCGTGCAGTACTGACACATTTCAAGCTGTACGACCCGAGTGACGTAAATCTGACTAATGCAACGATGCCGGACGGTTCAATACACGACTAGCAACAGAATGCTGCGCCCTCTGAGAGTCGAACCCAGGTGTACAGACCCCCCAGTAGGGGTTTCCAAGTCGTAAATGACCAAATACACGCAGAATGCGCATGGTGGTGAGAACATTGGCTATGAACATGAAATGGAACCTAATTGCTAAGGCTATTCAGGACGGTGGATTTGTTGTGGGCGCGGGTGTTGCCATTGCTGTCGTCATTTACAAACGGTTCAACTAAGAACGATCCATTTTTTATAGGGAACACACTCTGCCCCCGACCCCTTGCTCTTTCTTATCTGAGAAAAAACGGCGAACAAGAGTTTGATTCGCATTTATTTGTAGTAGGAGGCCGACACCGCAATAAGTCCAAAGCCGATGAAAATCAGAGCACCATCATGAAGGCGCACTTCGTATAGCCATTGGGGGGTCTCGTTATTAGCGTTCTCTGTCCACGCACCAAATAGACAACATGCAACGCCTATGCTCGCAAAAAATGCAAAACGGAGTTTTCTTTTTGTTTCCGCTTTCCTTCTCTCCAGTAGTTCATTTACAAGTTCTTGAACTTCATGCTCTTCCATAAGGTAAAGGTACTACAACACTAAATCGGCCAAAAGCGTCGGATCGGGGAAGGTTGCCAGACCACGACATCGGACATTCATTATGACTTACAACGTGCCATAGATTGAGATGTGTCGGACAGATAGTAGTGCGATTACTTACTGCGATGAACACGGAATCGTCAGTGCAACTAAATGCGCGCGGTACCGTCAAGAAAAGAGCCACCAGAGAAATCCGAGTGCGACGGTGACGGTGATTGCGAAGGTGACGAAAGAACTCGGAGTTTTGTAGCGCCTTCTGTTTTTGTGATCCTCATAAGCGGCTGACAAGCAAAGGAAATACACAAATGCACCTATGCCATAGGCAAGAACAGCGCCAGCCCCTCCCCAAAAGTTCATGACTAACCATAGGACAACTAGCACGAGCAATAAACCATTTTTTACAAGCCCTACCTCTACCCCCGACATAATGCTCTCTCTTATCTTTGGAAAGAGCGAAACCGGCTCAAATCTGCCCTTGCGAGATACGAAACGAAGCGAGCGGGGGCTATGCGGCCTTCTAAGAAAAAAGCACTTTCAAATTGTTGGCACCAAGTTGGCACCAAGGCCTGATTACAAGACACCTAATCCCTTTGTGGGATTGACGTTCTACTGGTCGGGCTGGCGGGATTTGAACCCACGACCTCTTGTCCCCCAGACAAGCGCGCTAACCAAGCTGCGCTACAGCCCGAATGACTAACAACTCTATCGGCTCGTTCTTGAGGCGACTAAACGAATATTTGGACTATGCGCCATCCGAGATACAGACATAACAGACCTACAAGAAGTTTGAAATGCCAAGGCGTTTTCTCATTCTCCAGACCAGCAAGTTTCTTGAGATCAAGAGTGTCTGCGGTAACTCGACCAGACACCGAAATAACCTCCAAAGTTTCTTTGCATTGCGGACAACTTCCGTCGTCCATCAAG
>JBIKZT010000007.1:0-30711 GCA_044354565.1 Ilumatobacteraceae bacterium
GGCCACCGAACTCGGCACCTTCACCCATGAGGTTCTCGAGCACTTGTATTTGCTCGATCCATCCGAGCGCAGTCATGATTCTGTGAAGACCTTGGCTGGCCAATTATGGGCCGATAACGGTTGGGAGGAGAAAGTTCTGTCGCTTGACGAACCAAAAGGCGACATAAAGAAGTTCAAACAAACTGCATTTTCAAACATGATTAATCTCTGGAATCTCGAGAACCCACAAGAAACCTTTATTGACGAAATGGAACTTGAGGTTGAAAGTGAAGTCGAAGGCGTGCGCATGCGCGGTTTCATCGACCGTCTTTCCATCAGTGACGACGAGACTGCCATCATCTCCGATTACAAAACCGGCCGAGTTCCTAATCCGCGATACAACACTCCAGATAGACAGTTTTTTCAGCTTCTCGCATATGCACTCATGCTCGAATCTGCAAACGACGTTCAGACATCCCAGCTCGATCTTCTGTATCTCACCGAATCAACAAAGAAAACTCTTGAGGTCACCCCTGCCCTACTAGCTACAGCAATGGGAACAATCGTCGAAACAAAAGAAGCACTCGATAACGCCTGCAACACTGGTGAATTCCACTGCAAGGTTTCGAATTTGTGCGACTGGTGTCACTATAAAAAGACTGGACTCTGCCCAGCCTTTGCAAACAAGTAGCTACTTGTAAATCAAGCAGCCATCGTCAAGATCAACTGTTGGCAAGACTTTGCTTTCTAGCGAATAGTTCTGATCGTGTTTCCACTCTTGCTTGTCGCCCGATTTCGGCATCAGGTGTTGACTCCGCATGAGGTAATTCGGATTGAAGTTATTCGGATCCATCCATGGTCCGATTGTCATGTCAGCATCTTCGGGTCGTAGTTGTGGCGTCACACTTTTCACACCTTTTTGTTCCATGTGTTTGAACAATCGCGTGATGAAGTCACCCATAATGTCAACTCGCAAAGTCCAGCTGGCGCGGAAGTAACCAAACACCCACGCAAGGTTAGGGATACCCGTAAACATCATTCCGCGATATGTCACGGTTTCAGACCAATCAACGGGATTGCCATCAAGATCAAATGGGATATCGCCTAGAACGCTGAGGTGGAACCCAGTAGCTGTCACAACAATGTCTGCGTCAATGACTGTCCCATCTTTGGTAACAACACCTGTTTCAGTGAACGTCTCAATTTCATCGGTCACCATGCTGGCTTTGCCTGACTTGATGCCGGCAAACAAATCACCCTCTGGAACAAAAGCGATGCGCTGTTGCCATGGTCGATACTTTGGGGTGAAGTGCTTCGCAATGTCATAACCCTCTGGAAGAAGTGGCTTGATTCCATCTAGAAGCGCATCCTTCACCATCTCTGGATACTGAAACGCCATATCAGTCACCTGTTGGCCATCGAACAAAATCTTTCGGCGCACAATCTCGTGAATCCACTCTTCATTTACCTCGAGTTGGCGAAGAGTATCGGCAAGTTCATTTGCATTACGCCCCGGAATGAAATACGTCGGTGAACGTTGCAGCACGGTGACGTGTTCACATTCAGCAGCCATTGCAGGAACCAAAGTGGCAGTCGTTGCACCAGAACCAATTACTAGGACCTTCTTGCCTTTGTAGTCCAAGTCCTTTGGCCAGGTTTGTGGATGCACAATGCGGCCCTTGTAGTTCTGCATGCCGGGCCATTCGGGGGTGTAACCCTCAGAGTGCTTGTAATAGCCCTGACACATCCACAAGAAATTTGTGGTCATCTGGAAGGACTCGCCTTTAGCAAGGTTTGTAACGGTGACAGTCCAGCATTGTTCAAGACTGCTCCAAGATGCCGCTGTGATTTCATGACGGTAACGAATGTGATTGTCGATGTTGTTCTCAGAAATAACTGCGGCCATGTATTTCTTAATCTCATCAGCACTCGCAATTGGTGCTGATGTCCACGGCTTGAATCGATACCCAAATGTGTAGAGGTCGCTATCAGAGCGAACACCTGGATACGTGTGCATGTGCCACGTTCCGCCGAACGTCTCATACTTTTCAAGAATGACATACGACCTATTCGGCGCCTGCTCCTGGAGGTGATACGCAGATCCCACTCCCGATATTCCGGCTCCGACAATCAGAACATCAAAATGTTCTGTCTTTTGAGAATTAGATGTCTTGGCATTGTCTGTCATTGTCATCGCACACCTCCAACATGTTCACCCTCGATACTAGATAGGAACAGTGCAATCTCTAGGTGTCGTGCGGACTATCCCGTTGCATCCAGATTGTTCGGTTCTCCTATCAAATTTGTCGTTCAACCCTTTCCTACCCGATAGGTACTCACTACACTCACCTAGTGAGAAGGGGGTTCTCATGTTTGATCTCATTATTCGCGGTGGCACAGTTGTCGATGGCACAGGAGCACCGGCATTTACTGCTGATGTTGCTGTCAAAGACGGAGTCATTGCACAGGTTGCGTCCACAATTGTTGGTGAAGCAGCAGAAGAAATTGATGCCACCGGCAAACTTGTCACTCCAGGCTTTATCGATATTCACACTCACTACGACGGCCAAGTGAGTTGGGACACACTGCTTGAACCTTCAAGTGGACACGGTGTCACCACTGTTGTTGTTGGCAACTGCGGAGTTGGCTTTGCACCAGTACGTCCAGGGCGCGAGGAATGGCTCGTGCAATTGATGGAAGGTGTGGAAGACATTCCTGGCACCGCATTACATGAAGGCATTAAGTGGGAGTGGGAAACTTTCCCTGAATACCTTGACGCAATTGATCGTCGTCGTTACTCAATGGATATCGCTGCTTATGTTCCCCATGGTGCTGTTCGTGGTTATGTCATGGGCGACAGAGGGGCGCGTAACGAAGATGCCACTGCTGAAGACATTGCCGAGATGGCTCGCATCGTGCGCGAAGCACGCGAAGCCGGTGCAGTTGGTTTTTCCACCAGTCGAACCATGGGTCACAAAGCAAAAGATGGTGAACCTGTTCCTGGAACATTTGCCAGTAGCGAAGAACTGAATGCAATTGCCGATGCACTCATTGCAGGCGGCGGGGGAATTTTTGAAATCGCTCCCGAAGTACTTCCAGACGGCAGTGATCAACCAACTATGGGAATGACAGAAGAACTTCAGTGGATGGGAGACCTTGCACTTCGTACAGATCTAAAAGTCACGTATTTGTTGTTGCAGTACGCAACGATGCCAGACACATGGAAGCAAGCGCTCGACTATTCATCAATGATTCTTGAAAAGGGTGGGTACTTGCGACCACAAGTTGCCGCAAGACCATTCGGCATGATGGTGTGCTGGGCTGGGTATCACCCATTTGCAAAGCGTCCAACATTTATTTCGTTGGCAGCTTCGCACTCACTTGCTGATCTGCGCACCGAGTTGGCAAAACCTTCAGTGCGTGCGCAGATTTTGTCAGAGCCAGATGAACCTGTGAACTCTGCAGTGCAGTTCGATGGACTCGGGCCAGCACTCGGCATGATTCCTCATCTCATGTATGCCATGGGCGACAACGTGGACTACGAACCAACCCCTGCGATGTCTGTGAAGGCACTTGCAGATAAGGCTGGCGTTAGCACTTTTGAAATGGCATATGACTTGTTGAATGAAAATGGTGGCACTGCATCGCTTATGTTCCCCACTTTGAACTATGTAGGCGAGAACCACGACGTCATCTACGAGATGCTTACTCACCCAGCCGCTATCAACGGCCTGAGTGATGGTGGTGCTCATGTGCGCATGATTTGCGACGCTTCAATTCCTACCTACCTATTGACGCACTGGGCACGCGATCGTGCTCGTGGTCCAAAGTTGAGTATTGAAGAGGCAGTGCGCATGCAAACCACCGCAACAGCAGCAGTTATGGGACTCTCTGATCGCGGCCAAGTTGCTGAAGGCAAGCGCGCCGACATCAATGTTATTGATTTTCAGAACCTGCGTCTGAACGCACCGCACGCAGAGAACGACTTACCAGCTGGAGGCCGTCGCATTCTGCAATCAGCCGATGGGTATGTAGCCACAATTGTTAATGGAGCTATCACTCGTCGAAATGGTGTTGATACGGGCGCTCGCCCTGGTCGACTCGTTCGCGCTTAGGCGTGGTCTTCGTGAGTCACCGCTTTTAGGTGACGCACCTCAGATGAAGCCAACGGCAACAAGGCCGCGATAAACACCATCAGTCCTACTGCAATCAGCGCTGTTCGTGCACCAACTAAATGTGTGAATGGGCCAGCCAAGAACAATCCGAGTGGTGCAAACGCGAGCGAACCAAATGCGTCGTACGAACCAACTCGTGACAAAGCTTCTTGAGGAACATTTGTTTGAATCGTTGTCATCCAATTGGCATACATCAGATCAAGTGCAATTCCACCTGCCATTGCCATTAGGAATAGCACCCAAATCGGCATAGGCACAGCGAGAGACAAAATCCATAAACCGACAATTGGGCAAACACCCACTGCAAGAACGAGCGGACGTTGCGGTCGCAATTTCAAAGCCAACGCAGTGCCACTGACTGCACCCACGCCAAACCCAAACATCATGATGCCCATGTCTTTTGCGCCACCTAGTGCTTCTTTCATCTGCACGGGAGCGAGCACACCAAGGAACCCTTCAAAGCCCATGTGGAAGAAAGCGAAACATACGACAACAATGACTATCCACCGACGTGACGAGAACTCGTACCAACCTCCGCGCAATTGCGCAAATATTGTTTCCCTCGCCTCGCCCTCTTCAGGCTGAGCATTACGAGGCAACTTCATCCGCAGTACCAAGATGCCTGCAACGAGAAAAGAAAAAGCATCAACTAGAAGACCCCACCCTGAACCGGCAGTGGAAACAAGTACACCCGCGATGCTTGCCCCCACAGTGAATCCTGCATTTGCGGCGAGGCCCACAGTGGAATTTGCTGCTTGCAACAATTTGGCCGGGACAATGATCGGCATGATTCCACTGAATGCTGGGTACCACAAAGCATTGAGCATCCCAAATATGAACCCGTTAAAACACAAAAGCGGAATAGATGCATGGCTAGTTAAAAAAGACAGCGCACTGATGCCAACAAAGATGCTTCCAACAATGTCCGTAATGCCCACCAATTGTGAACGGCCAAATCGATCGGCCGCTACTCCCCCAACAAGCATGAATAACACGAGAGGAATCATCTGAGCCGTTGTGACATAACTGAGTGAGCCAGCATCAGCACCGGGGATGGAAAGGACGCCGAATGCAAGCGCAATAGGAGTAATCCCGTTTCCAATATTGCTGACGACGCGAGCAATTAGGAGACGCCGAAATGCGGTTATTTTCCACAGTTCTGAGACTTCGCCCAACATCGTTCCAGTTTTTGCCACTCATGCAGAGTAGTGGAAGAAGAATGCTAAGAGTTTTGTATTTCTCGATACTTCAAGAAGCGCCCAACGAACTCGTCTGTTTGCTCATCGGACCACGCAACCACTTGCCAGCCAGCAAGCGAATGCATGTGTTCCCAATGCGTCTCTACTGATTGAGGAAGAACTGCCGTCATCCCAAGTCTTTGCAGTCCAGACCATCGCGTGTACAACCCAGCCATAATCGCTTCAGCCAATGTCGGTTGGTCTCCTGCAAGCCACGGAGAAGTGAGCAACCAGGAATCAACTGTCTCCAAGGCGTTGGCAAACGCCACACTTGCCATCTCGATCTTTTCTGGGTCTGTTCCGTAATATACGCCAATCATGGGGCGATACACGTATTTATCGAGCCAATCCACTCGCTCCATCATTAATGCATGCTGCTCATCGGCAGTAGGCGACAAAGAATGTGAAGGGAATAGCTCTTCTAACCACTGCAAGATTGGAATGGAATCTGCAAGATACGTCTCGCCGACTCGCACCATCGGAACTTCTAGTTTTGGGCTGTGAGCGATGAACTCTTCGGGTACCACGAAACCCTTCGGGCGCACTGCACGTGGTGGGACATCGACCAAAGAATACGCAATTGCTTTTTGAGCGAGCGCAAACTCGACTCTCACAGAAAATGGACAAATCCAATGTCCGAAGAGCACAACATCAGGTGAACTCATGCCGTAAACAAAATCTCACAGCCAGTGCCTGCCAATACGGCATCCACGTCACGGCGATCATTAGCCGAAAGCTTTGCGTACTCTTCACGAATCCACTTCAAGCACTTGCGCTGATACACAAACGTTCCCTGGCTATATGGGTGGCCATCAATGACGCAAGAGAAAGTTTCTGCACCAACTTCCATTGCTGCTTCATTCGCTAACAAGAAGGGTGCATACGTGCGGCCAATCTCTGGCAGTAACGCAAGAACTGTGGGTTGAATTGCATCACGAGTAACCCAGCCGTTATCCCCGTCTACATCCCACCATGACAAATCATCTACACGTTCAACCCAGTTCACCATTCGTGGTGCACGCTCAATGCCGATGCGCACAGACTCTGGATCCCAACGCAATAGTTCTGTCATCTGACCAAAGAGAGCAAAATCTCCACGTCCTGGTCGATCGCCCAAAAGAAAAGGTGCAACTGCGAGATGAGTCTGCATCATGTCAAGCAAACGATGGAATGACTCTTCAATCGCAGGCTTATTCTCTTCGGTCGAACCCACTAAAGCACGCCGACCAATTTGACGTTCCGTGATGTAGTTAGTGAAACGCGACAACGTTTCGACAGGCATTTGCTGATCACTATCGAGTGGCAGAAGTTTCCCTGCTTTATCAATAGCCTCTTTGTAGTACCAGCGATAGTGGTACATCTGCTTTGTTACCCATTCGTCTGCGTAATCCTCAAGCAAGTAGTCGATGAATGCCACTACGGCATCTGTTGGAACAAGACTGCGCTCTGAATACATTCCCTCAAGGCGCGCTATCAATGGGCTTGAGTCAATCATCGTGTCCGTATACGCACCAGTTGCATCCGGAAAAGCAATAGCAGGAATGAGAGGAAACGGCGGCAGGTCATCCCATTTCGAGCCTTGGGGAACCCATTTAAACGGAATGTGTCGATACCGCAGCACTGCACGCATCTTTAATGAGTATGGCGAACCATGGACTCCCCGAATTCGTAATGGTGCTCCTGGACGATTCAACATGTTGCCCCCTTCAATTCTTGAAGTGTAGGACACTTTCCTCGCGGGAATTTTGTGCGGGACGAATGGATTATGTTCGCTATTGGTCGAGTGCGTCCAATAACACCCGTATGAGTTCTTCAGGGTCTTCGACAACTACATGTGCCCCCGCCGATTGCAGTTCTTCTCCTGACCCGAAGCCCCACAGCACTCCCATCGCGTTGGTGCCAACATTGACACCAGCTTCAATGTCATGATGTCGATCACCAATCATCCAACACAGTTGAAGTGGCGGTTCATCTCCAAGCGACGTTATGACTTCACCCAATGCACGCTGCAGCAACAAAGTCTTCGGGTGAGGCTGGTCATTCTCTGGACCAACAATGGTGACGAACATGTCTGTAATGCCGAGCGCTTCTATCGCTACGAGTGCTTGAGGTTCAGGTTTAGCGGTCACGACTGCCAAGTAGTAGTGATCATGAAGAATCTCTAAAGCATCCTGCATCCCCTCATTGAACTGAGTGCGCGGAAGGTGATGTGCCTTATATATAGCTCGATACTCATGAATAAAGGTGTCGACAAGATCACTTGAAATACCTCGTGGAGCAAAAAGAGTCGGAAGCGAATCTTGTAGCGGTGGCCCAATGACCATGTGAAGTTCCTCGATGGTCAATGGTTCAGAATCGTGGGACTCAAATACTTGATTTAGCGAAGCATGGATGCCGGCGCCTGAATCTGCAATTGTGCCATCTAGATCGAAAAAGAGAACGCCTCGTGTTGCCATGATGACTCAATTAGTGACTTGGCGCGCCCATTTGTGCACCAGGAACGCTGCTCACATATTTTGGTTTGAAGAAAAGAAGAAACAACAAACCACCAAGCGCGATACAGATTGAAGCAACAACCAATGGCTGGCTAGAGGTAACACTTGTGGTGATATAGCCAACAAGAATTGATGCAGGAACCTGCGCGAGACTCTGCACACTGGAATAGATACCCATCGCTTGGCCTTGTTGGCCAGGCTCAGCAGATCGACTAACAAGGCTCGTCATGTTCGCCATAGTGAGACCGTTAAAAGCCGTGAAGAGCGGAATGACTAAGTACAAACCAAACGAAAAGGACGTTGGCACTGCAAAGTAGAACAACATCATGACCGCATTACCAAACAAACTGAACCTGAGCACTTTGAAGTCCACCAATTTTTTTGCCACTCGTGCGACAAGTACCACTTGTGAAAAGGCAATAAACAATCCAACGATGGCAAAGTAATCACCGGTCTTAGAAGCGGTGAATTGGAAATTATTCTTGAGATAGATGCCGAAGAAAGTCGTGAAGAATGTAAAGCCAGAACTAAAGAGGAATCCTGCTATCAGAACTACCCGAAGGCGTTCAGAGCGAAAACCATTCACCACATTCTGAATTGACTGAGTGGCATTGATACGACCAGCGTGGAACTTCTCTTTGATGGTTTCAGGGAAGGTTGTCAGTACCGCGACGCAGTTCAACATTGCGATAATGGCTGCGAACCAAAACGGCGTAGTCGCGTTAAACCAATGAGGCGTGTCAAAAAGACCATAGAAACTTGCATTGGGAGAACTGAGCTTGCCTCCCAGGTAAGGCCCAATAATGAAGCCCATGCCAAATGCCGCTCCGAGGAAGCCGAAATTCTTAGCTCTGTTTTCGTTTGTGCTGATGTCACCAATTGCAGCATTAGCTACTGCAAGGTTTCCACCCGTAAACCCATCGAGTGCACGAGAAGCAAACAACAAAGGAAGATTTGCCGTGCTTATTCCAATTGCAAATAAGACGTATCCAATTGATGTTCCAAAAATTGAGATTGCCAGAACTGGCTTGCGTCCAAATCGGTCTGACAATTGTCCAAGAATTGGCGAAGCGATAAATGTGCAAAACGGATAGACGGCTTGCAGCCAACCCAACATGATGAGACCTTGTGTGAATGACCAACCATCTGGAGTTACGCGAAAGGGAGAGTTCTCAGAAATGAGTAATGGAAAAACCGGGATAAGTATGCCGAATCCCACTAAGTCAATAAATACCGTAGTGAAGATTGCTAGGAGTGGGTTTTTACGCATTCAACAACTGTACTCATGCGAAGAACCGTATTGCTTCTATCAAGACGTCAAATGCAGGTTCATCTTCTACGCCCCACACCACGTCGCAATTGGGCGCAACTGGTTTTGAGTATTGACGCCTATCAACGAGTGTCATGCCACGAGTGCGTTCAGCAGTTAATTCAATCACTACATGTTCGGGAGAAATAGAAAACAACTCTGGATGCGTCAACGCCAGAACGGCGCATGGGTCATGCACTGCTGCTCCTGTCATATCCCGATGCGAATTGATGTACGACTTCGAATAGAACGCCAACAAATCTGCGAGCACCTGGGGCATCTTGCCAGGAATTTCACGAATACGAGCAAGGCGCGATGGTGTTGCTTGCAATTGATGAGTGACATCTAAGCCGCTCATCAATAATTTCCCTCCGTATGTGAACACAATGTCGGCAGCTTCAGGATCTGCCCAAATATTGAATTCAGCAGCCGCAGTTACATTGCCAAAAGTTCCACCTCCCATGAGCGAGATTCCAGCAATTCGTGAACCAAGATCTGGAGCAGCTCGTAGCGCGAGAGCAATATTGGTCAACGGCCCAATCGGAACTAACCAGACTCCTTCATTTGCTCTGCAGGTCTCAATGATGAATTCAACTGCGTTTTCACTATCCGGTCCACGCGAAGGCTCTGGCAAATCAGCACCGTCGAGTCCGCTCTTGCCGTGCACATGGGATGCATCATGCGGAGGTGCAACAAGAGGTCGACTTGCTCCCGAGTGCACAGTGATCTGTGACCCGATGAGATCCAACACAATCCGAGCATTGCGTGTGGTGGAATGCAAAGGCGCGTTGCCAGCAACAGTTGTAACGCCAAGAACATCTGCATGACGGGCGGCAACAACGAGAGCCATTGCATCGTCGTGGCCAGGATCACAATCAACAATCATCTGAATTTTCCCTGACATGTAAGAAACATTAGTCCCCATATGCGAGAGTTCTCTGATGAGCCAAGAGAAAGACTTCGACGTCGTTGTGGTGGGCAGCTGCAATCTGGACCTTGTGAGTACAACCTCACACCTTCCAACAGCCGGCGAAACTCTTGTGTCACTCGATTATGCAGAACATGCTGGAGGTAAGGGCCTGAACCAAGCAGTTGCATCTGCTCGCATGGGGGCTCGCACTGCATTCATTGGTTGCGTAGGAAATGACAGTGCCGGCTCAATGTTGAGAGAGACTCTCGAACTCGAAGGAGTCGACACGTCGCAACTCATCACCGTGGACGCACCTACCGGGCGTGCATTCATCACGGTAGATAGCAAGGGTGAAAACACAATTGTGATTGTGCCTGGCGCGAATAGTTACGTAGTTGCGGCCTCATTCACTCTCCCGAGCGCATCTGTGGTGCTTGCTCAGTTGGAAATTCCTCTCACCACTGTCATGTATGTATTCACACAGGCGCGTCATAGTGAGGCAATTACGGTGCTCAACCCCGCGCCCGCCGCACAACTCTCAGACACTCTTCTGGCGATGTGCGACATTGTTGTACCCAATGAAACGGAATCAGAAGCACTGGGAGGAACAACACAGCTGCTTCACGCAGGTGCAATTACCGTCATCACCACCTTGGGTGCACGCGGTGCGGAGATAACAGACGCAAATTCCACAGTCTCAATTGCGCCAACCCAGGTGCGCGCTATTGACACTGTTGGTGCAGGTGATGCATTTGTTGGCGCACTATGCGCAGAACTATCGCGCGGACAAGAGATTCAACTCGCCGCACAGACTGCTTCTATTGCAGGGGCTTTGGCAACCACTATTCGTGGAGCCGTCCCTTCACTGCCGACTCGCGATGCAGTGACACAGCATCAAGCGACCTGAAGAAACTCCACAAGGTTTCCATCGGGGTCTTCAACAATTGAGATGGTAATTCCCGCACGAAGTTCACGTGGCTGAACTGCCACCTTGTAGCCAGCTGTTTCGCATGCTGACGTGATCTCTTCAATATTGCTGACACTGATTGTGAAGTAGCGATAACCACATGCTCCAGTGATTCCTCCTGCTGCTGGTCGAGCAGGTTCATCATTGGCCTTCACTAGTTTCAACAATGTTGTGCCGCATAGAAGGCGGTACATGGTGCCGCCACCTGGCATTTGCATCTCACCTTTAAACTCGAAACCAAGTAAGTCTCGGTAAAAAGCAAGTGATTTTTCAGCATCACATACAACGATGCCGAGGTCTATTGAATCTTTAGTGAGTTGTGCTCGAGTCATAAGCACACCCTAACCAAGAGTGAAGGTCTCGAATTACTTGACCGCGCGAATAGGGCGAACCAAGAACGCCGACGTTCGGAAGTTTGTTCCCTGAGTACCGGCCGACATGAGTTCTGCCCACTAGCGTCCCTTCCATTCGGGTGCACGCTTTTCTGCAAAGGCTCTTGGGCCTTCTTTGGCGTCTTCGCTAGTAAACACTTTGCGCTGCAGTTCACCCATGAGTTGAGGATTGCCATCACCAATTTCGTCAAGCATCAACTGCTTTGTTGCCTGCACAGCAAGAGGGCCATTTACGGTGATACGTGCAGCCAATGCAAGAGCCGCATCACGTAATTCGGCTACGGGTACAACTTGATTGATGAGGCCGAGTTCTTTTGCCCGTACCGCATCGATTGGATCGCCAGTGAGCCCCATCTCCATAGCGACTGCAAGCGGTATACGAGCAGGAAGACGAACTCCCCCACCCGCTGCAAACAAACCGCGTTTCACTTCGGGGATTCCAAACTTTGCAGATTCGATTGAAACAATGAGGTCGCACATCATGACCACTTCGAAGCCGCCAGCCAATGCGTGACCGTTCACAGCTGCGATAAGTGGCTTTGAACATTTCCGTAATGCAGTAAAACCCATACCTATTTTTGCGATGTCTTCACCAGCAGCAAATGCCTTCAAGTCCATGCCGGCACAAAAGATCTTTTCACCAGCACCAGTGATGACGATGGCTCGCACTTCAGGGTTTGTTTCAGCATCGGTCAATGCATTCGACAGCCCTTCACTCAGCGCACCATTCAGTGAATTTCCTGCTTCAGGACGATTCAGAGTGATGAGAAGAATGTTGTTGGTTAGTTCTGTGAGAATTTCCATGAGGTACCTCCGGTTGGATACACAAGCCTTGCATACCTTTATACAGCGGGTCTATTCCGACAACTTGAACACAAAATTATTGGACTACCGTACGGTCGTGGGCCAATTCTCATCAAACCTTGAGTCTTTACAATCGCATCAGGTTCCGCAATGGTACGACGGTGCAAAGTTCGGCATATTTGTCCATTGGTTTGTATCTACCATTCCGGCATTTGCCCCCGTGTCTGATGACCCATTCACCCTGGCTGCCGAGAAAGGTGAACGCGAAGCTTTCACAGAAAGTCCATACTCCGAGTGGTACTGGAACTCACTACAAACTCCCGGCTCTCCTGCGGCATTACACCACGCAGAAAAATACGGCGATCAACCGTATGAAGATTTTGTTCCACAATTCTTTGAAGCGTCACAGGGGTGGCAACCTGAACGCTGGGGTGAACTATTCGCTGCTTCTGGCGCGAAATATTGCGTGATGGGAACCAAGCACCACGATGGCGTTCTGTTGTGGCCAAGTAAAACACCAAACCCACACAAAGGTTCACAGTGGACTTCGACTCGCGACATTGTGGGTGAATGTGCTGAAGCAGTTCGATCACACGGTTTACGACTAGGGCTGTATTACTCCGGCGGAATTGATTGGACATTCCAGGGGCTCGGCATTGATGGCTGGGCTTCGTTATACAAGGCGATTCCACAAGATGACATGTACCACGCATATGTTGAGGCGCATTACCGTGAACTCATCAGCCGATACGCCCCTGATGTTTTGTGGAACGACATTGGATATCCAGGTTTTGGCGCAGGCGCAGCTGAACTCTTTGCACATTTTTACAATACAAACCCAGAAGGTGTTGTTAACGACCGCTTTGATTTTCTTGGCGTAATGCAAGGCACTGCACATGCTGATTTTGTGACACCTGAGTACACCACTACTCCGCCTCTCGAAGGAAAGAAATTTGAAGTGTGTCGTGGTATCGGCACAAGCTTTGGTTACAACGAACAAGAAGATGATTCGTCATATGCATCGTCGACTGAACTAGTTCATATGCTCATCAATATCGTTGCGGCCGGCGGAAACTTCTTGCTCAATGTTGGCCCCATGGCATCTGGTGAAATTCCCTGGATACAACAAGAGCGCTTACTTGCAATTGGTCAATGGCTACAGGTCAATGGTGCTGCGATTTACGCCTCTCACCCGCATGAGATCACTGAACTACGAACATCAGATGGTGCCACTGTCCGACTCACACGCGGTGCCGACGGATTCACATATGCCATGGTGCTTGGTCGTCCGGATTCAAAAGTTGTCAACATTGCTGGACTACCCACAGGTGACACATATTTGTTGGGGTATGACCACCAACTCTCGCGCATTGGTGACGACGTAATTCTGCCCTACCGGCCCGACTCGTCTCCCGCGTTTACGTTACGGATTGCGTAAGAAACGAAATCAGCTAACTGATGCTGCGGCGGCAGCAAGGTTATTGAGTGTGACTTCCATGTTGGCTTTGTTGTGGACGCCTCGGTCGGCAACACCACTAATCCACTTGCCTAACGTGCTGGCAAATTTGCTTCGGTGATCTACCCAACTATGTGTCACTCGGGTTCCAGATGCAGTTGGCTCTAATTCGTAGACCCAGTCGCACCAGTTTTTGCGGCCCACCATGAGGCCAAAAGAAAACGTACGAGGAGCATCGCATGCATTCACTTCCACCGAAGTTGACCATGATCGCTTGCCACTTTTGTTATGACCCTTGAATTGGGCTCCCACCGCTGGGCCGGTTGCACCTTTTACCCATTCTCCACCTTGATTTTCGGGGGACCACTCGCCCAGGCGGGGCAAGTCTGTCACCATGGCCCAGACCACATCGTTGGGGGCGGATACTTCTTTGATGACGGACACGGTGGAATTCATGCACCGATACTGACACGCCACGTACTCAACTTTCCCAGCCGTAGCCCGCTGTACACGGACCCCCTCCGAGCGACTACATTTTTCGCATGGCTAAAGACATCACCACCCTTGCTGACATTGTTCGTACCCACGGAGTAGCTCGTGCTTCCGACAACTCACTGATTGAAGGTGACCGCACGCGCACATGGGGTGAACTGTACGAACGTTCCATCCGTGTGGCAAACGCATTGCAAGCAGCTGGCGTTGGCGTGCAAGACAGAGTTGCATTCCTCGACAAGAACAGCATCGAACACTTCGAGGTTTTCTACGGTTGTGCACTCATCAACGCAGTGTCGGTCGACATCAACTGGCGTCTTGCTCCACCAGAAGTGGAATTCATTGTTAATGACGCAGCCGCCAAAGTTTTGGTTGTGCATGCCGACTTCTGGCCAGTTGTGGAAGCAATTCGCGCCAACCTCACCACCACACAACTCATCGTGGTGATTGGCGGAACCGGTGGCGACACTGATTACGAAACGTGGGTGAACAGCGGAGCCACTACAGACCCCGGAGTGCAGTCAGCATCAGAAGATGTTGCGTTCCAGTTGTACTCAAGTGGAACTACTGGTCGGCCAAAGGGCGTCATGCTCACCAACAACAACTTCTTCGTGATGTTGCCAGGTGCTCGCACATTCTGGAAATTAAGCGACGACATGATCAACCTTGTCGCCATGCCTCTCTTCCACATTGGTGGCGGCGGTTGGGCAACTGCAGGTCAGTTTGTTGGATCATCTTCAATCATTGTGAGAGAGATGGATCCCAATGCAGTTATTCAACTGATTGAGAAGCACAAAATTACACACGGCTTCCTAGTGCCTGCAGTGCTGCAGTTCATGTTGATGATGCCGAGTGTGAAAGAGGCGGACTTTTCAAGTTTGCAACTCATGGTCTACGGAGCGTCTCCTATTTCTCTTGAAGTACTCACCAACAGTGTGGAAACGTTCAAGTGTGATTTCATGCAGGTATACGGTCTCACCGAAACAACAGGTGCTACCACTCTTCTCCCATCAGAAGATCATGATCCGAAGGGACCAAATGCACATCGACTGCGCTCATGTGGCGTACCTGCGCCTGGCGTAGAGATCCGCATCATGGACAACGACACCGGCAAAGAACTCCCAGCACGTGAAGTCGGTGAGATTTGGTGCAAGTCGCCGCAGGTGATGAAGGGCTACTGGAACAATCCCAAAGCAACTGCTGAGTCAATCACCCCAGATGGTTGGTTCAAGACAGGCGATGCTGGCTACAGAGACGAAGACGGTTACATCTATATCCATGACCGCGTGAAGGACATGATTGTCTCTGGTGGCGAAAATGTGTACCCAGCAGAAGTAGAGAGCGCCCTGATGAGCCATCCCGGTATTGCAGACGTTGCAGTCATTGGTGTGCCACATGAAAAATGGGGCGAAACCGTGAAAGCCATCGTGGTGAAGAAAGCAGACGTTGCAGTCACGGAAGCAGAGATCATTGAGTTCTCAAAGGGATTGCTTGCTCGTTTCAAGTGCCCAACAAGTGTTGACTGGATTGATGCATTGCCACGTAACCCAAGTGGAAAAATCCTGAAGAAGGATCTTCGTGCGCCGTACTGGGAGGGCCGCGAAAGAATGGTGAACTAGCGCTATGCGCTAAGGCTTGCGAGCCACGATGATTTGAGATCGAGGGACCAAGTAATCCAACATCTCTTTCATCTCGCGACCTTCTGGGCAATCCAGCATCTCGTTCCACATGCGCGCCCACTTCAAGAGGTATTCATCTTCGGCTTTCAGATCAGGTTCGCCTTTTGAATTTGTATGCCCACGCATCATCAGCATTGCTAAGCGAAAGGTGCTGATAAAACCGCTGTAGTCATGTTTCAAAATCTCCAACCCCGCGCCTCGCACCAAGTTCTCAAACTCGTCACGTTCAATTACACGAATATGGTTTGGTTTTTGGAAGTAACTAGACGGCGCTACTACCCCAATTACTCGTTCAGCAACTGCATCGGGCACAGTCAATAAGTACAAGGCCCCACTTTGGCCAATGCGAAACATTTCAGAGAGCGAGAACTCCGGATCATCTACGTGTTCCAGAACTTCCATACACACAACCCGCGTTGCATAGTTGTCAGGAATTGGAATCTCTTGCGTGGGCGCTAAAACAAAATCGACTATGCCGCCTTGGCTTGCAACTGCATCACGAGCAACCGAGATTGCTTCCTCGCTTACATCAATGGCTGTTACCTTGGCGCCACGCGTACTTAGGAACTGAAGTGGTCCACCTGAACCACAACCCACATCAACAACAATGTCATCCGCAGTAATCGATACTCCTGTAAACACCTCGCCTGTTTCATTGTTGTAAAAGCCACGCAGCACATCGTCGCGTAATCCCACGCGCTCTGTTTCATTCATGTGAGCCAGACCGAGTTCTTCAAGTGACGGGGCAACCGATTCAGCGACTGAAGCAGAAGGTGAAACCAATGCCCGTCGTATACGACCAATAAATCTTACAACAAGTGATTTCATATCTATCTCCTAGGCCTAGAACTACGGGGCATTCACCAGCGAAATGATAAGCGCGTTGCTAATTCACAACGAAAATCTACTAGATTTTTCCACATCAATCGTCTAACGCCACCAACTAGTTCAATTCAAATCTCACGCGACTCGATCGTGTTAGATAGCAACGACTTCAGAGGTGGAAATCTCTCCAACAAAGAACAGGAGTTCTTTGATCGCCTGCCGACTCAGGAGAATGATGGCCGTTGGAGCAGATTCGTTGAGTCTCTCGATTCCCCTAATGCGTTGATAGCACTCGGCTTTTATGAGTTAGAGGAATGGGGAGTGTGGAGCCGCACAGAAAATCCAAAACTTGTTCTTCCGTACTTTGTTTGCGGGGAAGTGTTCATCGAGATTGAGACTGTTGGTTTCGGTCCGAACATTGGCAGAGAGATTCACATTTCCATCGGTGGCGTTACCTCCAGCATCGCCTTAGCTCAACAACCACACACTTCAATTCATTTCTTCAATGTCGATTCGCCGAGCCGCACCATTGAGTTCAGCAACATCATTCCGTCACGCCTCGATGAGGTGGATGATCCCCGAACCATGGCAATAGGCGTTTCGAAAATCTCAATCGTTGCTCCAAGTCTGAGCAACGCAACATGGGATGGAACGCCAACGTTCATTGACTTAGCCGACACCACTCATCAGCAACTTGATTTTGTTGGTTTTCATTCTCGAGAGCCATGGGGTATCTGGTCTGAGATTGATCCATGCCACATCATTTTGCCCTTTTCCGTCCATGGTGATTGTGAAATTCAGTTTTTTGCTCAGGGTTTTGACGAAAACATCGGAACTCCATTGTCGGTCTCTTTGGGGAAAAGCTCGGCACAGTTTGTTTTAGAACAAGAACCACAACAGTTCATCTTCCGTTTCAAAACGGAGGAACCCACTCACCTTCTCCGCATCTCAGGCTTTATTTCAGAGATGACCAATTCTCGTCCTGGCACAAGAAGTATGGGAATTGGTATCCACCGACTGCAAGTTACTCTTCCCCCAGATGGTGTACTGGTGGCTGCAGTGACCAAAAAACGTCGCGCAAATATCAGTGCGCTTGCACCTAAGCAACGCAAGCAAAACACACCCCGAATTGTGAAGACACCAGCAATAGAGACAACCGGGTTTACGACTATTGCCATATTCAATGAGACCTCCAATTCAAACCAATGGCGAGATGTGGTTTCTGCATTTCTATGGAGCTTTAGAGAGAACCCAAGCGCGACTCTGATTATTCAGAACTCCAACACTTCTGCCGCTTCATTTTTCTCAGAACTCATGTTTCTCTTCTTTCGCGTTGGAGAAATCAAGTGTCGCGTCATCGCAATTCACACACACGACACATACAGAGACGCACCTTCTCTCCTGGCTGCAGCTGATCTCTACATACATGTTGACTCTTCCATATCTCTCAATAACGTTGCTCCTCACACCAATATGAACATAACTCGGTTCATCATTTCCAGCACCGAAAATCTTCAGCTGGCTTCGGAGAACATTGCTCGCATCTCACCGCTACGCCAACCAATAAAGACACCTGGCCACCTGCACCGTGTTGAACGTGAATTAGAAAATGTCCTCGATTGGGTACGCCTATGTGAAGAAATGAAACACGCATACGCACAATGGCAGGAGAGGCCCAATGCCTAAGTTTCGGTTGTATGCAACGCACAATGAAGGCAATGTTCGCGACAAGCTAGGAAAAAGCGATTACAGTTATTGGTTTGTACTCAAGTACTTCGAATCGTTGATGCCACATCTGGGAGAAACTGAAGTGCTCATAGATTCGCCAGTGCGTCCCGCTGAACTTGACCTCAATGAGGAGATGCTTCTTGCATTCACCCCTCCTCATAAGGTTCCGAAAGAGGCTCTTCAGTATGCAATTCCTGTATTCGCTTGGGAGTTTGACACCATCCCGAATGAATCTTGGCTTGATGACGACCGGAACAATTGGTATCACGTTTTTCGTAATAGTCCCGGAGCCATCACGCACTGCCAATTCTCTGCAGAGCAAGTGAAGAAAGAAATCGGCGATGACTACCCCATCGCTGTTATCCCAGCACCACTGTGGGATAAATATGCGCCATTGGCTGCTCGGCCCCGCACAGACAAATGGTCTCTGTTTGTCGATGGTTATGTTGCCGATTCATGGAATCCGCCAGTAGATGCCGAGCATATTGAAAAGTCTGCTTCGAGCCTTGAATTCAATGGAGTTGTCTACACATTTGTGTTCAACCCGAATGATGGCCGCAAGGAATGGACCACTGCCGTCACCGCATTTATCGCAGCACACGAGACCAACCCCAACGCAACATTGATTCTGAAGTTGATCCAATCGGATCCGGTCGTAGGAGTAAATGCAGTGTGGGATGTAGTCAACCACCTAGGCGTATTTGATTGCCGCGTAGTGGCAATACAAAGTCACCTTGAAAAGGATGCCTACGACCAGTTAATCGCTGGCACCACGTTTGCACTGAATGCTTCAAGCGGTGAAGGCCAATGTTTGCCTCTACTTGAATTCATGAGTGCTGGAACCCCTGCTGTTGCACCATGTCATACGGCAATGACTGATTACATTTTCCCCAACACTTCATTCATTGTGGAAAATACGAAGTCATGGCATAGCTGGCCACATGACCCACGAATGCTCCTACGTTGTTTCCGATTTCCTGTGGTGTGGGACTCACTTCGCAATGCATTTCTAGATAGCTACAAGGTGGCTACCGAAGATTCGGCGCGATACGACGAGATGTCTCAGAATGCAACGAAGTTTATGAAGGACTTCTGCTCTGAAGAAGTGCTTCTTCAGAAACTCAACACATTTATCGCCCAAGTAAAGTCCTACAACTCATAGCCCCATAGGTGAACATTGAAATGAGTAAACGAAACTCTGCTCTGGACTCACTCAGAGGTATCTCTACAATCTTGATTGTTGTGTACCACATATCTTTTGTTTCCGGATACACCGTTGCTCACGCAAATTCGAGTGGGGCCTACATTGACCGGCTCAATATAGGTGTGGCTATCTTTTTTGTTCTCAGTGGATTTCTTATTTTCCGGCCGTTTGCTCATTCGCTGATCCATGGTTCACCCCTGCCAAAGACCCGGAACTATTACCTAAAGAGGGCAGCACGTATTCTTCCTGGGTACTGGTTGGCATTATTCGTATTGGCCGGACTCGACGCCCTAACAATTGTGAACACATCTGGTTTTATCAGGAACGTTTTTATCGTTCATTCATTTACTAAGCACAATGTTTTCACCGGAATTCGCCAGGCTTGGACGTTGGCCATCGAGATGTCTTTCTATGTCGTTGTGCCCGCGTTTGCTTTTGTTTTTGTGCGCCAGACGAAACGACGAGACGGTCCCGTATCGGTGTCGAGTCTTCTAAAAGCACTCAGCGTTCTCTTCCTTAGCGCCTATGTGTTTCGGCTTTTTATTCATCAAACAGATTTTTGGTTTCTGAAGACGGCGCATATATGGCTGCCATCCCATGTGGACACTTTGGCATTAGGCATGGGTCTCGCTGTGTTGGTTGAGGCTCCTGCGTCAGCACAGATACTTTCGAAGGTGAGAATTTTCATCGCGAATCACACCGGTGCATTTGTTCTGGTTTCAGTATTTGTGTGGCTCATGAGTGCCAACATAAATATGGCGATTGGTTTGAACAAGTCAGAGTTCCATATTGAACTTCTCGGTCATTTTTTGTATGGCCTGGCATCTGTTCTGCTAGTTGCCCCGTTTTGTGTGGACTCTCAATCGTTACTCGTCAAAGCTATGTCGTTGCGACTCTTCACCTGGTTGGGCACCATCTCATACGGCATCTACCTGTGGCACATGGCTTTTCTTGGTGGGAATTTTGCAGAAAAGTACATGCCGTACACCGAGAATGATGGTCAGGTCCTTCTTCGATTTCTCGTTGTACTCCCCGCAAGCATCGCCATTGCATCGCTCAGTTATTACGTGATTGAGCGGCCAATCATGCGCGCAGTGAGCAAGCGTTCAGTTCTCAAGTAAGAGTGAGTGATCTAGCGATTGCCTGGTGCCATGTAGAACCAGACGGGAAATTTCGCGCCTGCATCTTTCATTGCTGTGCGCGCATTCAGCACAGTCGCACCCGCTTCTGTCTTTTCGAAGAACCAATTCTCCATGGCTCGTCCGCCAGGTGCTGGTCCGTCAATCAATTCGAGTGCGGCTTCTTCGTAATACGTTCTAATGTCATGGCACACCGACATTATGTTTCCACCTGGAATTTCAGCAGTGGTCCAATCTTGTCCGTTTGCAATCGCATGAAGAACTGTCAAAGCACTCGGCACCTCGTCTGCCGTAATGCAGCGACCTACTGAAGTTACTCCCCTGCGCTCTAACGCACGAACGTATGCCTTCTTTATGCCACGTGCTTCGTCCACGCACGGTGGTAGCGACGCATCAAACCGTGGCGGGATTGCACAGGAAACTGGTTGCTCATCTGCTTCAATCACAACTGGATGATCCAGCAGGACGGGACCAGATGGCTCTTTCAACAGAGCAAAGGCTCGATTCAATACGTCCATCTGAAAGTCAACATCATTTGGAATTCCTAGTGGACGACCAAGCGGAAACTCACAATGAAGTGCTCGCGGTGGAGCAACTTTCTGTGCAACCTCACGAACGGAAGACAACACAACAGTTGCAATTCCGGCAGCTTCAAAAATATGTGCAAGCACACTCACGGTGCGCGTACAAAGAGGTCAAACAGGTGTCAAGATGACAACATCAACGCCGTCTTGGCGAAGTTGGGTAGCCGCTGCCGGGCCGGTGTCTAAACGAATCGTTGAAACATCGTCTGGCTGATTGCCAGCAAAAGAGATATGCCGAGGCGCAACAGAACCAATGATTCCTTGTGCAGCCATTTCTTCTAGACGATCAATGGGATACACCACATTGAGATCCATCTTCACGCCCATCTGGTCAAAGTTGGGACTCCAGTGACCAAGAACTAAATCTCGACGTTCGCGATCAATGATTCGGTAACCAGTGTCGACGGCAGTAAAGGCTTCGTCACCAGCTGCGTACAACGCCGCCGATGTAACAATGGCAACCCGCGCATCGGCCAATGCAATGGGGGTCACCCATGCGGGGTTATCAAATTGTGGAGCAGGAAGGGTGGCGGAATGCGCCCTCATCATTTGATCACCGTTCATAAAGCCCCTTTGGTTCTAAGAGAGTCTAAATCACACGGGATGTCAGAGAGTTGTTGACCACTGCTCTCTCGATGCTTGATCCTGAGTACTTATTCATCACCCTCTTGCTGAGGTTGAGGGTTTGAATGTCGACAACAGTAAAAAAGCTGGCAAACTCTCGGGGAAATTAGCGGTGATTTCTAGGTGATACCTATAATTCATAAGGATGAACGCCGGCGGAGCCACATCGGGCGTAGCGCCCTTCGCATGCATGAAAAACGCAGGGATTGCACTGCGTCTTTTTGCATGCCTATGCATCTTGCTCTCGACAACGTTCGTCTCTGTATTCGCTGGCACTCCCGCCAAGACATTGGCCGCCGTTGCAACGTCACCCGCATGTACAACCGGTGTCGGTGTTGGCGGAATTGGAAGCACAACACTTGCAACAACGCGCGGCGGTAACGGTTGTGTTGTTGTCAAGTATTTCGTGAATGGTGCATACGAGTACGACACCTTCAATTACACCGGCGCAGACCAAACATGGACAGTGCCAAGCGGCGTCACAAGTGCAACTTTTTATTTACTCGGTGCCGGCGGCGGCGGCGTGCCACTCGGTACAACATACGGATCCGGTGGCGGCGGTGGTTTTGCAACTGGCTCCTACGCAGTTACCCCCGCGCAAGTATTAACAGTTGTAGTTGGGCAAGCTGGCGGCGGCGTGCTCGGCGTTCTTGTTTCTGCGAACTGTTACCGCACAGTTGCTACTTACGGCGGCGGCGGACGTTCAGGTTCGTGTTACGGAGCCGGCCAGGCTTTTGACAGTCGTGGTAGTTCTGGTGGTGGACGATCAGCCGTTCGTCTTTCTGGATCTTCTACTGATTTAGTGACGGCTGGCGGCGGTGGTGGCGGTGGCTGGACAGGTAATGGCGCAGCTGGTGGAGGAACTGTTGGCCTTTCTGTTTCATCCATCGTGACTGGCGGAACGCAAACTGCTGGCGGTGTCACAACATCCCCTGCAACTAACGGAGCTGCCTACCTAGGTGGAAACGGATATCACCAAGGCGGCGGCGGCGGAAGCGGATGTTTTGGAGGCGGTGGCGGACACTGGGTTCAAGGTGGTGCAGGTGGCTCAAGTTGTGTATCACTGCTTGATAATGGTTTCACGAGGGAAGGCAATGGCGTCCAACCTGGCGCATCAATCAACTCCATTGCATCTTCTGGTTCAACCTCAACATCCCCATCATGTGTAAGTGGTGTCGGTGTCGGCGGTGCAGTCAGCGCAACTGCAGCATCGACGCGAGCAGGCGATGGATGCGTCGTAATCAGATACACAGTGTCAGGCTCAACGTATTACGTCACATATTTGTTTAACGGCTCTGACCAATCGTGGACAGTGCCGAGCGGTGTGACGACGGTTCAGTTTCATCTCATCGGTGCCGGCGGTGGCGGCGCAACAGCGATTGGCCATGGTTCGGGCGGTGGCGGTGGATACGCGGGGGGAACGTACGCGGTAACACCGGGTGATTCGTTCATAGTGATTGTTGGTCAAGGAGGTGGAGGCGAAATTGGCGCAAGTGGGACTGTCGGCAATTGTTTGCACACACGATTGAAATATGGTGGCGGGGGTCAGGGTGGATCGTGCCAAGTTGGCCCCTACCCCCCAGGGACGACGCCCTACAGCTCAGGTGGTGGACGATCTGCCATCCGCCTTGCAAATGGCATTTCCGATATCGCAACTGCTGGCGGTGGTGGCGGCGGCGGATATGGCGGTACCAGTAACGGTGGTGCTGGCGGCGGAACCACTGGTATCGACGGTGGCGGATCAGGTGGAAAAGGTGGAACTCAAATTGCAGGCGGTGCACGTGGTTCTTCGGCGCGCAGTAATGGCACTGCCGGCATTGCTTATTTGGGTGGTCGAGGCGATGATGAAGGCGGTGGCGGCGGTGGCGGCTGGTTCGGCGGTGGCGGCGGTGGTGACAACGGTGGTGGCGGTGGTGGCTCTAGTTACATAGCGCTGTTAACCGGCGGCTCTACAACTGCGGGAAGCGGAATTACTCCCGGACTTGTTGCGCCTGTGAATTCCACTGCACCAACAATCTCTGGTACCGCTGCAGTAGGTGCGACGTTGACGGCGACAGGTGGAACTTGGGCAACAAGCGGCTCATCCACATTTCAATGGCAATCATCAACCGATGGCGTGACCTACACAAATGTTTCAGGAGAAATTGCAACAACCATTACAACAACTGGTGCGTTGTACTACCGAGTAGTCGAATCACGTTCGAACTTACTGGCGTCAGTATCGGCAGTTTCAAATGTCATTAAAGCTGTTGCACCAGTCATTGTTGATTGCACACCAACTGCAGGCGTGTTTACACATTGCAAACGATTCAACTATTACGGAGCCGCACAAACTTTTACAGCACCAAGTGATTTACCTATCGGCAGCACATTCAGTGTTGAAGTGTGGGGTGCCGGTGGTGGTGGAGTTGTGTCCACTAATTATCCCGGCGGTGGAGCCGGCGGATATGTGAAATCAACTGTCACCATTCAGTCATCTAGCGAAGTATTCAATGTGGTCGTTGGTGAACGTGGTGATGCACGTGATACCAACCCTGGGTATGGCGGTGGTGGTGCAGGAGGTCCAAGTCTCACTCTTGGAAATAACGCAGGTTCAAGTGGTGGTGGATTTTCTGGTCTGTTTACAGGAAGCGGAACGGCAACTCCTGTAGTTATCGCCGGTGGAGGCGGTGGAGCATCCTGGGGAATCAATACCGATTCCGTTGGTGGCGGTGGAGGCGGTGTCGGTAGTGGCGGCCAAGGAACAAACGCGGTCACCTCGGGTCGAGCAGGAACATTGCTTGCCGGTGGAGCTGCGGCAACTGGCACTACACAATGCACGGTGACGTCCACCGCAGGAACGCAATACCAAGGTGGCCGCGGATGCGGCACGCTTGCCAATAACTCAGAAGGTGGAGGCGGTGGAGGCGGTGGCTACTTCGGTGGAGGGGGCGGAAATCACCAAACCGGTTCGAGTGGTATTCAAAACGGAGGTGGCGGTGGTGGCTCTGGTTACATCGATACCGCGCGAACCACAACCGTGACGTCAACTACTGGCGGTCAAGGAACCGTTACTGCACCACTCTCAGGTGGACGTACAAGCGATCAATATGTTGCCGCAATCGGCAGTGGCGGAATCGGTAATGCAACCACAGTTACTGCGGCAGCAGGTGGCCACGGCATGATTGTTGTGCAATGGGCAGTACCACCAACTGCACGAGCCGACAATGCATCTGGCGGTACTGCAATGGCAATCACAATGAACCCAGCCACGAATGATACGGGTGCATCAGGGGCAACAATCACAGCGTCATCTGTGCGTTTATGCGGTTCCGGCGACACTGCTCCAAACTGCTCCGCTACGTCACGCACCGTCACAGGCGAAGGTTCCTATTCAGTAAATACTTCAACGGGTGTCGTCACGTTTACTGGTGAAGTTGGCTTTGTTGGCACTTCGACACTGACATATTCAGTGGCAGATTCACGCGGCACTAAAGCAAGTAGCACCGTTTCATTTACAACGCTCGCGCCACCAACAGCACGACCAGATGAATCAGCAGCACCGAAAGGTGACAACCAATCGGTCTCTCCTCTTGCGAACGACTCAGCAGCAGGTTCTGCAACACTAGTTGCCTCGTCGCTTCGCCTGTGCGAAGTTAGTCCTGCAGAGACAGCTCCATCATGTACGAAGACAACTGTAATTGTGGCCAATGAGGGGCGCTACGACATCTCCGGAAGCGTTGTCACATTTACTGCAAATGCCAGCTACACGGGAACGCGGATACTGCGTTACACCGTGCAAGATTCCAATACACAAGTAGCTACAGACACAATTACGTTCATCGCATTGCCACCACCTGCAGTATCTGCCTCTGCTGATTCTCGAACCGTTGCACACACTGTTACTGCAAGTTTTACCCCGCTTTCAAACGACTCTGCAGGCGTCACTCCGTCTGATTACACAACACAGGGAACTGTCGCATTCAATACATCATCGTTGAAGTTGTGCGCTGCATCTGAAACAATCTCCACCGGTTGCACCAGGAACTCCATTGATGTCACAGATCAAGGAACGTGGACACTCACAGGCACAACTGTCACGTTTGTTCCACTTGTCACCTTCTCTGGAATAGCGACTCCTGTGAATTATGTGGTCTGCAACACAATTAGTGGGTCATGGGCGCCAGCCACTCCACCTTCATCATGTGGATCATCTACCTTGAACGTCACAGTCAGTGCCCCGACTGCACCAGCACCAATTGCTGATTCACAAACCGGGCAACTAGGCGACATGCTCGCGTATCTCCCTCTTACTAACGACTCCGGGAGTTCCCTTTCTTCTACGCGTATGAAGCTGTGTGATGTCACCGAAACTGCACCGAATTGTTTGTCGACTTCAGTTGTTGTCGCGGACCAAGGAACATGGTTACTAAACACCTCCACAGGACTTGTAACTTTCATCCCGCTTGCGCTGTTTTATGGCGATGCAACACCAATCACATACACAGGTTCTGATGTTGTTGGTGCAACATTCTCATCAACCATCAGTGCATCAATTACGCCCCCTACCCTTCCATCGGCAGTTGCTGATTCGGCATCTGGTGTAGTCACCAGCAGCATCACAGTTACGCCACTTGTTAACGACACCGGAACCGGCATTACCGCTAGTTCATTATTTCTCTGCGGTACAAGCGAAACACCGCCCGCCTGTACGGAACTAGGCCTCACAGTCAACGGTCAAGGCATCTGGTCAGTGAACCAATCGACGGGTGAAGTGACATTCACACCAGAAAGTGGTTTCACAGGAGCAGTTACTCAGGTTTCGTATTCGGTAGAGGACATTCTTAGTCGAGCGACTTCGTCAACACTGAGCATCTCAGTCACCGCCATTTCAGCGCCGAATAATCCCGACCTTGACAACGCTTCGGATACCGGAAACTCAACAAGTGATGAGTTAACAAATGATTCAACACCTGCGGTGGGGGCAAGCGGAGTCAATGACGGCGACACGGTCACGATGACTGCCACTAAAGGTTCAACCACCGTCTCTTGCACATACGTTGCGTCGTCAAGTGATACCACATGTAATTTGCCATCAATGGCTGACGGCACGTGGACACTCACGTCGAGCCGAGTTGATAGTCAGAACAATGCATCAGGTACATCAGCTTCCTTGACCATCGTCATTGACACAGCGGCACCAAGTCGACCATCACTTCCAGATCTTGATGCTGCATCAGATAATGGTTCATCCTCAACTGATAACACCACATCTATCACCACGCCTGCTGTTGGAGTTTCTGGGGTGCAAACTGGCGACACGGTCACGATGACTGCAGTACAAGGTTCAACCACAGTTACATGTAGCTATGACTCAACCGTCGCATCCACTTGTGAATTGTTGACACTCACCGATGGTACGTGGGCTGTCACATCAGTGGTAACTGACAGCGCCGGAAATGATTCAGCAGCCAGTCCATCACTATCTCTACTTATTGATACGACCATTCCGACAACAACCACGACTTCAACTACGTCAACGACAGTCGCGCCTACGACTACAACTGTGGCACCTACGACAACGACAGTCGCTCCGACAACAACAACTGTGGCACCTACGACAACGACAGTCGCTCCGACAACAACAACTGTGGCACCTACGACAACGACAGTCGCTCCGACAACAACAACTCTCCCCGACTCTCTCGTCCCGTATGACACCTCAGAGAAAGCAAAACTGGTTGAAGGCGTTGCAGCAATCGCTGGTATGGCGAAAGATGGATGGGTCAAAGTTGAAAAAGGCGACACGACGCTGACCATTACTACGAGTGACGGCCTCATGATCAAGATTGGAGCCAAAGTAAAGTCTTCTGTCACTTTGCGTTTGAACCCGCGTGGCATGCCAATTTTTGAGGCAAACGATCTCATCACCATCGCAGGAAGTGGACTGAAACCTTTTACACCAGCATCGACATGGCTCTTTTCAACTCCAACAAAATTAGGAGAATTGCAAGTAGACGGCTATGGAAACTTCAATGAGCAATATGCCATAGGTGATGCAGTGCCTCCTGGAGATCACACTGCACAATTGAACGGTATTGCTCCAGACGGAACATTGCGTAGTGTTGAAGTTGCAGTAGAGATAGTGCCAACGGCAGAAGAGGCCGCTCCAGTTGTCGTGCCATCATCAACAAGTAAGACTCCGCCGCCCGCGCCTCCACTCAGTAATTCAGCAACAACTGCGTTGTTGGCATCTGCACTTGCATTGTTGGCCATTTCTCGAAAGGGCCCTGACGCAACGTCCTCCCAGAGTGAATCACCAGATGGCGAGACTCCCAACGAAGACAACGTGGAACGCGAAGAAGCTGGTGGAGAAATATCTTCAGTTGGAGCGGAATATGGAATTCATTCAAATGAATTGCGTGAGGACCGATTCCGAGCGCCGCGATTTGAGTGGGTTGATCTTTTACTAAACAGAATTGCTTCGTCATTTGATCGAGTTTCACCACTGATTTCTCGCATTGCTGACGATGGTGCATACGTTCGAACACTTCTTGGTTTCATGTGGCTATTGATCCCGTTGATCGCAATCGCAGTTGGAATTGCAAGTGCGTTCGATACGAATTTCATTGTCATGATTCCTTCCCTCAGTTTTGTGATTGCAATCTGCATTTTGGGTGTTATCGACGCATTCGCCGGAATGCTCTTTGTACTTAGTTTTGGCATCGCTCTCTTGCTTGGCGGAGGATTCACATCCGTGGACTCAGTTCGAGGCTTTCTCGGCATCGCAGTGTTTGCATTTGCACCACCACTTATCGCGGCTTCCACACGTCCCTTCCGGCGTGATTCAAACGAAGATCAAATTCATTGGAAGAGGTTGGTGGATTTTGTACTCGGTGCATTATTCGGGGCGTGGGCAGCCGGAGGCATGTTCGGCGCGCTTCCATCTCTGACGACATTCAAGCCAATTCACTCTGACCGAACTGACCTCATTCAATTAGTTGTACTTCTTGCGATTGCTTCACGGTGGATATTTGAAAATGTTGCTCGAATATATGCACCTCAGAGACTTCGAATTGTAGAAGTTGAAGAATTCCGTGAAGTAGCGCCTATGCAGCCATTCACTTCGGTCGTTATCCGCACCGCAATGTTCCTATTTGTTGCAGCTCCATTCATTGGAAACAACTGGGCACTTTGGGTGGGTGGCGCAATGTTCTTCATACCAAAAGTTGTTGGCAATTTTGTTGATCAATTCCCCAATTTTGCTCCTGTCCATCGGTATCTGCCACGCAATCTATTTCGTGTAGTTGTAATGCTGTTTATCTCGTTGTGGTGGGGAATGTTGATCAATGACCGATACGGCGAATCGCCAAATGCGCTTCTGTATGCGTTTGTATTGTTGAGTGTCCCCGGTATTGCTTTGGGTATAGCTGATTGGTTTGCACGCGAAAGCAAGGAGTGGCCTTCAACAGCGGTATCAAAACTGCTGGGGGTAGCAGTCTTGGTTATTGGCATCCTGTGTGTGCGTGGAGTTATCTTTTAGTAATACAGTTGGGGAATGCACCATATTGAAGCAAACGACGCAGCCATCGACGCGATGCGAGCACTAGACCCCAACGAATCAATCATCATGCTGAACTTGTTGAAGTTTCGCGACATAGCACTAGACGGTTTTGGTGTTGACGGTATGTCCGGTGGCGAGGCGTTTCGCCGCTACGGCAAGCTCAACGACGAAGAGGATGTGAAATTCGGTAGTGATCCAATCTGGGTTGGTCTTGCAAAGAACACCATCATCGGTGACGAGGACTGGGATTTAGCAATTCTTGTGCGCTACCCGACACGTCAACATTTCATCGACAAACTGGATAATGCGAAATACCGCGAAATCGCAAAAGTACGTCATGCTGCGTTGCTTGATAGTCGCGCCGTAGAACTCTCACAAATTATTCCAGCTCTGTAAACATGGCCTGGCAATTGCTGTGACATAAATTGATATGTGCGGTCGCCTACTCTTATACGAATGCGGATTCGCCATAGCTATCTCTTGGCAGTATCTGCAATGTTTGCCTCCGCTGGCAACTCAGCAGTTCACATTGCTATTCCATGGCTAGTTCTTGAGATAACAGGTTCTTCTGCAAACGCGGGAGTTGTGCTCGGTGTCAGTGGTTTTTCTGTCATCTTCACTGCACCGATAATTGGCGGGCTGATTGCGGTGCTTGGGGCTCGACCTGTTTCTATTTGGGCCGACATCATTTCGGCTGCCTCTGTTCTGCTCTTTCCAATTGTCGGAACTTTGTTCGGACTGAATCTTGCATCTCTTCTGATAATTGCCATCGCCGGTGCACTGTTTGATCCAGCTGGAGCAACTGCTCGCAAATCGTTGATCCAAGCGGTTGCAGAGCGCGATGGACTGTCATTAACCAAGTTCAACGGCACCTACGAAGCTGCGGCCACTATTGGAACAGTCATCGGCCCCACCGGTGCAGCGCTTGCAATCAGTTTTGTCGGCATCAATACGACCTTCTATCTCATTGCAATTGTCTTCGTTCTCGCCTCATGCCTGGCTTTCTTCATTCCTGTTGTCACCAGCCACATTCGAACAAAACAGTCCTTCTCTGTAGGCAACGTCTTCAGAGAAACACGAATAGGTATGAACGCACTGTGGCGTGACAAGCCATTGTTGTCACTTGTCGGCTTGTACACATTGCTGACAGCCATATATATGCCCGTCG